>JAAYSP010000171.1 GCA_012518355.1 candidate division WS1 bacterium | reverse complement strand
AGTCGGCGTACAGCCTGCGTAGACGGGCGTTCATCGTTTGAGCTCCGGTGTCGAGTCAGGTTGCGCTGCAGTGTCAGGCAGCCTGGGTATCAGAAGTATACTGCCGACCTGCAGCTCGGTGTCTCGGGAAAAGCCGTTGATCTCCGCTATCAGGTCAACCTTCTCCGGGGTACCATAGAATTGACGGCTGATGCCGCTCAGAGTGTCACCCGGCAGTACCTGATAGCGGTCACATAGTAGCATCTCAGTATTGTTTGCGTCTGATGCCTTCACTTGCGCTTCGGGCTGCAAAGGTGGGGCAGGTGCGGCCAGATCCGGGGCAGAGCTGTCCGGCCTGGGAACAGTCGGAGGTGACATGTCGGCAAGCTGTAGGGGCAGAGCGCTCAGCTCAGACCTGACCACCCCCAGTTCGGTTCGCACCTGTTGGATCGCGCCCACCGTGTAGATCTGGAGCATCAGTGTCATGGCGATCAGCACGGTCACGAGGCCCAGCGCCCACTTCTCACCTGTGCCCAGTCGAGAACTACGTCGTCTCTGGTCAGCAGCGGCTGTGAAAGGGATGGGTTGGCCATCTACTTCACTGTCCGCCTCGCTTTGTGTCTGCTCGCGAGCGCTCATGTCCATGTACAGCTTGATGTCAGGCACGCGGATTAGCTCCTCTCCTTCCCAGACGAAGCAGCCTTCATCGCCGCGCACCGGGTCGAGTACATAGGCGATTTGCCATCGTGCGCCAAAAAAATTGCGATGGATGAAGGTATCGTAGCTGGACAGGAAAACGCCGAAGTCAGGGTGGCTGTGGTACCAGCCGACCATGCTCAGGTCCGGGTACTTGCTGTCTTTTTCTGAGTTGATCTGCGCCCAGGTGTCGTGAGTGAAAGTGACATTGCCGCGCGAGGCCTCGGTATGTTGGGCGGCGATGGCGGCATGCACGATGACGGTGTTGCGCTCCGGATTGACTTCCCCCAGAAGCACACCGGCCACCTCGCGGGAGGTGTCTGAGCGGGTATGGCGTCTCATCTGTGCCACGATCTCTTCGGCTATGTATACCACCGGCAGAGCCGGCTCAGCATTTGCAGGGCTGGCTGGCGTCTCCGGTGCCTGCAGTACTATCTCCGGCTCGTGCTGGTTGTCATCAGGAGGCTTTTGCTCCATGTGGCACCCCTGTGTGATGGTCGGCAGATCAGGCGATGCTGCCTAGTGCGTCGTGGCGGTCACCGGCGATCAGGTAGTGGCGCATGTCCCAGCCCGCGCGGCCGGTGATGATATCATATAGCGGCAGACCGATACCCGCCAGAGTGCGGTCCAGGTAGTCCTCGCTGCCGGTGATACTGTGGGTTAGCTCGGGTTCGCGCATGCCGCCACACTCCGGACACTCGGCCTGGCGAACCGTCAGCTTGCCCAGAGAGCCGAAGAAGTCTTCACGTCTGTCGCACTGCGGGCAGTACAGGCGCGTGCACAGCTCGCGGTGGAACTCCAGCACTGCTTTGGGGGACACCTCGGTGCGCACCATGTCCAGCGCTTCGGCCAGAGTCAGCTCAGTGCTGTGGTGCTCCAGACGGCGGATATCCCCGAGTGTCTCGTGTGCCGGACAGTCTTCGCGTCGCTGATAGTTGATGATATATGAGTCATGTGTCATACCGTTGAAGAAGAAACCCTTGCCGGACAGGGTCGGCAGTTCGCGGTCGGCGTGCAGCAGCTTCACGGCCTCCTGCACCTGCATACCTGCGATGACCGAACCGGTGGTCGGAGTGGTGGGCACCTTGCCCTCGAGTATCTCGTCGCGTGACAGCAAGGCACAGGAACGGCGCATGTTCAGTAGCTGATAGTCCAGCTCTGACATGGTGCACTCATAGCACGGCTGATCTTCTGCGGCTGTGAAGACGCGCACCATGCCGTTTGTGACCTCGATGGCGCCATCTACGAAGGGGATACCGAGCTTGTAGCACGCCGCGTTGATGGTCACGCGCGCCTCGCGGTTGTCCAGAGCGCCGAAGACGATGTCCATCTCGGAGAAGACGCCGAGACCGATGTCGTAGTTGATGTCACCACTACGGCCTTCGACGGTGATGTCCGGGTTTATCTGCATGGCAGAGCGGGCGGCCACCGCTGCCTTCTCCTGGCCAGTGTCGGAGAGACGGAAGAGCACTGAGCGGGTGAGGTTGGACTCTTCGATGATATCGAGATCCACGATCATGGTCCGTCCGATGCCCAGAAGCGCGATGTTTTTGAGTATCTCGTTGCCAAGCGCACCGGCACCGACGATCAGCATACGAGCGTTTTGCAGGCGCGACTGGTCCCACCAGGGGATCAGGCGCAGGCGATGGTAGCGATCCTCTTCGAGATCCACATCCAGTTGCCCGGGATCAGTGCCTCCGGCTTCAGCGGCCTGCTCCGGCTGGAGCTGGAGCGCTTCATCGGCGGTCAGGTCGAGAGTACCGTCGCGGTCATCTGGCTCAGTCATCCTGGGTTTCCCCATCTATCCAGCGGTGATTTCAGGCTGCAGGCGTAGCACGTCGCCGTCCTGCACGTTTGCGTCGGCCAGCGTCTGGTCGTCGGTGAGCTGTGTACCTGATGCCTTGTGATGGAACTTGTAGCTCATCGGTTGGCCATCAGGTCCGGTAGTGGGCAGGCTGAGCATCTGTACTAGCTTGGCTATGATGCGACGTACCGGGGCGTCATCCGGCAGAGATGCTTCCTGTGACTTGGTGCCCGTGGTATCCATGATGGTGACTGTGACTTTTCCCACTTCAGAGCCTCCTTTTTAGTGCAAGTCTATATCTATATCGCTCAAATCCTCTTGCTGTTGAGCAGGTGCCTGGGGCGCTGCCGGGGGCATGGGCTGCTGCATCGGCTGCTGGGGCCCCATAGGCACTGTTGGCTGCGTTGCGGCGCACGGTGAGCGGCGTGTGAAGATCAGCCCCACGACCATGGCGGTCAGAAGCGCCACGACGAAGCTGATGATGATAGGCCACACCAGCCATGACGCAGGCATCCGCAGTTTGGCGTCAGCCTCCGGCGCCGGAGCAGCAGGTGCAGGCGTGGGTGTGGGCTCACCATCGGCTGGTGCTTCAGCCTCGGGTGTGGCAGCCGGTGCGGCGGGCGCATCTCCGAGTACCACGCTGAAGCTGAGATCTTCAGCTTGCAAGAATTGCATGACTGCAGTGCTGGGGATGGCAAATCCCAGACTCTGCCCTTCGGTGGTGGCCTTGGTGGTCACACCGATGACATGACCGTCTTCATCTATCACCGGACCCCCGGAGTTGCCATCGTTTAGAGTGGCATCAATCTGCAGGTAGCTGCGCCCTTCGATTTCGCGCGATAGTGCGGAGATGATACCATGGGTGACCGAGTGTTCGAGGCCCAGAGGGGCGCCGATGACCGCGACATCCTGCCCGGCCTTCAGCCTGTCTGAGGAGACGAACTGCACTGTCGGCAGGTTAGTGCGAGCAGTCTTGAGCACACACAGATCATGGTCATCTGACAGGTGGCTTATCGTAGCCTCGATGGTCTCCTCGTTTTGCAGCTTGACCGTGATGGGGTCGGAAGTCACCACAGCCTTGCCATCAGCATCCTCAACTTCGATGACATGGCGGTTGGTCAGCACATATCCTTCGGCGGAGAAGATGAAGCCGGAGCCGGATTGGTCGCCAGTGCTGATGGTGACTACTGCCGGGTCCACCTGCTTGACGGCCATGGTGAAGTCGGCTGCACCGATGGTTGCGGCGGCTACCAGCAGGGCCGCGCACCAGAGCAGTATACCGCGACGGTGTCTTCGGGTCATCGCTATCGCCTCCGAGAGGTTTGCATCAGTAACCCGGTGCCAGAGAGCGGTCATCCAGAGGAAACCGGCCCTGATGTTTGTCCAGCCACTGCGCTGCCTGCCGGTTCAGAGCATCCTGCAAGTCATAGTTGTGGTACTGTATCATCTGCCCGATCCGAAGCACCAGGTCGGCAAGCGTCTCTGCCGGGCTCCAGGAGCCGATACAGACTGCGCCTCCACGCTCGGGCGGCAGTATGTTCGGGTGGAAGATAGGTGTGCGCCAGATCATGTGCGGCGGTCGCTGCGGATAGTCCCTGTGCAGGTAGATGTCGCAGATGTGGCGGTCCGTCACATGCGGCGTACTCTCACCTTCAGCGAGTGCCAGGCCATGGCAGCGAAACAGTACCCGATATCGGTCGGGCGGATCGCCGCCCGGCGCGATTTGGATCAGGTCGCTAGCCTGAGCCAGTTCGCGCATCGCTGTAGCGTCCGAGTAAAGCCTGCGCATCCTCGGACTGTGAAGAGTTTTGGCTGGTGATTGAGTCATAGATAGGATAGATAGTGCACTAGAGATACTATGCAGATAGCCTGCCAGATGTGTTGCGCCAGACCCATTTTTCTGGCACCTGGGTACAATTGATAGTGTTATTTTACCACAAAGCGAAAGGCAGTGGCAATTGCGGACGGCAGGAATTGCGTTGATGGAAGCGAAAAAGTGGGTGCTCGGGGCCGTACCACAGAGGCTGCCATACTCGCATGTAGCCTACATATCGTGAAGCAGGGGAGTACCATGATGGCGGCAGCCGATACCACAGATGAGCAGCACGCGGGCTCTGGTCAGGCTGCATATGTGGGCAAGATATGCCCCTACTGCCGGTTTGCCATCACCGCTGCGGACCGGGTGACGGTGTGCAAACTGTGCCTCACTCCGCATCATAGTAGTTGCTGGTACGAAAACGGACGGTGCACCACGTATGGCTGCAGGGGTGTAGCAGATCGGTTGGAGGCGGCCCTGCCACCGGAGTATCGTGGCTACTACGACTTGCCGGGCCTGGGGCGGCCCCGGATAGCTGAGCCAGTCAGCCCTATGAGGTGGACACTCCTGGCGCTGATGGTGCTGGCGCCGGCCATCCTGCTGGCTGCCGTGATGTTTCGCTATGGCTGGCTACTGGTGGGCAGTCTGGTGGCGGTGGTGATCATCAGCGCCCTCATACACCACCAATTCGACCAGCCCGAGGATGTGGGGCGTCGCGACCTGCTGCTTATGCTGGCGTTTCTGGCCCTGTCAGTCATCGGCATCACGTTCATCGTGCTGACGGTGATGTACGCTCCGCAGTGACGTGGCGATGTGTGGGCAGTGACACGCTGGCCGCTGCCCGGAGGCTGCCGCACAGCGGCCCTATAGTCGTCATCCGCATGTAGAGGTGCTTCGGGCCTGCACCTATCTCCCCACGTCCCATCGCATCGCCGGGCCACATCGCAGTCACCACGCGGCAGCAGGCGCACAGTGCTCCTGTCAGGGCTGCTGCCGGGGTGCTACGCGGGCTCAGTGCCCTGCTGCAGGCTGTCGCACTTCTGATGCTATCCAGTGACTACGGCCATGCTCATCGTGCTGGCGGTGGTGTACACTCCGCAGTGACGTGGCGTGGCGGTGTGCGGGGAGTGACACGTTGGCCGCTGTCCGGAGGCTGTCGCACAGCGGCCCTATGGTTGTGAGCCGCATGTAGAGGTGCTTCGGGCCTGCACCCATCTCCCCACGTCCCCCCGCCTCGCCGGGCCACAGCACACTCACCGCGCGGCAGCAGGTGGGCAGGACTCACTTGTCAGGGCTGCTGCCGGGGTGCCACGCGGGCTCAGTGCCCTGCTGCGTCGGCTTCCTGCGGCAGCCTTCCCTGTCGGCTTCTCATGTACTCGCGGGCGCTGTACATGAAGGCTTCCAGCCGGGTGAGGGCAGTGGCCTGCTCGGAGCCGTCGTAGACCATGTTCAGGGTCGGTATGCCATCCTTGTCCTCGCGCACCAGGCGCATCACCGCATGTGAGATGGTGCCCGGCATACAGGTGAAGGGCATGATGGAGATCAGGCCTGCGAGGCCCTTGTCGGCGAAGTCCACCGCTTTGCCGATGGTCATGACGGCCTCGCCCTCGAAACTGCAGTGGATGTACGGTTCGGCCATCTCCAGCACTTCGGCACTGGAGGGCTCCAGCGCGTTTTGCAGCAGCTCGGTGAAGGGCACCGCCAGTGTGTGCTCATCGCGGCGCATAAGCTTGTCCATCATAGCGTTTTTCAGCCGCAGCAGCCAGTCACCATCGAGGCCTGCGCGCATGTCGCGGCGGAAGTTGCGGTACAGGAACCACTCGAACGCAGGCGCAATCCACACCTCACCACCGAGATTTTCGACCTGCTCGATGACGTTCTGGTTCGAGAAGTCGTTGAAGCGGACATAAAACTCACCGGTCACGCCGATGACAGGCTTTTGTACTGAGCGGTCGGTGGGGATGGCTGCGAAGCGCTCGACTGACTGCTCCAGGGCCGCTATCACGTCACGGCTTGAGGCCAGTGCATCGTACACCAGATCGCGGCACTCTAGCAGGACCTGCTCGGTCTGGCCAGCAGTGATCTCATACGGCTTGATTTCCAGTCGCGCCTTGTAGAGCATGTCCATGGCGACGATGCCCTGCCAGCCCCGACGCAGGAATTTCTTGTCTATGAGGCTGGTATCGCCGAAGAACTTGGAGGCCTGGTTAGGGGCGAAGATAGGTACATCTTCGAAGCCCAGGTCATCCAGAGTCATCCGCTGCAGTGCGTTGTATTGCCCGAAGCGGCACGGCCCGCCGGATCCGCCCATGAAGAAGGCATAGCGGTCACGGTCGAAGTCAGGTTGCAGCGCGAATTTGACCATGTCACCGGTGGTGACGACGGCCGGGAAGCACTCTTTTCCGGAGGTCCAGCGGCGACCATGCACCAGCGTTTCCTCATCGGGTTCAGGCAGCACCTCGGCCGAGACGCCACAGGCTTCGAACGCTGCGGCCAGCCCGTAGGCATGGATGCTCATGTTCGGGATCAGCATAGTGCGTTCGGTGCTCTTCTCGTAGCTCAGCGGGCGCAGGTGCCGTCCCGGTTTATGACCGACGCCACGCGTGGATTCGATGCTGTCGAGGAAGGCCTCACAGCGGGTGATCATGCCCGCATCGGCCGAGTGCTCGTCCACTTCGATGATCAGACAGGGTTTGCCGCCCAGCCGGTCCTGGAAGAAGTGGGAGATGAAGGAGTCAGGCCCACAGCCGAAGTTGGTGATATACACCGGATAGAGGCGGTGGTCTTCGGCGATGATTTCGGCGGCTGACAGGATATGCTGGCCGTAGCGCCAGTACATGTTCCACCAGTCAGTAGGCAGCTCCACATCATCGAGCGGCAGGAAGTCCATGGGTATGGGCAGCACGCCCATGTCACGCAGCTTGCGTGGTATCTCCAGGTTTGCGCCCGGGTCGCAGCCGTTGTAGGAGCGGCTGACGATGACCACCGCATAGCTATCATCCGGCAGCTCGGCCAGCACCTGGCGGCCACGCTTCTGTGCTGACTGCTGGAAGCGATCGAGTGCGTCCTGAGCCGCTTTCAGCGCCCGGCTTAGCTCAGCACGGGATTTGCCCAGCGTGCGCGCCATCTCGCCGAAGGCCTGCATCAGATGTCTGTGGCCGTACTGGAAGTACACTCTGGGCGCCAGCACCGGCACTCCGTAGGCGTCGTAGTCCACCGCTGCACGGCTGTGGTATGGGAGGCCCTGCGAGTACGGGCAGACGAAGCTGTCGGTCATCGTCGCCGTCTTCTTCTTCAGGTTTATGACGCTGGGCAGGAAGATGTAGTCTATTTCCTTGTCGCGCACCAGATTTATGATGTGCCCCAGTGCGATCTTCACCGGGAAGCAGGTCTCAGAAACTGACCGCTCCGCGCCCTCGTGGATGATGCTTTTGTTGGTGCGGTTCGAAAGCACTATGCGGCAGCCCAGCTCGCTGAGCAGCGCATGGAAAAACGGGTACAGGTCATGGAAGATCAGTGCGCGGGGCACGCCGATGCGGGGCGCATCATCGGTCGGCTCTGCAGTCGGCTCGTAGGAGTGCAGCAGCATCTTCTCGCGCTCTGCGAACAGGTCGGGCATGTCAGACTTGCGTTTGCGAGTCTTGTCCACATCGAACTTGCCGCAGCGGCTGCCGTAGTACAGCGGTTCACGCCCCTCGATGACCACTCGGTTCATCTCACAGTCGTTTGAGCAGTCATGGCATACGAAGGTGTCCACCGTATATTCGCGCTCAGACAGGTCGAAGCCCTCGAAGCTGGTGCCCTGGCCGGTGTCGCTTTCCATGGCGATGATGGCACAGCCGTAGGCGCCCAGCACTTCCTTGTGCGGCGGCACGATGATCGGCTTGCCGGTGACAGCCTCGAAGGCGGCCACTACTGCGTCGTTGAAGGCAGTGCCACCCTGGAAGAAGATGTGATCTCCGACGGGCTTTTTGGCCACGACCTGGTTCAGGTAGTTGTGGACGATCGAGTAGGCAAGTCCGCTGACCAGCTCGGCAGTGGTGGCTCCGGCCTGCTGATGCTTGACCATCTCGGTTTCCATGAAGACAGTGCAGCGTTCGCCCAGATCACGGGGAGTCATAGCTGAAAGCGCCAGCTCTGCGAACTCTTCCTTGATGCTGATGCCCAGCTTTTCGGCCTGCTCTTCGATGAAGGAACCGGTACCTGCGGCACAGACCTTGTTCATGGTGAAGTCTACCACATGCCCAGAACGCAGGCTGATGTACTTGGAGTCCTGGCCACCGATTTCGAAGATGGTGTCTACCTGTGGGTCTATGGCAAGTGCACCGCGGGCGTGTGCGGTGATCTCATTTTTCACCACATCGGCGCCGACGAAATCGCCGATGAGATAGCGCCCGGAGCCGGTGGTGCACACTCCCTGGATGTCCACCAGATGGCCGACCTCGTCGTCCATGAGCTTCAGACCCTCACGCACGGCCTCTATGGGCTGGCCGGCAGTCATCAGATAGCATTTGGACAGCAAACGCCCCTGCCCATCTATGACGACCAGATTTGTAGATATCGAGCCGACGTCTACCCCCAGATAGCCCGGTACTTTTTGGCCGGCTGGGATCTCTGCCTGATAGGTTTCCGACGGCATGATGACAGACTTTTCCAGCTTCAGTGGAGCGAGGAAAGCCTCTTCGGTTATCTCTTCATAGGCTGCCAGGCTATCTAGCCTGTCGAGGTCAGGCATAGCAGGTTTGCCGTCCTCTACGCCCTTCAGCACCGCCCCGATTGCACCCATGCAGCCGAAATGCTCCGGTATCACCAACTGCTCCTCGTCCAACTCGAGCACTTTGTGCATAGCCTTGATGATGCCCGCGTTGGCGGCCACTCCGCCCTGAAACGCCACCGGGGCCTCCAGCTCGGCGGCCGAGGCGACAGTGCTCTTGAAGTTGCGTACCAGAGCATGACAGACACCTGCCACGATCTCGCGGGTCGGCGTGCCCTTCTGCTGCAGGTGGATCATGTCGCTTTTGGCAAACACACTGCATCTTCCGGCCACACGCGGGGGGTCTTCGACCTGTGCGCCCATGTCGCCGAACTGCTCGATCGTCAGGCCAAGACGAGAGGCTTGCTTGTCGAGGAAGCTACCCGTACCGGCCGCGCACAGAGTGTTCATGGCGAAGTCGGCTATCTCACGGCGGCCTTGAGCATCGGCGGCTTTCAGCAGGATAAGCTTGGAGTCATCGCCTCCGATTTCGACGATGGTGTTGACCTGCGGATATAGGCTCATGGTCGCGGCGGCCTGTGCTACCACTTCGTTCACGAAGTCTGCACCCAGCACCTGGCTGACTACGCGCCCTCCGGAGCCGGTTGCGGTCATGCCCCGCAGGTTCTGTGCACCATAGCGGGTGATGACATCTCGTATGGCTTCTGCTGCCGCTTGCATGGGGCGGCCATGGTGGCGAACATACTGCGCTTCGATGATCTGGAGGGTATCGGCGTCAATCACAGCGGTATCCACGCTTACCGAGGCGACGTCCATACCCAGGTAATACGATTGGCTCATAACATATATCCTTTTCGTCCGGGCTGTGCCGGTACTGCAGTCTGTGGCGATACAGCCAGTCTATCTAGCTTGATGTAGCGACTCTGTATTATACTCACTAGACGCATCGATGCCAAGAATGACACATGATAGGGAGGACACAACCCGAAACGCGGCGAAGACCTCCTGCAGTGGCCACCGAGCAGTTCGCCGGTGCGTGAGTCGGTTGGTACGTCAGTGCTGATGGTACGATTACAGGCTGGAGAGTATCGTTTTGGCGGCTACGGTGCGCTTCACAATCTGCGCAGGTGAGGGGCCCAAAAAATCGGGTGACAACGGTACCGGGCTGTCGGACAGCAGTCATGGCAATGCAGGAAGCCCGATGACGCTGCTCGCTGCTCGATTGCTGCTGCAGGTCGAGGATGCGGAAGTGGATTTGGGGCTCCGGTCGCTGGACGTGACACTGGAGAGGCTGCTGGAGCAGTCGCCGCTGATGATGCCAGAGGCTGCGGAGAGGCTCTTCAGCCAGTGGCTGTGGCAAGAGAATTCCGAAGGGTTACGCCAGTACCGCGAAGCCGTGGAGCAGCCACAGCATACGCCTCACGAAGTCGCCTGGAGTGTATGCGGGCCGATGGAGCTGGACTTCCCTGACTTACCCGTAGAAGCGCTGCTGGGCGATCGGAGCAATCCTGTGGCGGTGTATCGGGAGGTCCCCGGGTGCACGAGGCCGCTTTCTGATACCATGAGCCGATTCCTGCCACCGCTGGGTGTGTGGACGGTGGCGCCGGTCTCGCTGATGCCTCGCAGCCTGCTTCCCGCCGGGCGTGATCCGGTGGTCGAGTATGATGCGATAGTCAAACGGCGATTGCCGACGCTGGAGGTACTCGACGTCGAGTATGGCCCGACACGTGAGCGCCTGGCACAGGTGCTGCATCGGCTTGGCGAGGCGCACGTGCATGTGCTGCACCTGATAGGCGATTTCGATGCAGACCCGACCAGCTCACTGCAGTTCGGTGGGCTGATCGGGGAAGAGCTGGCCCACATGCTGTCTGCGGGAAGCTGGCCGGAGCTGCAGTTGATAGTGATTAGCGGCCGGGCAGGAAGCAGGGCGTCAGGCTCGATGGGATGGTCACTGATGCGGCACCTGCCGGTGCCTGCAGTGCTGTCATATCAGGGCCAGCCACGCTGGGATAGCTGCCTGCTGCCGTTCACCGAGCGATTTTATGGCGCTATTGCAGCCGGTTACAGTGTGCTTCAGGCTGCCACCCGCGCCCGACTGTCCATGTACGACAGCGGAAGAGCCGAGACCGCAGATGTGCTGGCCCCCACACTGTTTCTGCGCGCCGACACTGAGCCGCCGACGGTCCGCGGGGGCGACCCGGGCCTCGAGGGGCTGCTGGCGGCCGCCGATGCCATGGCCACCGCCCGCGATATCTTCGAGGACCCTGCAGTCTTGCAGCTTGCCGAGAACATACCGGCGGCACTGGCGCAGATGCACAGCCGGCTGATGCAGATTTGTCAGCGCGACCTGCACCAGCAGCGGATGGCGCGTGACCATCAGAACCGGCTCATGCGCCAGACCGTCCGGCAGGAGGCGCCGACTTACACCGCACATGCGGCAGTTGCCGAGCAGTTGCATCGGGTGCTGAGCATGGCGCCGGCCCCGGCTCATGGTACAGGCGGCGGTAGCTCTCCGACCGCCCCTCCGGGCCTGGACTGGTCTTTTGTGCTGCAGCGTGCCCACCCGAGCGTGTCCTCTGAGCTGCACGCAGAAGGTGGTCCGGACAGGCTGTTTGGCGCCTGTTGCGACTTGCAGGAGGTGCTGATAGAGAGAGCGCCGGGTGCTTCCGAGTGGCGCATGTCGCTGTACACCGAAGACGCCCCACAGAGTGCTGAGCGAGCCGGGTGGGCCGGGGGAAGTTGCGACCTGACCAGATGGCCTCCGAAGTTGCAGGTCATGGGGGCCGACAGCGACGATGATCGAGACTTTCTCGCTCAACTGGAGCGCGACGTTGCAGCCGATGCCGCCCAGGTAGTTCGAAACCTGCTCAAGTACCACTTCCGACGCGTGCTGAGAAGTGCCGGTGAACCTGCTTTTATGCCTCCCGGACTCTCAGGGGCGGCTTTGCTCAGAGGTGGCCTTGCCAGTCTCGGCATACGGGTTGCGGATGTCGCGACGGCTGATTTGCACGGCCTGGCCTGGCCGCGAGGTGCGTATCTGCTCGAGGATTTGGACGAACGCACCTACTGTCTGGTGATCCTGCGTCCGAGTGCGAATAGAGACGATTCAGATGGCGACACCTGGGAGCAGATTGCAGCCTACTGGGAGCAAACCTACGGACAGCACGGGGGCGGATGTGCAGTGTACGTGGATGTATGGCCCAGTGTTTCAGCCCAGTTCTGGCAGCCGGCCCATGCTTTTGCTCCGTCGGGCACGCCTTCATGGGTTTGGGATCAGTTGCCACGGGCTATCACTGAGTATCGTGGGCTTTTGCTTGATCGTCTATGGGAGTGGTGGATCGGTGCCCTAGTACTGGAGCACGACAGTGTCTGAAGAGCGTTTGCATACTGTACAGGCCCATCTGGACTGTGTGACGGCCCTTGAGAGGCACCGACTGGGCTCAGGGCCCGACACGATACTGCAGGTGCTGCTTCGCCACGCTTCTGATGCCAACTCGTACCGTGTGAGTCAGGCCACCCGTGGGAGAGTCAGCGTTTTAGCCCAGTTCTGGCAGCCGGCCCATGCCTTTGCTCCGTCGGGCACGCCTTCATGGGTTTGGGATCAGTTGCCACGGGCTATCACTGAGTATCGTGGGCTTTTGCTTGATCGTCTATGGGAGTGGTGGATCGGCGCCCTGGTACTGGAGCACGACAGTGTCTGAAGAGCGTTTGCATACTGTGCAGGCCCATCTGGACTGCGTGACGGCCCTTGAGAGACACCGACTGGGCTCAGGGCCCGACACGATACTGCAGGTGCTGCTTCGCCACGCTTCTGATGCCAACTCATACCGTGCAAGTCAGGCCACTCGTGAGGGGGTCAGCGCTTCTCTACTGGGCCTGGGCATACGCGTTAGTGTAGACCAGGAGCAGGGGATGCTGACTGTCGCCGATGATGGCATCGGCCTGACCATGGAGCAATTGCAGGCGCATTTCGGCACGCTGAGCGCACCGGCGGATGCGCTTGTAGCCACCGATGCAGTTGAGTATGAGCCGGCCAGTGAGGACGCGTACTTCCGGCGTTTTGCTCTGACGGTGCTGCAGCTTTTGCCGTATGCTGCAGAGATCGTCATCAGCAGCCAGTCGCATCGACCAGGCAGCAGTGCCTGCCGCCTGACCTACGCCGGCGGTGACCAGTATCGGCTGGAGCCAGAGCAATCCGAAATGGTAGGCACTGCGATCCAGGTCCGACCGCGACCGGCATATCGGCACCTGTGTGATGCCCATCGGCTACCCGAGTTGCTGAGGCAGTACGGCGATTTCCTGCAGTTCCCTATCCTCTGGGAGGGCAGCCAGGTCAACAGCATGTCACCGCCGTGGCACCAACCTGCGGCCACGGTCAGCGATTACGCGGCTTTTCTGCGCAATCGCGACCCACAGATGCCCGCACCGCTGCTGGTGATGCCGGTGTTCGTCCAGCGTGGTGCGATCGAGATCCGCGGCGTGCTGTGGGTGCCGGGCCGCCGCCTGTCGCTGTCCGATAGTGACCTGGGCACAGTGGACTTGTACTGGCGACGGGTGCTGCATGAGGCGGGGCGGGCCGATGTGCTGCCGCGCTGGGCCAGGTTTGTCACCGGTATGCTGGACAGCAACGTGCGGCCCGATGAGCTGTGCAACCCGGAGGCTGTGCAGAGCTCAGGACTGCATCTGCCCAGCGCAATCGAGCAGGCACTGCTGGCCGCACTGCAGCGCATCCTGGCCGAGCGTCCGCACAACTTCCTGCCGGTAGCTCAGCGGCAGGATCAGTTGCTGAAGCTTTCCGCACTAGAGCATGACGAACTGTTCGAGCTTGTGGCCGCCCACCTGCTTTTCAGGACTACTGAGGGCCGCCAGACACTGACCGAGTATCTGTCGCAGGGGGTGCAGAACACCGGACAGACGCGCATCTACTACCACTCGGCCCCTCCACGCTCCATGTGGTCGGTCTCACGCGCGCAGGCGTTGACAGTGATAGATACAAGTGAGGGCCTCGACGAGGCTGTCCTGCGCAAATACAGTGCGGCAAATCCGGCGGTGGAACTGGTCAACATCGAAGAGACTGAGATCAGCGTTGTGGAGGAGGTCAGTGACCCACAGTACCGCCCGCTGGTGGCGCTGTTTGCGGAACTCGATACACCGCTCACGGTTCTCTCCGCAAGATTTCGGCCGACTTCAGTGGCCGCTACCATGTCACCAGTCGGCGATGACCCGATGCGGCCCCAACTGGAGCAACTTTTCCTGCTCAGCCAGATCACCGGTGCTGTGCCGGCCGAAGCCAGGTCAGCGATGCGCCGAGCCCTGGCCGCACGATCCACGGGCGCTCCCCAGCGAGTACTGCACCTAAATGTAGACTGCCCGCTAGTCAACGCTATGCTTGGCGCGGTGCAGTCGGGGCGTCACGAGATAGCCCGTAGCATTGCGGAGGTGATCGTGATGCAGGCCTATGCGCGGATCGGTGGCCCTGTGGACTATGAGCAGATGCGAGGACTACACAACGAATTGCTATGCCGCCTGCTGGACGGCTCAGATGACGCAGGCAGTGATGACATGGGCAGAGACTGAGACAGTATACGAGCATCATCTGTATATGCAAGCAAACGGAGTGACATGCTATGCCAGAGCGCGACAGGACTTCACAGCAACAGACACAGGACGATGACAGGCAGAAAGCTATAGAGCAAATACTGGAGGAAAACCGCCGCTGGCTTCCACCCTCACCACACGCAGAGAAGATGGCCGAAGCGGTAGCTATCGGGCGATGCCACATACAGCATCGTGGCCATGGACAGGCACCCCTACTGGTGTTCTTCGACGGTGGGGCGATGCAGCTTCCCACTGTTCGATGGGCCAACACTGCACGCGGCTGGCGGTTTACTGCCGAAAGCTCCGAGCATAGCCCCGACCAGACCACTCACCTGGACGTCTGCGGCACAGTGGACACGATAGAGCAAGCGATCGAAGGTGAGCCACAACTCGAGGGGCTCGATGACCTGTGCGAGGACATCAAGCACATGCTGGGACGGCTGGCGCGCAGGCAGGGCGAATACGATAGCTTCGTCTCGCAGGTGCGCGAAGCGTTGGAGTGGGAAGTGCGTAGCAAACCGGTTGAGGGAGGCCTGCAGCAGCTGGAGCAGTTGCGGGAGATGCTGGCCCGGTCGCCTCAGTGGGTGGCCGAGCATCGTGAGCAGGTGGTAGAGACGGCTGAGGCTGTGCGTGATGTGGCACAGTATCTCGAGTACTGTTTAACTGACTACAAGAAGATAGCACTGCGCCTGCACGAGCTGTATGAGCAGGTCAGGGGTGCGCGCAAGTGGGACGATGCTGAGGCCGTAGACGCGTAACGGCTACCCGCCAGGACCCCATGACGCAGGCCGGTCCGGCTACGGGATAGAGTGCAGACAGCACTACCGTGTGGCGGCTGGCTCATCGTCGCTCCGGCTGATCGCCATCTGTGGGAGGCTCTTGTGGCTGGCTCTCCTTCAGTTGCCGATGCACCATGCGCAGAAGCACCAGATTTCGACGGCTGTTGTCCGCCGTATCTGCGATGGGTTCGGCTGACTCGGCTATAAACCGTAGCAGGTAGTACGTCAGGAGTGCTACTGTGCCGACCAGGACCGCAGCGCAAAAGCCGACAAGTGGCAGCAGTGGATTGTCCTGGCCCAGCAGGCTCATGGAGTAGCCCAGCAGGATGACAGCCATCACCGCCAGGACTACAGTTGCTCCCGTACCGGCGTAGGTGAGAGTTGAGGTCATGGCGCGCAGCGAAGAGTACTGGCTGCGGTCAGACGCGTGGGAGGGAGCCAGTGATTCGTCGCTGGATGGCGGTGCAGCTACTCCCTGCTGGGCGAGCACCTTTTGCAGCGTCTCATCGGGATCCACTTCGGGTTCGACCTGGCGACGCTTTTTCGCCTCCTCGACAGAGCGTCGCCACAGTTCATCATCATCCTGTGCCCCGGTCGCTTGCTTCTGTTTCAATCCCCGTTGAGTTAGCGCGCCACATGCCCAGCAGGTCAGATCATCTTCGGTCAGGGCCTGTCCGCACTCGCTGCATCGTATGTTGCTGAGCATCTCTATCTCCTGCCCTCAGTCGTTGCCTCTGCCTCAGCCGGGTCGGCCTAGCGTTTTCAGCAGCACATCGGGACGGTCGGTGAGGATGAAGTCTACGCCCCACCCGATGAGCAGCCTCTGGTCTTCAGGCTCATCTGACTTGAAGACGTTCACGGTTATGCCCAGTTCATGGCAGCGTGCCACAGCCTCCTCGGTTACCTGCCGCCGGAAAAACTGGAGAAACTGGGCACCAGTCTGCTGAGTATGAGCTATATAGAGGTCGGCCGCGTCGCCCTGTCGCTGCATATCTATGATCTGCACCTGCGGCTGCAGGCTTCGGGCCAGGGCTGCCTGATCTGCCCGCGCGGCCAGCAGACACTGGTCCATCATGTCACGTGCAGTCACCTGCTCAAGCACTCTCTCGACCAGCCTCTCACCGCCCTTGAGCTCCATGTTCAGGAGTACCGATGGCGGCATGATCTGCAGCACCTCGTCCAGCGTGGGCACGGGAGTCCCTGCAAACCGGAGACTGTGCCATGAGCCGGCGTCGAGCCGCTTGAGCTGCTCCAGAGTGAGATTTGCGATCTCACCAGTGCCGTCGGTGGTGCGGTCCACAGTCGCGTCATGCATGACCACCACATGGCCATCGGCGGTGACGCGCAGGTCGAACTCGATCATATCCACGTTCAGCTCCAGCGCGGCCTCGAAGGCGGGTAGAGTGTTTTCAGGTGTCTTTTCAGTCCCCCCGCGATGCGCGCAGCAACCAGTCATGGTAGTGACACTCCCAGGCACAGGCAGTCTGAGTGCGGCCGAGACAGTGGCGTTCGACCGCACTCCGGTAGTCTCTCGGGCGTGCTATTTGCGGCAGGCGCGGTCCACCTTGCCGATGGCCTTCGCCATGTCCTCAGCATCAGCGGGGCTCTGGCATTCGTGCACGCTATAGCGCATCACTTGCTCGACGCACTTGAGCGCCTGCGGTACGCTTTCGGCATAGTTGAGCTTGCTGATATCGCCCTTCCAGTGCGGTGAGGTCCACGGCTCACGGCTCTGGCCATAGGTCTGCATGTCGTTTATCCACTGGGCGACCGGTACCAGAGCTCCGGCATAGCTGCCTCCGACCGGCACTCCCTCGGCCGCCACTGCTTCGCCGTACTCAGCCATGGTCTTAGTGCAGCGGTCGGCATGGAACAGCAGAGTGCCGAACCAGTATGCTGACTCGCCTTCGGCATGTAACGGCACCGGCTCACAGCAGACGACCTCTTCCTTCGCCAGAGCGGCCTCGAAGGCTGCGACATAGTCCCGACGCGCCTGGGTGATGGCGGGCATCTTCTCGAGCTGCACCCGGCCGATGGCGGCAGAAAGCTCAGTCACCCGGTAGTTCATGCCCAGGAACAGGTTGCCTGGGGCGTCGGAGTTGAACGGCTTGCCACGGTCGGCGAAGCGCTTGGCGTTCCAGTACAGCTCCTCGTCATCGGTCACCACCATGCCGCCCTGCCCACCTGCAGTGGTATGCTTTCCTGACATGAGGCTAAAACAGCCGATGTGGCCGACCGAGCCCAGCAGCTTGTCGTGATAGCGTCCATAGTGGGCCTGTGCGCAGTCCTCGATGACGTACAGGTCATGCTTGCGGGCGATCTCCAGTATCGCGTCCATATCGCACGGGCAGCCGGTGATGTGGCCGCAGACGATGGCACGAGTCTGGTCGGTGATCAGTGCCGGGATGGAAGCCGGGTCCATGTTGAAGTTGTCTTCATAGCTGTCGGCGAAAATCGGCACACAGTTGTTCCACAGCACTGGCATGATGGCACCCGGGTCGGTGATCGGTGCGCAGATGACCTCACTTCCTGCATCCAGTCGCAGAGCGCCCAGAGCAGTGTGGATTGAGGCAGTGCCGGATGAGACAGCAGTGGCGAATTTCGTGCCGATGGCCGCTGCGAACTCCTGCTCGAAAGTATCCACCTCGACGCCGCCGTAGCGCTCGAAGGGGTTGCCTTTTTTGGCCGCCTCCATCACCCGCATGACCGCCTCGACCTCACGATCGTCTATCTGAAGACGCTCGGGCCACGGCTGCTCTCGTACTTTCGGCCCTCCGTTGATTGCCAACTCTTGATCTGACATGACGACACACTCCTTTCAGTGCCTGTTAGCAACTGCCCACATACATGGGCGTAGCATTCTGTGTTACCCGCGCCGATTGTGGCACGGGATGAGCATATGTTCGCGCTGTAGGCCGGTCAAACCTTCGTGCAGGGACTATCTGAGACACACCCTGCGGATGAGACACTCTGCTATGTGAGATGCAGTTGTAGATGAGACGCAGTTGCGAGGAAGACAGATCAGAAGCATGCAGGCAGAGGAGAGAATAGATGCAGGTTTCGGGGGTAGACATGGGCAACTGTATGGCACTACAGATTTATGGTGGCCAATTCAGAGCCGGGCAGGGGAGTACGGTGCACCGACACGGCTTCACGCTCGTCGAATTGCTGGTAGTCGTCGCCATCATCGCGGTACTGGCGGCAGTACTTTTCCCTGTGTTTTCGCGTGTGCGTCAGAAGAGCCACGAGGTGACCTGTGTGAGCAATCTGAAACAGCTTCTGGCCGCCTCGGCGATGTATGCTCAGGACTATGACCGTACACTGGTGCCTGCACGCGCAGGTACTGCACCCGGTACGCTGGGCTACTCCTGGTGTGTGCTGCTGCAGCCGTATCTGAAAAGCGAGCAGATCCTGCTTTGCCCGCTGGAGCGCGAGGGGCAAGTGGCAGCACGCACGACCGATCTGCCGCACAGTTATGGCATCAACTTCAGCCTGACCTTCAACGCAGGGGGCTTTTCTTCGGCACCGTATACCTATCGGATAGCCGCTCTGGATGATGTGTCCAGCCTGATCATGTTTTTCGATCTGAAACCGGGGCTGGAGGCGATGGGCTCCAGCTATGCGACCGACCGGCTCAGGCGCGTGGATGGACGGCACTTCGGGCGCGCTAACTTCGGCTTTCTCGACGGGCATGCTAAGGGCATGACGGCAGAAGAGACCGCTGAGCCGAAAAACTTGTGGCTGCCGTGATGATACACAAGCGGAGCGGGGCGTCATGCCTCCGCCATAGTCGGAATACAGCGTGATGAGTGCTGGCGGCGGCTCCGCATTTGCCGCCGGTAGAGCTTAGCAGGCAACTGCGACAGCAGTGTGACGGATGGGACATGCATCTGCTGCGCAACTGCCCCCCACTTCACCTGACTGCTGAGCGTGGGGAGGCGTGCTCGGCAGCCATGCGAACGCCGGGCTGCCCCGTCTGTGCATCGTCTATGCCTGTGTTGCTGCAGGGCCGTGGCCACGTGTGCGTCATCTCAGTCGGCTGCCACCAGTACATCGTCCCAGTGCAGGCCGGTCCACTGCTCGACTGCGCGGGTGGTCCGGTACTTGCCAGATGCCAGCAGCGGGTAGTAGCGTGGGTGCATCCCCTGTGGCAGCTCCCCTGGGCGT
>JAAYSP010000161.1 GCA_012518355.1 candidate division WS1 bacterium | reverse complement strand
GCCTCAGTTGACCTGCAGCACCTGCCCGTCGGCGCCGAGGGTGACGCTGGAGGCGCCGCTTTCAGCCAGGTTGCGCCCCTCTGCATCGAACACGCCGGAAAAGGAGCCGGTCAATTGCACACCATCGCCTGCTGCGGTTGCAGTGTAAGCCGGGCTTGCACCACCGGCGGCGGTGGCGTAGACACTGTCGTTGGTCGCTACAACTGACACCAGCTTGCCGGTGTTGCTGTTGAGGAAAAGCAGCAGCGCTCCGGGCTGGATTGAGTGGAATTTCCACACGGTAGCCGGCATGCCCCATCCGGCATCCTGGCGTATGTTGGCGATGTCGGCTGCCGAAACTTCAACAGCGGGCACCTGGTTACCCACACTGCTCATCGGCTGGATCTGTAGCGTGCCGATATGCTCGTCGGCCACACCGATGCGCACCACGTTGCGGTAGCCCGCCGCGTCGAAGGCCACGATAGCTGCCGGAGCCCACTTCCACAGAGGGTATTTGCCACCACGGTCGGAGCCGTCCGGTCCGATCAGCACACGCTCGGTCTGCACCGTCGGGCTGCCAAGGTCGGGCTCGACGTTGTTGTCCGCACCTTTCGTCACCTGCCAGAGCCGATACGGTGCGTCAACCTCACCAATCCACACGTCAGAGCCGGATTCCCAGCCTTCTGAGCTGTAGAAGGCAATCAGGCTGCCGTCACTCGACCACCGGGGCGCACTCTGACAGGAACCGCTCGAGAAAATCTTCCTTTGATTAGTGCCATCAGAGGACATAACCCACAGGCTGGGGGGCTGGAAGATCTTCCATTGCGTGTATGCGATCCGCTGCGTTTTGCCGGAGTGGTCCCAGGCAGGGCGGCCACTCGCGTAATCTGTTGATGTCAATCGCTCAAGGTTGCCGGAGTATAGGTCATAGGTTGCGATCGAAGAAGACGAGGCCCAGCAATCAGTCGCCAGCGCCAGCTTCGTCCCATCCGGTGACCACGTGCTTCCCGCAGACCACGCTAGTTCATCGCCTATGGGAAGTTCAAATTCGTTGCTACCATCAGCGTTCATGGTGAAGATTGAACCATATCTTGTGAAGGTGAGCTGGCGCCCGTCCGGCGACCAATCCGGCAAGTAGCTATCGGTCTCAAAGGTGAGTTGGGTGGCACCAGTGCCGTTAGCATTCATCACGAAAATTTCTTCATCATCGTCCAACATCCGTGTGAAGACGATTTTCGTACCATCAGGCGACCACCTTGGAGTGTTTTCCCAGTAAGCGTTGTTGGTCAGCCGCACCAGACCACTGCCGTCAAGGTTGCACACGTAGATGTTTGCCTGAGGGCCGTTACCGTTATTTTGCTGGGGTCTGCAGCGTTCACCTGTGGCTCCCCAGGTGTCGACTCCGGCGCTGCTGGGAAAGGCCTGCAAGTAGTCACCTTTGACGAAGACTACGCGATCCAGCATCGCAGTCGAGGCCAGGTAGTCTATCTGCGCCCCATAAAGCGCCACAAAGGTGCAGTCGCCCTTAGTCGGCAAGCTCTCAGCTTTGAAATTGCCCGTCTTGGCAGTCTGCACCACCATAGGGCCGATCTCCATCGCGTTTCCGCTCCCGCCACCGGGAACGGGCGGCTTCACCGCAGCCTCCTGTCCACTGCCTCCGCAACCTGCTATCAGCAACACCAAAACAGCCGTCAGCATGACCAGTGTTATCCCTGCACGCATCTTCCTCATCTCCCTTTTGTGGGCAAATACCTATCCCCCCAGATTTCACTGCGGTGCGTTACGCCTGGCGAATCTGTGACGCCTTGCATCACTCCCAATTCCCGGCTATACCGGGACGCCAGCTTTTCGCTATCCCTTCTCTCTGTCTGTACTATCCTTTCTCTCTCTACATTCGCTATCCTTTCTCTGTGTCTACACTATCTCTTCTCTATGTTTTCGCTACCCATTCTTTCTATCTACTGCTATCCAGCCTCTCTGCTTGCCGTTCTAACGGACCTGCAGCACCTGCCCATCTGCGCTGAGGGTGACGCTGGAGGCGCCGCTTTCAGCAAGGTTGCGCCCCTCTGCATCGAACACGCCGGAGAAAGAACCGGTCAGTTGCACACCGTCGCCTGCCGGGCTAACTCTGTACGGAGCGTCCGACGCGCGGCCAACTGCTGACGAATACGCGCTGTCTTTGACAGGTACTGCGGTCACCAGCTTGCCGGTCTCGGGGTTGAAGTACAGCAGCACCATCCCGGGATTGAGAGCGGTAAAGTCCCACACCTTCGCAGGCTTGCCCCATCCAGCGTCCTCACGAAGGTTAGGGATTTTCCTGGCCGACACCTCAACGCCGGGCATTGACGGGGATACCGTTATCTGCGCAGTGCCCACCGACAGCGGCCGCACTCGCAAGCTGGCCAGGTCGGCAGCCGCTACGCCAATGCGCACAAGGTTGCGATAGCCTTCCGTGTTGAACGCAGCGATGACTGCCGGAGCTGAGGGATACAGGGGGTTCTTGCCGCCGCGGTCAGAGCCATCGGGGCCGATCAGCACCCGCTCAGTCTGCATCGTGGGGCTGCCCAGGTCAGGAGTCGCGTCATAAGCAGAATGCTTGGTCACCTGCCACATCGCGTGGGGCGCATCTACTTCCTGCACCCAGACATCTTTGTTGCCCGAACGGTCGCTTTGAAAAGCAATTAACCGCCCATCACTGGACCAGCGTGGCATGGTGTCCTCAGCAGCATGAGCGGTGAAACTGCTCTCGACCGTGTCACCGATGGTCATAATGAAGATGTCATCATTGTGAGCCCAACCTCGCGTAGAAACGTAGGCGATCCTGCTACCATAATCCAATTGTGGGCAAAATGCAGGTAATCGATTGCGGAACGAATCATTCGTAATCCGCGTCGCGGCGCCCCCGTATGCGCCGATGGACGCCAAATCAGAGACATCACCATACTTGTTGGTGGCAAAAACGATAGTGCGTCCGTCCGGCGACCAGGCGGGGCTCGAGTTGATCGTCCCCTGTGCTATGGTCAGGTTGGTAGCGTTACTGCTGTCAGCATTCATGGTATATACGTCCCAGCGCTGGTTTATGAAGTGGTGGAAGGCGATGCGCCCCCCTTCCGGAGACCATTCGGGAGCCTGACTGCTGGAAATGTCTGTGGTGAGGGTAGTCACACCGGATCCGTCCGCATTCATGGTGCAAATCACTGACTCCTTCTTCGGCCAGGTGCGCTGGAACGCGATTTTGCTGCCATCAGGCGACCAGCGCGGGTATTCATCTTTGGCGTTATTGTTAGTCAGTCGCACCAGGCTCGAGCCGCTGCCATCGAGGTTACAGACATAGATTTGGAAATTTCCACTGCGATTGCTGGCAAAAATCACCCGATCCAGCATCGCAGTGGAGGCCAGATAGTTGATCTGCGCCCCGTAGAGCGCCACAAAAGAGCAGCCATATGGGCTGGGGATATCCACAGCTTTGAAGTTGCCCGTCTTGGCGGTCTGCATCACCAGAGGGCCGATTTCGAGGTTGTCTGCGCCGCTACTACCGTCAGGCGAGGGCCCCACCACAGCCTCCTGTCCACCACTTCCACAACCGGCAACCAGCACAATCAGTACCACGACAAACATACAAATCAGCTTTGAAACTCGCATCACTCATTCCCCTTTTGTGGGCAAATGCCTATCCCCAGATTTCACTGCTGTGCGTTACGCCTGGCGAATCTGTGACATGCCGTCTGACTCTCGCTTCCGGTCTACACTGGGTCCCCGTCTCTGCGCTATCCATTCTCTCTGCCTACACTACCCCTTCTCCCCGTCTTCGCTACCCCTTCTTTCTGTCTACTGCTATCCAGCCTCTCTACATGCCGTTCTAACGAACCTGCAGCACCTGCCCATCAGCGCCGAGGGTGACGCTGGAGGCGCCGCTTTCAAAAGCAATCAATCGACCATCACTGGACCAGCGTGGCCTGGTGTCATCAACAGAATGAAAAGAGCAGCCGTATGGGCTGGGGACATACACAGCTTTGAAGTTGCCCGTCCTGGCGGTCTGCACCACCAGAGGGCCGATCTCGAGGTTGTCTGCGCCGCCACTGCCGTCAGGCGAGGGACCTGCCGCCCCCTCCTGCCCGCCACTTCCACAACCGGCAACCAGCACAATCAGCATCCCAACAAACATACAAATCAGCTTTGAAACTCGCATCACACTCATCCCCTCGTCAGAGTCTCAACAAAGCGTTGATGCTGATTACGACATCGTACCACGTAAGCGCGCACAATGGAAGCTGAAAATTAAGATTTCCGTACCAAAAAGCAAGGCCCGCCACCGCGGCAGATTGCAGTCGGTAGCGGGCGTATATTCCTTGCCCCGAGCGGTCAGGGCAGCCGATGGCTTCAAACGCGTTTTCAGGGCTGCTGCAGTGCGTTTTTGTAGTTGTTTATCAGCCACATAATCTTTTCGTTATCAGCCACCAGTTCGCTGACTTTGTTGTAGGCATGCAGGATGGTGCTGTGGTCACGGCCACCGAAATGCCGGCCGATATCCACCAGGCTCAAGTCAGTCAACTCGCGCGTCAGATAGATAGCAACCTGCCGCGGCCAGACGATATCCTTGCTGCGCTTGGGCCCCACCATCGCCTGCTGGGAGATCTCCATCTGAGCGCTGATGAATACCATGATATCCTCTGCAGTGACACGCTGGTCCTCACTAACTGTCGAGTAGTCGGCGATGATGCCTTCTACCGCTTGCAGCGTGGGCGGCCTGCCTTCAAGAGATGCAATTGCACAGATTTTCGTGAGAGCGCCTTCAAGTACTCGTATGTTGGACTCGATCTTTTTGGCCACATATTCGAGCACTTCGCGCTCTAGTTCGACACCCTCAGCCTCCGCTTTTTTCTCCAGAATCGCGATGCGTGTCTCCACATCGGGGCAGCGCAGATCAGCAACAATCCCAGCTTCGAGACGACTGCGGACTCGAGGTGACAGGCTTTGCAGCTGGCGGGGCGGAGAATCGCAGGCGATCACCAGCTGTTTGTCGCTTTCATAGATTGCGTTGAAGGTATGGAAAAATTCCTCTTCTGATGTAGGGCCACCTATGGCAGCGATGAACTGGATATCGTCCATCAGTAACACATCTACATTGCGGTAGCGGTTGCGAAACGCAGCGGTGCGGTTGTCGCGGATGGCAGAGATGAGCTCGTTTACGAAATTCTCGGCCGAAAGGTATACCACACGTGCATCGGGATTGTTGTGGAGCACCTGGTGGCCTATGGCCTGCATGAGATGCGTCTTGCCCAGGCCGACTTTGGAGTGCACAAATAACGGATTATAGGGCGGCCCGGGAGCACGCGCCACCTGTACGGCGGCGGCATGGGCAAAACGGTTGCAGTCTGCAACCACGAAGTTTTCGAAGTTGTACCGAGAATTGAGCACCCCCGCCGCGCCACTCTTGCGCACAGCAGGATTTTTGGAAACAGTCTCTTGCATCTGGGGCTGTTCGGGCTTCGCAGTCGTCGCAGGGTCGGTCCGCAGCCTGGGCTCGACACAAGTAGTCAGGGCTACGGGCTTGCCAGCCACCTCCTGCAAGGACGCCTCAATCAGCGGGCGATGCTGCTTGCTGATGATCTTTCCGGTAAAATCATTAGGGACCGCCAGCACCAGCGTGCCGTCATCATAAGACGTCGGGACGGACTGCTTGAGCAGCCCGTCTAAGGTAGCCGGCCCCAT
>JAAYSP010000066.1 GCA_012518355.1 candidate division WS1 bacterium | reverse complement strand
GTGCTCGATGAGATTGACGCCTCGCTTGATGATGCCAACACTGAGCGCTTTGCCGATATCCTCCACGAGTTCTCGCATAGCACACAGTTCGTCATCATCACTCACAACCCGTACACCATGGAGCGGGTGGATACACTCCACGGCATCACCATGGAGCAGCCAGGGGTATCGATTGTGATACCAGTACAGCTGGAAGAGGCGCAGAGACAGGCGCGACAGACTCAACATGTCCCCGATACAGAGCCGCTAACTACGCAGTAGCGGCGGCTTTCGAACTCCTCAGTCTCTACCGTCTAGCGGAAGGAAGATCGCAGTGCTCAGAGGACTTTTTGGCAGAGTAACCAATCTGATTCGTGGGCGTGCAAACATAGACGATGACCTGCTGGAGGAGCTCGAAGAGGCGCTCATCGAGGCGGACGTGCCAGTCGCAGTTGCGTTGGACCTGGTGGAAGAGGTGCGGGACCGAGCTGAACGTGAACGAATTACTGATGGTGACGGCGTCCTGGAGCTTCTGCGCAACATCGTACGGAGGATGCTGACCTCCTATGAGGCTGAGCTCAACCGCGGCCCGTCATCGCCGACTGTCCTGTTAGTGCTTGGTGTGAACGGGGTGGGCAAGACAACTACCATAGCCAAGCTGGCGCACTACTACCGACAGCAGGGCATGAACGTGATGGTGGTGGCTGCTGACACGTTTCGTGCTGCTGCCATCGAGCAACTGGCCATCTGGGCCGATCGAGTTGGCTGTGACATCGTCAAGCAGGAGCTGGGCTCTGACCCCGCTGCGGTCGTGTACGACGGTCTCCAGGCTGCTGCCGCTCGTGGTACGGAAGTAGTCATCATAGACACTGCCGGACGCCTGCACACGAAGACCAACTTGATGTCCGAGTTGATGAAAATCAACCGGGTCATCGAGCGTGCACTGGGACGCCCTGCAGACGAGAAACTGTTGGTTCTGGATTCCACCACCGGACAGAATGCCATAGCTCAGGGCCGACAGTTTCACGAGGCAGTCGGTCTGACTGGTTTGGTGCTGACCAAACTCGATGGCACCGCCAAAGGCGGAGTAGCACTAAGCGTGGTCAGCGATTTGCAGGTGCCCATCAAGCTGATAGGTACCGGAGAGCATGTAGAGGCGCTTTCGCCTTTCTCAGCGGTCGAATTTGCGGACGCCTTGCTGGAGCAGTAGCGTCTGACACCGTTTTGTGTGCGATACCGTTTGCCCGAGCATTGCTCGACTTCCTGGTGGTGGGCGTGAGCAGCACGTAGCACTGGCGCATGCGCTGCTCACCTACGAAGAGATGGAGACGGGGTGGTGTTGGCCTGCAAACCGATGCTCGCGATGATGGCAGCCGCCGCCTATACCGAGCTGCATCTGCAGCCCAGTCAGTCTTCGCCAACGGCCGATTGGCGGCTATCCACCCACTCGCGCAAGCCTTCATGGCCCGGCATCTTACCGAGGTCGCCCGCTAGTGACAGCACCGATGTAGGATCGTCAACAACACGGTATGTCCGGCTGAGGCCTTGCTGCAGCTCAGTCGCTGTGATCAACCCGTCGCGACACAGATCCCTCAGCAGCTCTGAGCTTTTATTGTTTTCGGGTGCGACTGCCAGTATCTGCAGCAGTGCTTCGAGCGCCAGTATGCCGTCACCGGCCTGCATCGCCGCCTCAGCAATGATTTCTGCAGCACGGACGCACACCTTCGCATTATCGGAGAGCATCAGCACCGATTGAGCTGTCTGTATCGCTGTCGTCAGGTTGCCGGCGCCCAGGTGGCACTCGGACAGCAGCAGCCTGACACGAGAGTTGCTTTTGTCTTCCTCGGACAGCCTGTCCAGTTCCGCAAGCCCCGCGGTGTATTGCCCCGAGTGAACCAGCAGGTAGGCCATCCCTACCCGTGTGCCACTCATGCTGCTGTCCTCCGAGGCGGTTGCGAAGAAGGCAAGGCCATCTTGGATCGTGTTAGATGACACGTACAACTGGGCCAGCTTGAGATGGAACTCGATACTGTCGGGTGCAACTGACAGCAAATCCACGGCCATCTCAACCGGCAGATTCTCGAGCATGCTGGCGATCTGCTCTAATCCGGTGGCAGGCGGCAGGTGTGAAGCGACCAACTGTCTCGCCAGCTCTGAAGCGCCTGCCTTCGCGTGGCAGTAGGCTGCATCGTGTGCGGCTGAGCGACCGTAGTGGGGGATCAGCCTCTGATAGAAATCGGCAGCTTCAGCAGGATTGCCGGCTCTCTCGAGAGCTCTGGCAGTGGCCGCCAGTGCACTGGGGTCTTCAGGATACCGGTCTAGCAGAGTGCGCATAGCCTCAACTGCAGCTTCAGTTCCGTCGATCTGTTCATGAGCCTGCCGCAGAAAATCGACCGACACCGCGTTGAGATGTCCATCTGCGATCAACTGACTTATCACGCCAACTGCGACGGCCGGCCTCTGCCACAATTCACAAGCCCGGATCAGTATCGCATACAGATCTACCTGCTGAGGGTTGTGTGCAAGCGCTTTACGGCAGACTTCTACTGCTCGCGCGTACTCGCTTCCACGGATTAGTCCGCGAGCGTACGCCAGGCTGAGATGGGCACTATCAGCGCTGCGTTTCCATGCTCCATCCAGTGCCTGCAGCTGGTTCGCTTCGCCTGAGGCCATCAGGATTTGAGCGGCTACGGCTTGCATTTCGGGCGAGGCGGCCGTGTTTGCCAACAAAAGCTCGGCAGCCTGATAAGCGGTAGCGTTGTCACCAAGCGAGTAGCCAAGCCGCGCCACATCCGCCAGATCATGCACCGATAGTGACTGGTAGTTGAGGTCTGCAAGCAGTCGTAGTGCCCACTCGCGGTAGCCGGCATTAGCGGCGATGCGCGCGACCGCCAGTGATGCCGCATCAGCCTCCGCCTCGGACAGTTGTGCAGCTATGAACCACTGGCCCAGCGCCTCATCCAGTTGACCTACCTGTTGGGCGGTTTCAGCCGCCAGTTGACGCAGCGAGTAGTCGTCAGGACGTGAAGCGACCAGTCGCTTGAGCAGATCCAGTCCGGCCTGACCGTGCCCTGATCGTAGAGCCGCAGCGGCTGCCATAGTCAGTAGTTGGTCGTCTGTCTGTGTGGCAAGCAGGTCGCCGTACAGCTCATGGGCTCTGGCATACTCACCTGCCGAATAGTACACATCTGCCAGCAGGCGCTGGCGTTCAGTCGTTTTACCGGCAGCCAACGCCTTTTGCAGCGCTGCTATGGCCCTGTCCCACATTTGCAGATTGGCATAGGCCTGCCCCGCCGCCGCGTGTAAAGCCGCATCGGTGACAGTCTGCAGCTTTTCGTACTGCGTGACTGCTTCAGCCCACAGACTTTCTCGCAAGTAGCTGTCCAGTAAAGCACACCGTTCACGGTCTGTCAGCATCCCCATCTGATCTATCTTCAGATAGACCGTCCGGGCCTGGAGCGGCAAGCTCAGCTTCTCGTAGGTCTCGGCCAGCATTCGCCATGCCTGCACATCAGAGGGGTTGTCGTCCAGGTATGACTGGAGCGCCACTTGAGCTCCCAGGTAGTCGGAACCAGCCATGTAGGAGGCCATCATTTCTCTGAACAGGTTACGGTCATGTGGGCGCAAGGCCACAGCTCGCCGATACCAGTAGGTGGCTTCTGAATGGCGTCCGAGGCGTCTCTCCAGACGTGCCAGCGCGGCTATGATGGGCACATCTCCGTTGTGCCGCAGAGCAGCTTGGCGGAGACTATCGCGAGCCGATGAGACTTGCCCGGAGCGTTCGAGCGCCAGGCCCAGTCTGTAGCAGGTGATCGCGTCGTCGCTACCTGCCTCCACAGCGCTTTTGAGAAGATGAACGGCTTGCACGTAGTCCTGCTGGGCGAAACGCACGTAGCCCAGTAGCTGAGCGGCCGGGGCACTGTCGGGGCGAAGAGTACGAGCCAGTGTCAGATTGTCGGCAGCCAAGGCAAGTTTGCCTTGCTTGTAGCGAGCCTCGCCGAGCAGAAGATGGGCGCGAAAATTCGTCGGTTCAGCAGTGGTGATGCGGATAAGGATACGTTCAGCATCAGCCCATTTGCCGCCTGCGGCCAGTGTACGTGCCTGACCAAGCTGTGTTTGTGATACACCGGGGGGACTCAGCAGCAGTAGCCCTGCTACCAGAGAAAGTACGGTCCTCAGGAGCGTCTTGACCGGTTGCCGTGTGCATTTTGGGCCCAGAGTGGTTCACCCGCCATACTTGGCCTCGGGGTCGAAGACCCGTTCGTCAGTCACTAGCCACTCACCGTCGCGATACTCGCGGTAAAAGCAGGAAAAGTAGCCCACATGGCAGGCTGCCACGTTCTGCCTGACACCGACCAGCAAGGCATCCCCATCGCAATCCAGGCGGAGCCACTGCAACTGCTGGGTGTGACCCGAACTCTCCCCCTTGACCCACAGTTTCTGCCGAGATCGGCTCCAGTAGGTTACGATGCCGGTCTCAATCGTCACCTGAAGCGCTTCGGCATTCATGTATGCGAGCATCATCACCTTGCGGCTTTCCACATCGAAAGCTATCGCAGGTATCAGGCCGGCGTCGTCAAACTTGATCTGTTCCATGTGCATGTCGGCATCGCACTCCTGGTGCTGAGTGGGCGCAAATGGGGGAAGTTCATGATGCGGCGCATATGTCACTGCCTGTCGGTGCACTGATCTCCGGCTATGGCGATTGCTTCGGGCAGGGATATACCATCTTCGTACAGCGCTCGGCCTATGATCATGCCGATGACATCGAACTGGGAGAGCTCGCAGACTGCACGGACATCCTCAAGTGTACTCACTCCACCAGAGGCGATTACGGGTATATGCACTGTCTCAGCGAGGGTCCGCGTACTGTTCACGTTTGGCCCCTGCATCATCCCATCAGTGGCTATATCCGTGAAGATTATCCTGGCCACTCCGAGCTTTTCGACTTGAACTGCCAGATCTATGGCGCTGACCTGACTATCCTGAACCCATCCGGCCACTGCTACGAAGCCGTCTCGGGCGTCGATTCCAGCCACAATTCGTCCAGGGAAGTCGGTGACAGCTTGAGTGAGTGCATCACTGTCAGCAAGCGCCGAGGTGCCCATAATTGCCCAGTGCACTCCCAGGTCGAACACACGCCTGACGTCGGCGCTGGCGCGCAAACCACCGCCCAACTGCACCGGTATCTCGACGGCTGCCACAATCGCTTCTATGGCGTGAAGGTTCTGCGAACTACCCGATATGGCGCCATCGAGGTCAACCAGGTGGAGTATCTGTGCGCCCTCCTGTTGCCAGCGCAGGGCGAACTCCACAGGATTGTCCGAATACACCGTTTTCTGGGCCATGTCACCCCGCCTGAGGCGCACACATTTGCCTTCAGACAGGTCTATTGCCGGAATTATCTGCATCTTCATGCTCCTGAAATTGCTATGTGCGATGGCAAGTCGAGGCCCGCCTCTGTAGCATATCTGGCAGGTTGTCTATCGCCTGCACCAGCGTAGCAAGGCACAAGTGCGGTACTAAAAACTACAGAGTGCCCTTGGTGGATGGCAGATCGCCGGCACGACGTGCGTCCTTGCTGGCGGCCTGCGCTAGTGCCCTGCCGAATGCTTTGAAGGCTGCCTCAAGCAGGTGATGAGTGTTGCGGCCGTACTGCTGCCATATGTGGAGATTCATCCGTGCATTGTCAGCCAGTGCTCGGAAGAACTCCTCTGCCAGTTCAGTGTCGAACGTGCCGACCTGCGCGG
>JAAYSP010000137.1 GCA_012518355.1 candidate division WS1 bacterium | reverse complement strand
TGGCAGTCGCACTTATGCTGGCAGCATGTGGCGGTGCGGCACATGCACAGGCGCCGCCGCTGATACCGTCCATCCCGAGTATACCGACGACCGATGCCGAGCCTGAAGAGATGGTACTGGCGCTGCGGGTGGTCATCGGTCTGGCTGTGCTGTCGCTGGCTCCGGCGCTGCTGATGATGCTCACATCGTTTACGCGCATCATCATCGTGCTGGGCTTTCTGCGCCAGGCGCTGGGGGTGCAGCAGACGCCGCCGAACATGGTACTGGTAGGCCTGGCACTGTTTCTGACTTTCTTCGTGATGCAGCCGGTGTGGCAGGCTATCAGCGAGGAGGCGGTCGCTCCGTATCTGGAGGGGCAACTGAAGTATCAGGAGGCTATCGAGCAGGCATCTGTGCCGCTGCGTAGCTTCATGCTGAAGCAGACTCGCGAGCGCGATCTGGCCCTCTTCACGCGCATGGCACGCCTTTCTGCGCCGCCCTCTGCAGACCAGTTGCCGCTGTATGTCACCATGCCTGCGTTCATCATAAGTGAGCTGAAATCGGCGTTTCAGCTTGCTTTCGTCATCTATATACCGTTTCTGGTGATAGATCTGGTGGTAGCCAGCTCGCTGATGAGCATGGGCATGTTCATGCTGCCACCGGTGATGATCTCGCTTCCGTTCAAAATTTTGTTGTTTGTCATGATAGACGGCTGGCATTTGCTGGTGAAATCGGTGGTACTGAGCTTCCACTGAGAGCCGGTGCAGCGAGAGGTGCCTTACAGATGACCGATGCGGTGGTGCTGGAGCTTCTACAGCAGACTTTCTGGGTGGCGTTTCGACTCGCCGGGCCGGTGCTGGCGGTGGCACTCTTGGTGGGAGTATCCATCGGGCTGTTTCAGGCCATCACGCAGATCCAGGAGATGACGCTTACGTTCGTGCCCAAAGCGCTGGCGATCGCTCTGATGGTGCTGCTGCTGGGCTCATGGATGATGGATACAATGATGGTGTTTTCGACTGAGCTGATAGAACGGATGCCTGAGCTTGTACGCTGAAAGCCCGCTTTCAATATGTATGGTACATACCTATGGCTGATGCGCTGCTACCGGACTTCACGACCTGGTTGCTTGCGATGGTACGAGTGGTGGCTATGCTGGCTTTCGCACCGGCCTTCTCAGCCCAGACTGTGCCGGTGACAGTGAGGTTGTATCTGGCGGTGGCTATCGGGGCAGTGATGGGGGCCCAGATTTTGCCCGCTCCGCCACCGCAATTTGCCACAGTCGGACTGTACATGCCGGCCATACTGCGTGAGTTGGCGTTCGGGGCTATCATCGGCTTCGGGGTGGGGCTGCTGTTTGAGGCGGTGCGCTTTGCCGGCGATGTGCTGGATGTGCAGGTAGGGCTGGCTCAGGCGACGGCACTGGATCCGACCACACAGAATCAGGCGGCGATCATCTCACGTGCGTCCTACTTCGTCGCACTGGTGCTGTTTCTGCAGCTCGATGGCCATCACTGGCTGCTGGCCGGGCTGCATCGCAGCTTTGAGCTGATCCCCCTGGGAGCGCCGGTCATGGCAGCGGTGTTCCTAACCGATCTGGCGTTTGGCTTCATCGCGCGAGTGGTACCGCAGATGAACGTGTTTCTGGTCGGCATTCCGGCGAAGCTGATGGTGGGGCTGGGGGGTGCTGAGTATTTCGGCTCCCCTGCTGGTATATACTGTGGCACAGCTACTCGGGGATATGCGCGGGCACATGAGCGCACTGGTGCGGCTGATGGGGGGAGGGTAGAAAGCCTGTGAGAGCATATGGAGGCCATCTCAGGCTGGTTCTGGTTCAGGCGGCATAGCTATGAGGCGCAGTTGCCTTCCAGGATAGTGAGGATGAGGGTGAGCCGCTACAACTCGCCATCGCTCTATCTTCTGAGTATTGGCTTATCCTCCAGCCGCCGGGTGTTCGACGGTGACATCTTTTGCGGGCTTGTGGGGTGAGACCTCCGGCGTATCGTCAGTGGACGACGGCGCAGAGACGGGAGAGGGGGGAGAGAGGGTTTGAGGTTGCTCCTGTTCGGATGCTACTCGCGGACGCACGAATACCGCAACCATAGCGGAGCTGAGCATCAGAAGTGCCCCCATGATCACAAACGGCACTCGCAGTCCGAATGCAGCAGTCACAAAGCCTCCTACCAGCGGTCCTGCCGCCATCCCAAGCGAGGAGGCGGACTGGACGATACCGTAAGAACGGCCATACATTTCCGGCGATACTGACTGGCCGACAATTGCATTCAGTGACGGGTTAGTGCCGCCGGTGGCCAGCCCTATCCCCACGCGGAGGCCGAACAGTTGCCCAATTCCTGTCACTAGTGCATGCGGGATACTGATCAGGCCGGTGAGCATGGTGGTACACACCAGAGTCCGCTTATGTCCGACCTGGTCGCTCAGGCGGCCGACTATCACCGTACTGATGCCGGCGGCAAGGCCGGTGATGCCCATAAGCTTTCCGACAGTGCCGGCCGCATCTCCGTGCCCCACCAGTGATTCGACAAACAGAGGGAAAATAGGCATCACAAAGCTTGCCGAAAACTGGACGAAGAAAAAGACGCTCAGGAGTGCCAGCAGGCCCTTGCCGCCGAATGCGGCGCGCATACTGTGCGCCTGTTTGGCCCCCTCGACTGGCGGCGTGAAGTTCTCATGCACCAGGAACTGGACTGCTACCCCTGCGAGGATGACCACTATGCCCGCCGCCATGAAAGGCATACGATAGCCCCACGCAGAAGCCATGGTGCCACCTATCCAGGGGCCGGCGAAGCTGCCCAGCAGTACCGCCATCTGCATCATGCCCAGGCTATAGCCCAGACGGTCACGGGGACTAACCGATGATACCAGAGTAGTCGAGGCTACGACAGTGCCCGCCAATGCTCCCTGTAGGAGGCGTAGCACGAGGAAAGCGGGCAGGGTATGTACCTGTGACATCAGCAGCATGACCAATCCGCCGCCGAACATAGAGCGCTGGACCATCATCTTGCGCCCATGGCGATCGGCCAGTGTGCCCCATATCGGGGAAAAGATACACAGCATAACAGGTGCCAGGCTATAAGTCACACCCGACCACACCGGCACCTGGCTTTCGCTCAGGTTCCCCAATTCGCGTATGTAAAACGGCAAGAAGGGCATGACGAAGGAGAATCCGGCGAGGCTCATGAGTTGAGCGAACCACATGGTGTAGAGGGTGCGTCGCCAAGATTGTCTGGGAGTCGAGGTGC
>JAAYSP010000141.1 GCA_012518355.1 candidate division WS1 bacterium | reverse complement strand
TTCTACCGCATCCCGGAAAACCTCAACGACACCCTCAGAGTGTTCAGCGGTAATTCGCATCCGCAGTTGGCGCAGGATATCTGTAGCCAGCTGAATATACCGCTTGGCGAGACTTTCATAGACCGTTTCGCGAATGACAACATATATGTCCAGGTCCGCGAAAACGTACGTGAGAAAGACGTCTTCGTGGTCCAGACCGCCGCTCCACCTGTGTCTGAGCACCTGATGGAACTGTTCCTGATGATAGATGCGCTCAGACATGCATCTGCATACCGAGTCACAGTGGTCATGCCGTATTTCGCCTACGTGCGATCAGACAAGAAAGATGCGCCCAGAATCTCGGTTGCAGCGCGACTGATGGCCGATTTGCTGCAGGCTTCCGGAGCTGACCGTCTACTGACACTGAACCTGCACTCTGAGCAAGTCCAGGGCTTCTTCCATGTCCCGGCCGACCACCTGACTGCGGTCCCCATAATCTGTGACTATTTTGCCGGAAAAATAGACCTGGCCAACTCCGTGGTAGTCTCTCCGGATGCCGGTAGCGCCAAACGTGCAGGCCAGTACGCAGAGCGGCTGAACCTGCCACTGGCTATCGGCGACAAACGGCGCGACCCCGGCAGCAAGGATGCCGCACGAATCGACCGTATCGTCGGTGAGGTGAACGGCAAAGACATCATGATTTTCGATGATGAGATAGCCACCGGAGGTTCGATGCTGGAGCTTGTCACATGCCTGCGACGACGCTACGACGTGGGCAAGATCTACGCCGGAGCCACGCACGGAGTCCTGGTGGGCCCCGCTATCGAGCGCTTCCAGGACAGCGACATAGAAGAGCTGGTGATCACCGACACCCTGCCTCTGGCCCCCGAAAAGCAGATAGACAAGATCTCGCAGGTGTCCATAGCCCCACTGCTGGCAAACGCCATCTGCGCCATCCACACCGGTGAGTCCATCAGCTCGCTGTTCCGCTGAAAACTGCTCACGGCCTATCCGCTGCCAACAGATCAGACTCCATGCAACGCACGGGCAAACCATGCGCGATGCATGTGAGCGCTCAGGACCGCCACACACATGCCACCGTGACTTCCCCCCCCACGCGCGCGACCATCGCGCACAGATGCCCTCTCCAGGCTACAGCAGATGCTGCTGCCTCCCCACGCATACACAGGCTCCTGGCATGGACGATACTCATGCATTCACCTGCAGCCCCGCATACGTGCAGAATAGACTCCTCATACTCCCCATCGATGGTGACAGCGCCATAAAGCAAACCTTGCAGCGACCATGAAGTGGCCTGAGAGCGAGAGGGCTATCGGAGCGTATCAGCGTCACCGACATGAAGGCTACTTGCAGCGGATAGAGAGTGACTGTCTTTTGCGCCTGGGATACGCGCCCCCCGAAAGTAGTGGCGCCTGAAGCAGAGTACTCATGTGCTACGCTGAAAAGTGCCGCTGCTTACGGACTTCAGCTAGCGCAGCGTGCCCCGGCCATACGCTTGCATACACAGGAGCTCGACATCGATGCCTTCACCTGCAGCCCGCACACGTGCAGAGTAGGCTCCTCATCCCCTACCGCTGGTGACAGCGCCATAAAGCAAACCATGCAGCGGCCATGAAGTGGCCTGAGAGCGAGAGGCTATCGGAGCGTATCGGCGTCATCTGCATGAAGGCTACTTGCAGCGGATAGAGAGTGACTGTCTTTTGCGCCTGGGATACGCGCCCCTGAAAGTAGTGGCGCCTGAAGCAGAGTACTCATGTGCTGCGCCAAAAAGTGCCGCTGGTTACGGACTTCAGTTAGCGCAGCGTGCTCCGACATATGCCTGCAGCACGAGGCGTCTCCGGCCTGTGCAGGTAGATGTGGAGCTGGGCCAGGCAGACGTAGATGATGCGCCATCACCGTCTATATATCCGTCAGTTCGCCAGTCCCGCTGGCCGGACCGGGAAGACGTAGGCGATGCGCCCCCCGCACCATACGCCCGAAAAACATCACCCTGCAGCTCGGCGGGCTTAGAGATGCCTTCTGTGAGGTTCAGCGATCGGTGCGGAACACCGAAATACCGCCGCCATCATCTGCTGTATCATCCGTTGGCGGTGGTGTCGGTGGAGGTGGAGAAGGCGGCGTAGGTGGTGTGGACGGCTGTGGCGCAGGTGTCCACCGGTCGTCAGGGTCCCATCTCCAACTGCGGTCATCATCTATCTGCGGAGGATCTGTCCGACGCATGACCGCATCACCGAAGCTGGTGTAGCCCGCCTGGACAACGATTTCCCACTGGCGGGGTGGGTAAGACTGATGAGTGGCCTGCAGAGTGTAGCGGCCTGCACGCACATCATAGAAGGCATAGCGTCCGTCAGCCGTGGTACGGGTAGTGCGGTCGGCCTCCTCCAGGGTCAGATTGACGCCTGCCACTGGCCTCAGGGCCCTGTCGCCACTGGGAGCCGCCAGCAGATACATCCTGCCCGCCACCTGCGAAACGGCATCGGCTGCATCAGCATATATGTAGCCTATCGCGTGGCCGCTATTCGCCGTACCAGTGCCATCACAACCTGACAGCGATACAGATAGCACAAGTGCTACGACTGCCAGCATATGGTGTGTGAGTTTGTTCATCATGGCCACCTCATCGCTGCTGCTCAATCATGGCTCGGGCCTTCTGCAGGTTGTCTCGCGCAGTCTGGTAGTCGGGCTTCAGTTCCAGGGCCCGCTCATACTCACCCGCAGCCAGCCGGTACATGGATTTTGCCATATGCAGATTGCCCAGATTGTTGTGCGCATACGCCATAGCGGTCGGATCGTTGCCCAGCAGAATTGCCTGGCGATAGGCGTCTTCAGCCTCCGCGTCACGTCCCATCTGCCGGTAGGTCACGCCCATGTTCACATGCGCCATCGCACCGGCGGGATGAAGTTGCAGTGCCCGCCGATAGTGCTCCAGCGCTCCGGTATAGTCCTGCTGGAGCCGAAGTGTGTCACCCCAGGTCCGTTCGGCGAAGGCAGCAGCGCGCAAGTCGGCACGCTGGCCGGCGGCCTGCTGCAGGTGGCCTATCGCGGCTGAATTGTCACCTCGCACTCTCGCCAGTAGTCCGAGATTTGCGTTTGCCATCGCATATCCCGGCCAGATGTCCAGAGCGCGCCGATAGTGCCCCTCAGCCCCTGCCTGATCGCCCTGCGACAGCGCAACACTGCCGAGGTTGTTCTCGGCGTATGCCGCGGCTTGCAGGTCCGATGACTGTGCAGCCGCCTCCTGCCAGAGCCCTGTAGCCCGTGCCACATCGCCCAACGAGAACTCTATCGCCGCCAGGTTGGCAGTTGCACGAGGCCACGAGCCGGCTGTCTGCAGCGCGTGGCGATACTGCTCAGCCGCCTGTTCCCACTGCCCGGTTTCACGCAGGAGGTTCGCCCACTGGAAACGCGCCAGGGCGAAATCAGGGTCGCGGTCGAGGGCATCGGCATACCTGTCCAGTGCACGATGAGGCTGGTGGGGTTCGCAGTGCCCAGCACGAGCCTGCGCAAAAGCCAGGGCAGCCTGCTCATCAGCGGTCAGGTGCGACGGCAACAGTACTGGCACTCCGAGTGCGTCAGCCAACCCGTCTGCGGCCGTCTGCAGCAACTCAGCCAGACCCTCTGCCGAAATCCGCACCTCCCCACCCGGGCCGCCAAGTATCTGTAGCGTCAACTCCAGACTCGTATCGCGTACGAGGCGGCCTGCTACCACCACATCAGCACCCAGTATGCTCCGAGCGGCTTCGGGGTCGGGTACCGGCGCAGAAGGCGGTGTCCAGCCGATAGCAGAGAGTACCTGCTCATCGCTAAGTACCAGATACCTGCCGGTTTCGCTCACCGCATCGGTCAACGCCGCAGCGATTGCAGGCCCCCACGACAGCTCTGCAGGTTCATCAGCGGGTGGCAGAATCGCCAGCACCGGCGCATTTGCCGCCTGTGCCAGCCCAGATGCGAGCAGCGCCAGCACTACCATCATGCTCAGGGCGACTGTCCTAGTCATAGTATCACTCAAGCATTCCGTAGAAATCCGCATCGCTACTATTGCCTATAGTAAGTATAACACATTTTGCTGACCAGCAAACCGAACCCTGTTATCTGATATACACCGGAAAACAGTATAGCGTGGGAGCCGGGGTACCATAGCGCGGACAGGAGTTGCTGGGCGTAACCGGCAGTGGATCTGAGGGTCACCACCATCACGACTATCGCCCAGAGGAAAGCTACCACCGCTGCGGCAGTAACCCACAGCCAGCGACCACCTACATGCTGCTCCACGTGCATGTGCCTGACGCCCAGGACCATCGCCATCAGGGCCGCTAACACAGCACTCAGGGGCAAGAGGAGGCTCGGTGGAGAGGGCAGTGAAGGGGTGTCGGCCTCGGCGTCATCGAGCTCTAGAAACTGTTGCGCCCCCTGCCATACCGGCTTCATGAGAAGCACAGGCACCCATACGTTCAGCACCCACGCCAGTGCCAGTACGGCGAGCGCGATGTAGAACCAGTACTCAGCACTCTGGTCGCCCACAGTCCACCTCCTCAGGTCTCACTGCCGGTGGGTTACTTGCGCCGCGCAGCCAGCCAGGCTTTCAGGTCAGCCAGCGGCCAGGTGTTGATTACCGTCGGCGCCTCCACCCAACCGCGACGAGCCTGCATCACTCCATAGCGCATACTGTGCAGCATCTGCGGATCATGGGCATCAGTGTTGATCGTCAGCTTGCAGCCCTGCTCGACGGCGCGGCGGGAGTGGACATCGTCCAGGTCCAGCCGCTGTGGAGAAGCGTTGATCTCCAGCGCTACGTCATGCTCGGCACAAGCGGAGATGAGCTGGTCTAGATGCAGCCCATACGGCTGGCGTGCCAGCAGTAGCCTGCCCGTCGGGTGCCCCACGAAATCGATCATACCCGATTCGACCGCAGTTACCATGCGGCCAGTGATACGATCTGCGTCGGTGGAGAAGCCCTGATGGAGAGAGCCTATGACGAAATCCAGCAGATCGAAGCAGCCATCGGGAACATCTACCGCGCCATCAGACAGTATATCGGCCTCGAGTCCGTGTAGTACCACGAAGTCTGATCCCTCTGCCTCCAGCTTTTCGTTTAGCTCCAGCACCTCTTCATGCTGAGCGTTCAGACGCTCCGCGTCGAGTCCGTTGGCAACCCGCAGCGCCTGAGAGTGGTCAGTGATCCCCATGTACTGGTAGCCAAGAGCGATGCAAGTACGCGCCATTTGCTCGATCGTGGTATGTCCATCGCTGTAGTGTGAGTGCATCTGCAAGTCGCAACAGATGTCGGAAAGCTCGATGAGATCAGGTAGGCGCCCCTCCTCGGCGGCGGCGATTTCACCCCGGTCTTCGCGCAGCTCCGGCGCCATCCACGGCAATCCCAGAGCCGCATAGACTTCCTCCTCCGTAGCTCCTGCTACCATGTCGCCCTTCGTCTCATCATGGAACTCAAAGACTCCGTACTCGTTTACCGTCAGGTTCATCTTCTGCGCGCGCTCTCGCACCCGTACGTTGTGCTGCATCGAGCCGGTGAAGTACTGAAGGGCGGCGCCGAACGACTGCTGCTCGACTACCCGCAAGTCCACCTGACGGCCTCCAGACAGTCGGCCGCTGACCTTGGTGTCGCCCGCCATGATCACCTGCTCTAGCGCATCAAGGCCGGCAAACCACTGACACACTGCCGCCGGATCATCTGAAGTGGCCAGCAAGTCGAGGTCGCCCACGGTCTCTCGGCAGCGGCGAGTGCTGCCCGCGTATTCCGCGGCGATGACATCAGGGTGCTGCCGCAGCTTTTCCACCAGCATCTCGGCCACAGGCAGCATGTCTCCCAGCAACGCCCGCTCCTGTCCCCGGCGGTAATCGGCTATGGCCGAGAGCAGCTTCTCCTCGGTTTTCGCCCCCATGCCGGGTAACTCCTGAAGCTTTTCGCTCTCGGCGGCGGCCTCCAGGTCGTCCACGGTACTGATGCCAAGTTCGCGGTACACCACTGCAGCCTTGCGCGGGCCAAATCCGGAGATCCTCAGCATCTCTAGTAGCCCGGCTGGATAGTCCACCAGTAGTGCTTCCTTGTCTTCGGATACGCCAGTGGTGACCAATTGTTCGATGACAGCAGCGATACCCTTGCCTATGCCCGGCACTTCCGTCAGCCGATCCTCGGCCACCAGCGTCGCGGCCTCTTCAGCCAGGTCAGCTACTGCTTCACTGGCCCGCCGATAGCTACGGATCCGAAATGGATTGGCCTCGGCGATCTCCAGCAGATCAGCGATTTCTTCGAGCTCTCGGGATATGTCCTGATTGGTCATAGTCTACTCCTATCATCCTGACGTGTGGGCGGGACAGGCGGTTCTGCTGCAACCTGAGAGGCGGCCAGCATCTGATGCAGAAACTTGCGGCTTCGTGTCTGGATACCGAATTGATGGTCAGCATGGGTGTGGAGGAGGTGCCGAACTTGCACCCTTGCCTGCGGACTCATGCTGAGCCGGTCCAGCCTTATGGCCGGCATCCGCGCCAACCCCTGCAAGACACTGCAGCCTTCGGCACTCAGGGGCATCTGGTTGCTCGGCGGGGTGCAAATGCTGCATGCCAGCCCGGCTTCGGCAGGCAGATAACAGGTCAGTCTGCCCAGTGTTGCTCCGCACCTGCAGCAGCATGACAGCTCTGGGGTGACTCCGTGCGATGCGAACAGTCGCATCATGTACCACCATAGTACGACTTCAGGGTCTTCAGCCGTACACAGCGCGCCATACGCCTCAGCCAGATGCTCAAACAGTCCCATCAGCGGGTGCGTAGGCTCGGAGCTTTTCACAGTCAGTTCTGCGATATACGAAGCACATGCCAGGCGAGTCATGTCGGCACGCAGATGGTAGTGCGGCTCAATCACATCCGCCTGCCTGATCCGATCCAGATCGCGCCCCTCGACAAACATCAATCGTGACAGCGTGAAAAGCTCTACTGCAGCGGCCAGCTTGCTCCCCGGTTTGCCGATGCCCTGAGCCACCGCATCCACCCGTCCCCTTTTGCGCGTGTAGAAGCTGACCACCCGCCCGGTGCCCTTGTACTTATGTACCAGCAGAGCGATGCCTTCCGTGCTATAGGTGGCCATGGCCGCTTCCAGCCTGAAGCTGTTCGATGATCGCTTCGGTGGCGCTGGTGCCGATGCGATCGGCTCCGGCAGCGATGAAGCCTTGTAGCTCTGCCAGGCTCCGGATGCCTCCGGCGGCTTTCACCCCGATATGCGGCGGGGCCAGCCGTCGCAGTAGTGCCACATGCTCCACGGTGGCGCCATGAGGTCCGAAGCCGGTGGAGGTCTTCACATACTGCGCGCCGGCCTGCACTGCTGCGTCTACAGCCTGAGAGATCTGCTGCTCATCGAGGTAGCAGGTCTCCAGGATGACCTTCAGGCGAGGCCCTTCCGCGCAGGCCCCCATAGACTGCGCCACTGCCGCTATGTCTGAGATGACCATGTCCAGGCGCCCCGAACGCAGTGCCGATATGTTCATCACCATATCAAGCTCAGCACAGCCCTGGGCCACGAGCGCCACTGCTTCCGCCGCCTTAGTCTCACTTGTGACGAAACCGTATGGAAAGCCGACCACTGAAGATACCGGAGTTTCGGCGCCTGACAGCTCTTGCACGGCCATAGACGCCCATATCGGCGGCACGCAGACGCTGGCCAGGAGATAAGCCCGCCCCATCCGGCAGGCATACATCACATCACTGTAGGTGCAGTCCGGTTTCAGTATCGCGTGGTCTATCGTAGCGAGCAATTCTGCGGGTGACAGGCTCATGGCAGACCTCTTCTCTGTTGCGCACTACTGGCTGACACGACGGGGTATCTCCTGCAACTGCCGGATCATGATAGCCGCCTCCGATGGGTCGTAAGACGATGGGGCACCCAGCACCGCATGGACGCCGGCCTCGGCCATCTGCTCGACCGCTTCCCGCTGAAGCAGCGGCACATAACCGATGAGGCGTGCATGGTCAGGACATATCTGCGCCATGCAATCCACGTCAGCGGGCGATACACCGCAGCTGCCATCCCACACGAGTGGTATCGCCAGCAGATACCCGGCGCCCAACTCCATGGCTCGCTTCGCGCCATCTACGGTGTCGGTCATGATAACAGGCGTCATCTGCAACTCGGCGCTGACTTCCATCAGGCGCAGTATCTCTCCATCAGACAGAAACGCCTCGGGCACGGTCACCGCATCTGACTGCCACAGACGGGCTTCATATAGCTGATACTCATCTATCACATAATCCAGGCTTATCACCGGCAGCGGCATGTAGCGGCGCGCTCGACGCGAGTACGCGCTGTCGCCACGATGGGCAATCGTATCAGTACACACCGCTACCGCTGCACAGCCCGCGCCGGCGTACTCCTGGCCCCATATGCGCGGGTCAAACAGACCCGCCAGAGGGTGCTCCGGTGGTCTGATTTCGCCGACGATGTCTACGAATTCCCCGCGTATGGTAGTCAGGCTCCGCACCGGCTCGGTGTAGCGGCTGATGCGCTCCTGCAACTGCGCCACAGGCACCTCGAGGCGGCGGTAGCTCAGTGCCTTCTGTTTGGCCGCCAGAATATCTCCGGGTCTCACCCGCCACCTCCGCTTTCGGCCGGGGAGGGCGGCTGACGCAGTATCCGGGCAGGATTGCCGGCCACGACTGCACCGGCGGGCACATCCTTCGTGACCACCGAGCAGGCGCCGACACCTGCCTTCTCACCTATCGTCACTCCTGGCAGGATTGTGGTGTTGCAGCCGATATAGGCTCTGTCCTGTATCACGATATCCATATTCGACGGGTCACTTTTGGGGCCGTGTGCCACAAGGGTCACGCCAAAAGACATGGTGACGTTGTCCCCGATGTGTACGCGATGGGTATACAGGTCCTCGAACCAGCCTCCCATACCCACAAAACCGCCGGAGCCTATCTTGATGCCACCCAGTCGAAATAGAAACTTGCGCAGAGATGTGTTGATATGCGGCAGCCCCATCGCCCACTTGTTGATTATCAGAGAGCGTAGCCACTGCCAGCGGTACAACTGCTTGCCTGTCATGCCCTCTCGCGTATGCCAAAACGCCAAAACATCACCTCTACTTCGCTGTACTATGCAGGGATTATAGGCAATTCGAGACACTGACGCAATTGCCCACGTGCCCGGTGGTCTGACATCGCTGCTCTGAGATGAACGGCGTGATGAAGGGATGGTCGCCACCTGTACGGAAATGAGCGGTACACGGTGATGGCAACCGCGGCAAATCATCGTACTGCTCGACGGCGTCATGCCCATGATCTGCCTATCCGAAGTTGACCGACCGCGTCAGGTCCACATGGATCCGTGTGCTGGGATGGTCAACATACGATCAAATCGTCCGAAAACGCCAGTGGGCAAGTGAAGCAGTGAGCGAATAAAGCGAACCCAGGCATGTGCTGTGCCTGAACAAGTGCATACAGACGAGTACCCCTTTTCCGAGGAGACAGCAATGGCAAGCGTTCCCGATATCCAATTCGATACCTGGTACACCTATGACCAACTGACTGCGTTTCTGCAGGCCTGTGCAGAGGCGCGTCCAGACCTGCTCAAGCTCGACAGCCTGGTGGCAAGCCCGGAGGGGCGTCAGGTGTGGCTTGCCACTCTGACCGACCCCACCACTGGTGCACCGGAGGACAAACCCGCATACTATGTGCAGGCGAACGTACACGCCCGCGAGCTTGCAGGCACAAGTGCGGCACTACGCTTGATCCACACTCTACTGACCGACGAGGCGGTACAGGCCCGGCTGCGCGAACTGACGTTTTATGTGGTGCCTCGAACCAACCCTGATGGTGCAGAGTATGCAGTTACCCTCAACGGCCCCATCCGCTCCCGCAGCGTCATCCAGGAGAAGACAAACGGTCTGGTCCCCCAGGATCTCGACGGCGACGGGAAAATCCGCATGATGCGCTGGGAGGATCCGGCGGGCCCATACGTACAGGACCCCGAAGATCCGCGTCTTCTGGTATCCCGGCTGCCCGACGATGAAGGCCCGTTTTTCCAGCAGCAAACGGAAGGTCTCATCCATGACTATGACGGCAGAGCCATCTCCCTGGCCATAAAAAGTTTTGACTTCAACCGCCACTATCCTGCTAGCTGGAGCCACACAGTGGACGCAGCCGAGTACCCGCTGCAGCACCCCGAGATCCACGCCATCGCCGAGTTTCTATTCGAACACAACAACATCTTCGCCGGAATTGACTACCACTGTGGGACCCAGGCGCTACTGCGGGTATCCGGCAAGGCGGGCGAGCTTCCTGAAAGCGATTTGGAGCTGATGCTGGAGATCAGCGCAGTGTGCGAACGGCTTACCGGTTTGACGCCCATGGCCAGCAGCGACTATCGCCAGCCATGGCGCAAACCTATCAGCCTGCCGGGCAACTCCGACGAGTTCGGATACTCCGTACTGGGCATCCCATGGTTCACCATCGAGTTGGGCAACAGCTACAGCTCCGCAGGCATCGCGGCCAAAGACTATTTCGCTGCTGACAGCCAGACGCGCGAACGCGATTTTAGACGTCAGGTGCTCAGGTTTGTGGACGAAAACCCCGATCACCCATGGGACTGGAAACCGTGGACCGAGTTCGACCATCCGCAACTGGGCAGAGTCGAAATCGGCGGCACCGGCTCGGGCAACGATATCATGCCTCATCCGCGCCATATCGCAGATCTGTCGGTCAAGACTACTGAATTCATCCTCCAGCACTCTGATTGGCATCCACAAATTGCCCTGTCGGCACTTGAGACGATACAGGTCAGTGACGGGATCTATCGCATCCGTGGACGGGTGGCCAACGTGGGCATACACAGCACCAATGTCATGTCCACTGCCGCGGCCAGCCGCACCCATGAACCAGTCTGCGTTGCTCTGGAGCTCCCCGAGGGCGTCCAGATCGTCTCCAGACCGGCTACCTATGAATTCGATGCTCTAGGCCCGCGAAGCTTCCGGCCCCTCGAGTGGTTTGTCGCTGCCTCTGCGTCTGCACAAATCTCTGTCCGGGCATCTCACCCGCGTGCAGGCAAAGTGCAGGTCCCGATGACACTCGACTGAAACAGACGTGGACGAAGCTGACGTGGACGAAGCTGATGTGACTGAAGCTGATGTGGCTGAAAACGCTCACAGCCATAAATTACTCGGACAGGGATGATAAATTGTGAACGATGTACCAGCAGTTGACTTCCAGAGGTTCTACCTGCACCAGAACATAACTGATTTTCTGCAGCAATGTCAGGTGGCGGCAAGCGATCTGATGGCGTTAAGCAGTATCGGCACCAGCCCTGAGGGGCGTGAACAGTGGCTGGCCACCATCACCGAGCCATCCACCGGAACCGCCGACAGCAAGCCTGCGTACTATGTGCAAGCCAACGTCCACGCCCACGAGATGTACGGCACGACTGCAGCACTGCATCTCATACACACCCTGCTCAGCTCACCAGAAGCCCGCGATCTGCTGAGCCGAGTGACGTTTTATGTTGTACCACGAGCTAACCCTGATGGTGCTGAGTACGCCCTTAGCACACAGGGAGAGGTTCGCAGCCGGGTCACAGTCAACGAAAAAATAAATGGCGTGGTGCCTCAGGATCTGAACGGTGATGGGATGATCCTGAACATGCGCTGGGAAGATCCAGCAGGGCCGTTTGCAGTGGATCCGGAGGACGACCGGATTATGATGCCACGGCGCCCCGGCGACAGTGGCCCGTTCTACTACCAGTGCACCGAGGGGCTCATCCACGACTACGACGGAGGGCACCTACGCCTGTCAGTGGACAATTATGACTTCAATCGCAACTATCCTATCGGCTGGAAACATGGGACTGACACTGCACAGTATCCGTTCGCAAATCCCGAAATGCAAGCTGTGGGCGACTTCCTGTTTTCTCATCCAAACGTTTTCGCCGGGATAGACTTCCACGGAGGGACACCAGCCATCTTGCGCCCTGATAGCCTCGCCGATGAAGAGATAAACGAAAGCGACCTGGAGCTGATCCTTGAAATCGGCAAAATGGGCGAGCGATTATCCGGCCTCCGCCTGATGAGCTCACGCGACTACCGGGCCTCGTGGCGCAAACCCGTGGTACTACCGGGCAACTCAAAGGATTTCGCACACTTCGGACTGGGCATCTCCTGGTACGTTATCGAGGTAGGCTGGGGGTACAGCACTGCCGGCATCGGCCCGGATGAGTCGTTTGATGCGCTGCAGGAAACCAGAGAGCGCGAGTTCATGCGTCGCATCATGCGCTTTGCCGATGAGCACGCCGATACCGATGCTCGAATTGTATTCGTCCCCTGGGAAGACTACGATCACCCACAACTGGGGCCGGTGCAAATCGGTGGGTTGACCCGAGCAGCCGTCTCACACGTCTACCCGCCCGAAATGGAGCAGATATCTGACGGCACTACCAGTTTCATACTGGAGCACGCCGCATACCATCCACAGTTGATGCTATCGGGCTGTGAAGCTGTCCGCGTGGCCCCAAACCTATACAGAGTGCGTGGCACGGTGGCAAACATCGGTTTCCTGGCCACTAACATCATGTCTACCGGGCTTAAGTCACGCACACATGAGCCGGTGACGGTCAACATCGTACACGATCAGGGCGTCGAAGTGCTCTCTCGACCGCGGGCGTTTGAGTTCGACGCACTGGCCGGTCGCGGTGGCGCACAGCCACTGGAGTGGTTCGTATCGGCAAACCCGGGGTGTGATATAGCAGTCCAGGCGTCGCATCCACGAGGCGGTTCCTGCAGTCATAAACTGGATCTGGCCTGAGCTGCCTGGCATGAGTCCGATGCTCAATTGCCACACATGACGACAAGATGCACGACCGCAAGGCGGTTTGACTCTCGATAAGCTATGGTCTATACTTGCCCGAAATGCCCAACGTAACCCTTCTCAGGAGGTGAGCCGTTTGCGCACCAGCATGGTAGTAGTAGTCGCATTGGCCCTCGCCCTTGCCGCAGGCACACTAATGGCCGACCCTTACGTCTCTGTATGGGACACGCAACGAGCCGAAGCAGGTGTGACCAACACATGGACGGGATCCACTGGTCTAGTCATGGTCCCGACAGCCACCACAGTTACCCCTCAGGGAGTAGTCGCCAGCTACAATTGGATAGACACCGATCCTAGCACCGTCCAAATCTGGAACGCCAACGTCGGCATCACGCCGAGCCTAGAGGTAGGAGCATCCAGGTTCAACGGTGCCGCAACAGGAAGTGGCTCCGAAATTATCGGAAATGCCAAATATAACCTAGACCTGGCGCGATGGACCAAGAACCCATCAGCACCACAGTTGGCAATCGGTATTTTTGATGCCAGCAACGAGGTCAACCGTGCATACTACGTGGTTCTGACCAAGGATTTGACCATCGCCGAGAGTGGCAAAAAGTCCAACCTGCGCGCAAGCTTCGGGTATGCTGACAATCACTATAATAGTGGTGTGATGGACGGTTTCTTTGGCGGAGTCGAGTTCGTACCGTTCAGCAAAGCTCTGCTGCAAATAGACTATGATGGCGACAATGTCAACGCTGCTCTGCGCTATCGAATAGCCGATCAAATCAGCGTAAGTGCCGCCGCGATCGACGGCGACCTCGGCCTGAGTGCATCCTTCAACTCACGGTTCTAGACGCCCTGCGATCGAATAGATATCAACACTAAGGGGACACCATTTTGGTGTCCCCTTTTGCTATCATACCAGCGCTGCCCATCCACCTGGCTATGCCGAGATAGATGTGAAACGAAATATACACATACCTTGTCCTCGTGCGACACACCTTGCAAGACGTCCAGTCACGGGCCGCCATGGCGCGAAGCAGCCCCGATACACACTGGTTCAGATAGCGGACAACAGTCTGCGTGTGGGCTACAAGAATGGAATCGTGCAAGACGGAGCAGTAAAAATCGTCACCGAGCGGGCAAGTCTTGCAGAAACGGATTGGCCTGGCACTCTGCCTGCATAGTGGTCTCAGGCCCGTGCCCGGGAAGCACGCGTGTCTCCCCCGTCACTTCCGCCGTCAGCCAAGCCAGTGAAGCCTGCATGACCCCATCGTCTCCACCCGGCAAGTCGGTCCGTCCGATACTCCCGGCAAACAATGTGTCTCCGGAAAACAGTGTATCACCGACCATATAGCAGATACTCCCGGGCGAGTGCCCCGGAGTGTGGATGACCTGCAAATCCACATCGGCCAAGTGCAGCTGCTCATCACCGGCCAACTCCACGTCAACCTCGCACGGCTCGACACCCCCAACCAGAGAAGCCCAGTACGGATCCGGTTTGCGCACCATGCTGGCGTCTGCTGTGTGGATATGAACAGGAGCACCTGTAGCTTCACGTACTGCTGCCGCTGCTGCCATGTGGTCTACATGCCCGTGGGTGAGCAGGATGGCAGCTACCTTCAGCTCCAGTCTACTCACAGCATCCAGGATTGCCTCAGGTTCCGCCCCGGGGTCCACAATCACGACTTCACCAGTCGGGGATACAGGGGCAAAGAGATAGCAGTTGGTCTCAAGAGGGCCGACAGTCAGCGTCTCAATTCGGAGCATGGAGGCGCAACCTTTCGTGTGGGGTGGGCTCTGCCGGACATCATACTGATACTGCAGTCGGCGGGCAGCGGGCTAGGGCCCATATATTTCGAGACCCCAGCCAACTTGTGCCAGTTGCGATGGCAATCCCGCGCGCAGGTGCCAGCGCTGCACCCAGTCGCGATCATATTCGCCCAACGGTCCGGCGCGACGGTAGGCGGACAGAGCTGCTTCCGGTTGTCCGACTGCGAGCAGCAGCTCTCCCATCAAATGCTGGTAAACATGGCGTCCAGGAGCGATCCGATTCGCCCGTGACATCTGCTCCAGCGCCTGGCTCAGACGCGCCTGACGTACATAGATGGCGCTCAGTCGCGTGTTGTAGAAGTCTTCGGCCGGCGAGCAGGCGATAGCGGTCTCATACTCTGCGGCTGCAGCATCCAATTCGTCGCGCTGGGCATATAGATCACCGAGCTTATGGTGATAAAAGCCATCTTCCGGAGCCAGCTCGATAGCACGCTCAAACTGGCTGCGAGCCCGTCCGAAGTCGCCTTGGTGCAGGTACAGTTCGCCCAGGCGGCAGTGGTAGTAGTGCCTGTCCGGATCGCACTGAACTGCCTTCTCAAGTGCCCGCACGGCAGCGGGAAAGCGACTGATGTTGATCCAGAACTCGGCGAGGCAAAAGTGTGCTTCAGCGTGCCGGGGATGGACGCTAAGCGCCTTCTTGTACGCCCGATAGGCCTTCTGCGGCATCTCGGCCACGAAATAGGCATCACCAAGAGCTACCGCGGTGTCGGGATTGCGGCCGTCCATCTGAGCGGACTTCTCATACTGGCGTATGGCCCGATCGATTAACCCGTGCTCAGCCAGGAAGTCACCGTTCCGCCTATGAGTGCCGGCCCGTTCTTTCGGTCCTCGTTTTTTTCTACTGTATTGTGCGGCCATTGCTCCAACTCTGTCTTACTTCGGGCTGTCGATTATGAAGGTCACTGGTCCATCATTGCACAGACTCACTTGCATGTATGCGCCAAATACTCCCTTCGCAATCTGCAAGCCCGACTCCTGCAGCAAATCGCAGAAGCCGTTGAAAAGCTCGGTGGCGATGCTCGGCTCTGCGGCCCGCGAAAAGCTAGGCCGACGCCCCTTCTGGCAGTCGGCATAGAGAGTGAAATTCGGTACCAGCAGCACAGAGCCGCCGATCTCTGTCACCGACAGATTCATCTTACCCTGATCGTCTTCAAAAATGCGTAGCCCGCCCAGCTTGTCAGCCATCCACCGCAACTGAGCAGCATCGTCTCCATCCGTGAAGCCGACCAGTACAAGCATCCCATGGTCTATGCTGCCAACCGCGGCACCATCCACCACAACCTGCGCAGCGCTTACTCTCTGAACAACAACTCGCATCGTCTTGCCTCCCGGACAGCGACGGCGGCCTGTCCTGCTGTGCGCAATCGCAGCTATCGGGCCTTCAGTTTGGGGTGGCCAGCCAGCATCTTCTTGACGCCGTGTTTTCGTTTTTCGAACCGTATCGTTAGCATGTACAGGGTACCGTCCTGGCTAATTGATACTACGACACCATTACCCCAATCGTCATGTACTATTTTGGTGCCTGGATGAAAAATCTCAGCGGCTTGTCGGTCGAGCACCGGAGTTCCAGGTACTCTAGGTGCTTTTTTTTGAGTTCGAGGTGCCTTTGACGGTGCAGAGCCGCCAGCAGTCTCCCGAACATCGGCGTAGGTAGCTGCTCTGCTTGTGGTGTTGCGCCTAACACGCACGCGAGACGCGTACGCACTTACCCCACTGTGGTCTACCAGCTCCTGAGGCAAATCGGTCAGAAACCGCGAGGGCTGCCTCTCTCTCACTTTGTGGAAAATAGTGCGCTTCCGCGCATGACTCAGGTGTACCATATGCTTGGCTCTGGTCAGCCCAACGTAGCACAGCCGCCGCTCCTCCGCCAGTTCGAACTCGTCGTGTATGGAACGCTTGTGAGGACAAATCCCCTCCTCCATCCCAGCCATGAACACCACAGGAAACTCAAGTCCCTTGGCAGCGTGAAGCGTCATCAGTGAGACTGAATTGTCCAGGCCTCTGGGTTTATCTGTATCAGCCAGTGGGGCCAACCGCTTGAGAAAGCCGCCCAGGGTAGGCTCTTGTGCATTCTGCTGATACTTGACCGCACCAGCGATAAATTCATTCAGGCTGTCTGCCCGCTCAGCGCCTTCAGCCCTCTTGCTATTGCGCAGAGCTTTCAGATAGCCGCTGCGATCTAGCACTCTGCTGACCAGTTCGGCCACCCCCATCTGCTCGGCGTCTTTTCGCAGCCCCTCCACCATGTCATAGAAGTTCAGCGCAGCATGTCGCTGAGCCTGGCGCAATCTACTGTCATCAGCCAGTAAAGGCAAGGCTTCGTAGAGCGTGACACCTGCTTCGGAAGCAACTTGTGTGAGACAGTTGAGCATGTTGCTACCGAGGCCACGGACAGGTGTGTTGATGATACGACGCAGACTCGCGGCGTCGGATGGATTGAAGATGAGCTTCAGGTAGGCAACTAGATTTATGACTTCGGCGCGGTCATAAAACGACATCTCGCCTACCATCTGGTAAGGCACACCTCGCCCACGCAAGGCGATCTCAAAAGCACGCGATATGGCGTTGATGCGATACAGAATTGCGTAATCGCCGTAGCGCATCCCCGACTTTTGCACCTGTCGAACGATGGTCGCGGCTACCCACTCGGCTTCTTTATCTTCGTCCACGGCCTGGTGCAGCACGAGATTTTCGCCAACTCCATTTTCTGTCCACAGCTTTTTCTCCGCACGCGTCTCGTTTTGGCAGATGACATGGTGCGCACACTCGAGAATTTTCCGAGTGGAGCGGTAGTTTTGCTCCAGTTTGATGACCCGCGTGTTCTCGAAATCCTTTTGGAAGCTGAGGATCAGCCTCACGTCGGCCCCGCGCCAGCTGTAAATGCTCTGATCGTCATCGCCAACTACACAGACGTTGCCGCGTGTGCCGGCAAGTAGACGGATAAAGCGATACTGCGCATAGTTGATGTCCTGATATTCGTCCACAAGGATATAAGGAAAGCGTGCCTGGAGCTCCTCACGCACTGCAGGTTTGCTCTCGAGCAGTTCAACGGTTTTGAACAGCAAATCGTCGAAATCCAGCGCGTTGTTGGCTCGCTGCCCTTCCTGATAACCCTCATAGATGGCGAAGTTGGGAGATATACCGATGTGCTCGCCGTAGCGACGCAAAAGTCGTGCGCAGACCGAGTGGAAAGTGTCAGCCAAAACCTGTGAGGCCCTGGCACCGATGAGCTGGGAAATGCGTTCCTTCATCTCGTCTGCAGCTTTGTTCGTGAAGGTAACCGCCAAAATCTGCTCGGGAAGTATTTGTTTTTCCTGCACCATATAGGCAATGCGATGAGTCAAAACGCGTGTTTTGCCAGTTCCGGCACCAGCGAAGATGAGCACCGGGCCCTCGATGGTGGTCGCGGCTTCTCTCTGCTGCGGGTTCAACTGGTCAAGTATTGACATAGTATCACCAGAAAAAATCTGACATTCTGACACGCTATGTACAAAGTGAAATGCATCGTCAGTATTGGTTTTGCATAGTACAGGATCGACACTTGCAGCGCGCCAAAAACGACAGCCTTGCCAGTGAAGTCAATCACACAGCTCAGCCACCCTACTCGCGTGTTGCCAACTAATACATAGCCTAGCCTGCTGTGTACAATCGCAGCTATCGGGCCTTCAGTTTGGGGTGACCAGCCAGCATCTTCTTGACGCCGTGCTTTTCGAACACTACCGTCAGTATGGGCTGGGCCTCGTCATGGCTGGCCGATACCACAATACCATTGCCCCAGTCATCGTGCACTATCTTGGTACCTGCAGTAAAGACATCACCAGTCTGCCGATTGCTCACCTTAGGCCCGCGTACTCGAGAAGCTTTTTTGCGGGTTCTGGGCGCCTTTGCCGGTGCAGGACCGTCA
>JAAYSP010000143.1 GCA_012518355.1 candidate division WS1 bacterium | reverse complement strand
GGATCAGACCAGCTTTTCGCCTCATCGCTGCTGCGGCGAAGGAAGGCGCGGCAGAGTTTCTGCGGATCATCCTTGCGCAGATACAGCATCCCGATGTCACCATCAGCCATCCGAAGCAGGCTGACGGACATGACGTTACAGGCGCCTTCGTTTTCCAGAACAGTAACATCTTCGCCCCATGTCCGGCCCCCATCGGCCGAGTAGCGTCCGGCCAGGTAGGCACCGCTGTGATCATGCCCTCCGTCGTAGTAGTGGCTATAGACAAACAGGAGCCGACCATCGTTAAGCTGGATGAAGGCGCCCTCAGAATTGCGCGGGTTTTGCTCTGATGGCGGAAGCAGCCTGATCTTCTCTACTTGCGTGGGCATCACATGGCCTCCTCATCGCTATCCTGCATCAATCGGTCGGATACCACACCCGGCGCTTCGCTGCTGGGCTCAGCACAGCCTTCACTGTCTTCCTCCGCACCCTGCTGGACGCGCCGCAGCCGGCAGATGGGGCAGTATGTTGCGTTGGTTGGTTCGCCACATACAACACAAGTCCTCTCAAGCTCCTCGGGAAGCGCCGTAGGCATAGCCTTGAGCAAGGTGTGGACAAACTGTATCTTGCTCATGGGCGCCTGCTGTTCCAGCAGTTCGAAGACCTGTTTGAAGCGGTGGCTCCTGGCTTCGAATTGGGTACACTCTATGTTGGTGCGGGGCAGGGCGAGCATCTGAGCGTAGGTCTCAGTGGCGCTCTCCGGAGTGAAGTACAGTGGCTTGATCTTGCGGGGCCGATGAGCGGCAGGGGGCAGGGTGGGTCGTGGTGCTTCCAGGCGCCCAGACAGTATGCCCTTGAGCATGAACTGCAGGATATCTTCGAGAGTGTGTCCGGTGGCCAGCGCATTCACGCCCAGGTGAGCGCACTGACGGTTGAGTACGGCCCTACGCACTGCGCCACAAACGCTGCACTGGTGAAACTGCCCCACCGGTCCAACAGTGACACCAAAATCGGCCACGTGGCTGACATGGAGCCTAATCTGGAGCATATCGCACAGGTCAGCGGCGGCCTGTTCGGCGGCATGGGAAAATGCACCCAGCCCCATGTTCACATGCAGGGCTACGACAGATATGCGCAGTCGGTGGCGCAGCGAGTGGAGGATGTGTGCAGTAGCAGCGCTATCCTTGCCCCCCGACAGGGCTACTGCCACTGTATCACCGGCCCGATACATCCGGAAGCGGCGCATCGGGCTCTCTATCCTATGTCGGACAAAGCTCGGGAAGCACTCCTCACAGATCGCCTTCCCGAACTCGCTTATGGATATCAACCTACTGCCCCGATGGCAGACGGCACAATCGCCATCATGTATGACCATTCGCAATTCCAAGACCACGGCTTTCCGGACGTCTTCTCAGTAGGCTTGAGAGGCTTGAACACAGCCGTCTTACGACCTGCCTGTATCTGCCTGTACCTGCCTGCGACCTATAGTGTGCCTATAGTGTGCCTGACTATGGCCCGAATATGGCCTGGATGCACGCTAACGGCATGAACATATACTGATGTTACCTATACTAATGCTACAGGTGCAACGGTTCGATGCTAGGGGCTGTCAGCCGTTCGGCCAGCTCAGCGAGTGTGACTGAAGCGATTTGCTCCGGCTGGTGAAATACCAGTGGTTGCCCGGCTGCGACAGCGGCGGCACAGGCTTCAGCAGCCGGTGGCATCACCCCGATAATCCGTGCATCAAGCTTCCGGCCTATCTCATCGATCTGTATAGTGTAGCCAGTAGCCATCCTGCTGACCACCACCAGCCCCATGAATGGAGAGCTCACATCCCATGCTTTCAACTGAGCGAGGCGCACTGCTGCCGCTTCCAGGCAGTAGTGCTCAGGCTGCACGGTCAGACCGACGTAATCGGTTAGTCGGATTGCGGCCTGTGAGGCGAGGGACTGGTTAGCCGGTAAGTCGAGAATGGTGAAATCACAGATGCTGCTGAGAGTGGAGACCACCGCGTCTACCTGCTCAGGTTCCAGATCGCGAAACTCCTCTGGCCGTTGCGGTCCGTATAGAATTCGAGGCCCCTGCTCTATGCTCATCAATTGGGCCTCAACATTGTGGCGGTCAATCTGCTCAAGCGGCAAGGTCAGCAGCTGGCTAAGACTGCTTCGTGGGATGCGGTTTAGCTGCAAGGCCAGCGTCCCGAAGTCAGCACGCAGTTCAGAAATGATGGTGTTATGGCCCCGGCGAGCAAGTGCTGCGGCTACGTTGGAAGCCACTGTAGTGGTGCCGGTGCCACCCTTGGCACCGATGAATGCGATGACCCTGCCACGCTGGTGGCTGTGGGTAGCCCGCACCTGCCGTGCCTGCAATTGATGCCGCTCCATGGCATAGCGGATGGCGCGCACCAGAGCACTGTCAGGCGTCTCGTCCTTGACCAGATACTCCTGCGCCCCGTGCTGGGCAGCACTGATAGCTGTCGCGTCATCGCCGACAGATGTCAACACAACGATGGGGATGTCCGGAGCCCGACCATATACTCGCTCCAAAGTCGGCAGCCCCACACTGTCGGACAGGTTCAGCTCAAGGATGATCACATCGAAGCTGTCCAGGTCGAGCAAGTCCAAGGCTCGTGCCATACTGGGAGCGTTGAATAGGTCAAACTCAAAGTTCTTGCCGGCTTCCAACGCCTGGGTGAGCCGCTCCACAGCGGACTGGTCGCTTTCGATTACAAGCATTTTGGTCGGAGCGTCCATCATGAGGACTTTCCCCCCTCGAGCAGACTGTGCTTTGGTTGCCGCTATGTCTACATCTGCTGCGCGCAGTCATGCTGTGGTCACAAAAGCAGAGTACTCAATAAATCTTCAGTTGGCAACTGTCAGTTGTTCGACCATACCGTCAACTCCCGCGTTGTGCACTTATCACGTCTTCGTAACCGGCCATCATCACGGCAACGACTGGCTGCAAGCGCCATGGAAGAGTAGCGAAAGGTTCTCGAGAACAACCAGTATATTCGCCTGTGAATACGGCCTTGCGACTAATTTCACCTGCCTGAATTGGCGTATCAGCCAGCTATGCGGCAGGGGGCTCATCGCACGGTAACCCGCCGACTTGCCCCTGGCACGCCCGTTTATCAACCATAGCGTGCTCGATACTAATTCAACGACACTTGCACCAATTAGCGCAAGAATTTGCATCTCGCCAGCTCTAATCAACTAGAGGCACAAGGGGCATGTGCCGCCTGCCGGAAACCGGATCACCTCAGTGCTGGTGGCCACTGTGTTGGCTTCTCGAGACCGGTGACAAATCCTCCCTATCGCCAGCATGGTGCGCTAGTAAGCAAGACTGTTGCCGATAGATCCTGTCTCCGCATAGGGTTTATTTGAGCGTCTCGGCTAATGCGGCTATCTCGCTTACCAGACCCTATCTGCCCGCTACACGATTTGCATTATCCGTAGAAAGGGTATATTCTTCACTTGCATGCGCTGTTCCTGCATTGCAGACACTCAGCTCCTGTGAAAATATGGACTTCCTGCGGTGCTCGAACGGCAAGCCAGCAAGCGACGTGGAGGTATGGCCTGTATTGCTCGCCAACCCGATTGGTGTACTCCAGCGAGTGGGGCAAACACCGTTCGATGGCTGGATATCCTCGGCTCGTGGCCTATACGGAAACACACTCATGACAGTTAAGACCAAGCGAAAAAGAGAGTCGTTGCGCAAGGAGCTCCGAGCTCTAATCGCACCGTCGTTTCTCATGGGCCTACGCTCGCTTACCAACCGTATGCGCCTGGAGCAGGTGCAGCGCCTGGGCGCGCGATTGGGCAGACATGGATGGATTTTTGCCCGCCACCGCCTACGCATCGCACTGCGCAATCTGCAACTGGTATACAGCCCCGAACTCACGCATGCCCTGCGCCAGAAACTGGCTATAAAAGCGTTCGAGTCGGTGGGAATGATGGGCCTGGAAATGGTCAAGCTACCCACTCTCCCGCCCGAAGAGCTTGTTGATATAGCTCCGATCGAGGGGCTGGAGCACCTACAGGCCTCGATTGCCGCCGGAAGTGGCACCATACTGATCGGTGCACATCTGGGCAACTGGGAAATCGGCCCGGTGCGCCTCAATCAGGAAGGCTTCGACGTGGTGCCCTTGGCGCGCCCCTCAAGCATGCAGCGCATAGCGCGAACGGTGGACGCGCTGCGCGAAGGTATGGCCGTCCCCACCATCCCCGTACACGGTGGGATTAGACCATGCCTGCGATTGCTGCGGAAAAATACGGTAATCGGAATCCTTCCGGACCGGTATGCACGGGGGCAGGGGCTGGATATCGAATATATGGGCCATACGACCAATTTGTGGCACACCCCCATGCTGTTGGCCTTGCGCAGCGGTGCGCAAATGCTGCCCTGCCACACCGTACGGCAAGATGATGGTAGCTTTAGGGTCTGTATTGATGAACCGATACCAGTGACACCGGCAACACCGATAGATGTCGGCACGCAGCAAGTGTTTCGCCGCCTCGAAAAATGGGTGAGACAGCACCCCGAACAGTACCTCTGGCAGTACGACTTGTGGCCCGATGTAGAGCTCTAGGCATACCATCCTACCTGGTGACCCACAACCTCATCCAGCTGTGCCGCTGATCAACCCCGCGTCCCGAGCCTTCGTGCAGGTTCCGATGTTGGTTTTGCCCGCCACAATCGTTCCTCTGCCCTACAATTTTCCACTACCCGCCAGCCACAACACACTCCAGTTGCTTTGCCACCGCAACGACGATGCCAGTGATACTCACCACACAGTATTCGGTTGTAGCACAGCTTTTCTGCGGACTGCCGCAGCCGTCGGAATACGAAACGCGCACCCCCGACAATTTCATCCCACTTCACACCATGACCGCCCCACAGCAAGCCTTCAGATCCATCGCTGATTGTCTTCATGCAGGACAATTGCCCACACACGAAGGATTGTCTCCTCCTCCCCAGCCACAGCGCGCTCCAGCTGCCTTGCCACCGCAACGATGACCTCAATCGCACTCACTTCATAGTGTTTGGCTGCAGTGCAATTTCTTTCGGTCCGTCACGACCGCCAGAAAACGAAACGCGCACCCCCGACAATTTCATCCCGCTTCACACCATGACCGCTCCACAGCAAGCCTTCAGATCCATCGCTGATTGTCTTCAGGCAGGACAGGTTGTCCCATCTCGCACGGAGGATTGTCTCCTGCCCTCAGCCACAACGCACTCCAGTTGCCTTGCCACCGCAACGATGACCTCAATCGCACTCACTTCATAGTGTTCGGCTGCAGTGCAATTTCTCTCGGTCCGCCACGACCGCGGAATGCAAAATGTGCCCCCCTCGCAACCTCTTCTTGCTTCACACCATGACCGCCCCACAGCAAGCCTTCGGATCCATCGCCGATTGTCTTCATGCAGGACAATTACCCCCACACGAAGGATTGTCGGTATGAGACGGGAATTATCCGCCAGCGTACTGTACTGACTGCGTTTCAACTGCAGCTATGGGAGATGGGATTTCATGTACGTAGGCAGCCGACTGAGCTCACTGGATGATGTAGAGTTTACCTTTCTGCAGCAGCTAGGCATTCGCTATGTGCGTTTCGACCAATGGCCCATCACTATGAGCGAGCCGGGCTCTCGTGGGGTGCTCAAAGCAGATCAGGTGCGGCGCATCCAGGAAATGGTCAAGCCGTACGGGCTGCAGTTGGCGATTTTCCTGCTGCCACAGGGGCGCGATACCCAGTACTGGCATGCCCGTTTCGGCAGATCGGCCGAGGCTGATGCGGAGATAGACAACGTCTGCGAGACCATCCGAGTTCTGGGCGGCGCCGAAGTGCCGGTGTGTGAGTGGACCTGGTCGGTCCCCGATGTGTTCGGGCGGATAGCATGGCCGACCAACACTGGGCGCGGCGGCGCCCGCGTGTCCCGGTTCGACTATGATCTGATCGCGGACAAACGCCCCGAGTATGCCGTAGACATGAACGCCGAGCAGATGTGGGACAACCTCATCTACTTCATGGAGAAAATCCTGCCGGTGGCCGAACAGGCCGGGGTGCGCATGGCCATGCACCACCATGACCCGCCTACCCAGTGGCTGGGCGGAGAAGCGCGTATCCTAAGCAGTTTCGAAGGCATGAAGCGCATGATCGAGGAAGTAGATAGCCCTATGAACGGCTTCAACATCTGCCAGGGGACCGTTGCCGAACAGGCCGGGACCGATGTATTGGAGTTGATACGCTACTTCGGCGAACGAGACAGGGTCAATCACGTGCACTTCCGCAACGTGAAGGGCTCCGTGCCGGTGTTCGATGAGAGCTTCATAGATGATGGCGATGTGGACATGTTCGAGGCGATCAAGGTTTACCAGCAGGTCGGCTATCAGCACATGCTGAACCCCGATCACCACCCCGGCCTGGCCGGTGACGAAAACGGGCGGGCCACCCGAGCGTACGCGCTGGGCTACATCAAGGCGCTGCTGCATGCCATAGGAGAGCTATAGCCACTGGCAGAAAGTAAGCGCCACTGTGGTATCTGAAAGCAACCGGAAGGATGTATGTGATGAAGCTGGGCGAACGACTTGACACTCTGGCCGACGACTACCTGCAATTCCACGAGCAACTGGGCATCCGCTGGGCCATGTTTCGGTTATGGGACACAGTGATGAGCGAGCCCGGTTCACGTGGAGTGGTCAAGGCTGATGCCATAGCAGAGGTCCAGAAAAAATGCCGCGCCTACGGGATCGAGCCGTACTGCTTCCTCCTGCCCCAGGGCCGCAACACCCAGTACTGGCATGCGCGTTTTGGCCAGTCACCTGAAGCCGATGGCGAGATCGAAAATGTCTGCGAGTCGCTTCGCGTGCTGGGCGGTGCAGGGATACAGGTGTGCGAGTGGACCTGGTCGGTCCCCGATGTATTCGGCCGCATACCATGGCCCACCACCACCGGACGCGGCGGTGCCGGAGTGTCACGGTTCGACTATGACCTGGTAGCCGACAAACGCCCCGAGTTTGCTGTGGATATGAGCGCCGAGCAGATGTGGGACAACCTCATCTACTTCATGGAAAAAATCCTGCCGGTGGCCGAGCAGGCCGGGGTGCGCATGGCGATGCACCACCATGATCCGCCCACCCGGTGGCTTGCTGGAGAGGCACGTATCCTAAGCAGCTTTGAGGGCATGAAGCGCATGATCGAAGAAGTGGACAGCCCCATGAACGGCTTCAACATCTGCCAGGGCACAGTGGCAGAGCAGGCAGGAACCGATGTGTTGGCGGTGATACGCTACTTCGGCGAGCGCGACCGTATCAACCATGTACACTTCCGCAACGTGAAGGGCTCCGTGCCGGTTTTCGATGAGAGCTTCATAGATGACGGCGATGTGGACATGTACCAGGCGATGAAGATATACCGGGAGACTGGCTACCAGCATCTGTTTATGTCAGATCACTGTCCGAGGATGGTGGAGGTGGATGGGCACCCGACTGCTCTTGCCTCGCGCGCCTACGCAGTGGGATACATAAGAGCGCTGATGCATGCCGTAGAAACCGAATACGCGGCTGAGAAGGCGCGAATGGCACAGCGTGAAGGAAAGCTGGTCGGATAGGCGTACTGTGCAAGCCGGTCAGTGGCAGGCAGACTCAGACGGGCTCACTGGTTTGCGACCCAAACAGCCGCTGTGCATTGCCGTACACAATCGCGTCCATATCAGTCTGGCTGAGACACGACTCGCGCAGCTTCAGCAGTGCCGCATCCAGATACTGGTACGGTGCATGGCTACCGAACACGATGCTGTGCACCCCGATCTGCGGTATCAGCGTCTCCAGCCGCCCGACGCCCTCAAGCACTGAGATATCTACATGCAGATTTGCACACGCTGACAGAGCCTCCATGATCGGTTCACTCTGATATGGGCGGCAGTTGCATAGTAGCAGGCTCACATCATGATACTGTGTCGCCAGTTCACCGATGGCTGACAGTTCCACCGCAGGCACTATGCAGCGCGGATGATGCCGCCGCTCGTCGAACATGCGTTGGTGGATAGTCACAGGCAGTCTGTTTTCTCCGGCAGCGTCAAGCAGATCGTGCATGCAGTCATCGCTAAGCTCGTATCCGTGATAGTTGGGGTACAGACGCAAGCCCCGAAAACCCGCCGCGATCGCCGTTTCCAGGTCGCGCTCCCATGCTGGGAAAGCTGGATTTATCGTGGCCTGGGGCAGGAATCGTTCGGCAAAAGGTGCGATGGCCTCCATCAGCCAGCAGTTGGCCGGATGCACGTCGGCGTATACGACGCTCTGAAAAGTTGCCACCGCTGCCTGAGTGATGCCGCGGCTATCCATCAGCGCGATGAATTGCTCAGGCGCAGAGTTGGCGATATCCCGAAATGGCCAGTGGCCCAGGTGTGCGTTGCAGTCCACTATCATAGTCCGAACACCCTCACTGCGTTTTCGCCGAGGACAAGTCTCCGATCCTCGTCAGAGATGCTGGCGCCTATGACCTTCCCAAGTTGCGACGCAAGGCTACGGCCTGTGGCATCCGAGCCGTACAGCACCCGTTCTGCACCCAGCCACTGCACCCCGTACTCGGTCTGTCCCGCCTCGGGGTCGCCGCCGCAGATGTCGGCACAAATGTTCGTCTGGTCAGCTACGGTGCGCAGGCCGCGCTCCCAGTCCCCTCCCGAGTGTGCCATGACAAACGCGGTCTGAGGGTGACGCGTGGCTAGCTCCAGCAGGTCATAAGAGGTCGATTCGCCAGGCGAGTTACCGGTGCTTTTCATCCACGTATGCACGAGTATCGGTACTCCCAGTTCGCCTGCATAGGCAGCGATGGGATCACAGGCGGGGTCACTGCATTTGCGGCAGATCCACAGCTTCACACCCTTCAGCGGCCCCGAAGCTATGTGCCTCTCCATCAGCTTCAGGCTCATGTCCACATGATTGGGGCTGGCATAGACAAGCCCCTCGAGCCGATCGGGGGCACACTCCACGGCTCTGACCACATACTCCGTGTCAGTCGCGATACGTGCGGCATCAGGCTTAGGACAGAGCGCGTGTCCGAGGCTGACGATAAGCTTTGCGATGTCCAGCCTGTCTGCATACGGCAGCAGACGCTCCACACTGGCTGCCACCGCGTCCGGCTCTCCGTACAGGTGGATATGGCAGTCCACGATCAAGCGAGATCACTCCCTTGCCCGCAGGCACAAATGACGGGCGTATACGTAGTCTACCAGTTCCGCATCGGTGGGCAGCGTACCTCCTGGGAATGGATCCTTTTCAGCACGTGCCGGATCTCAGGTACTCGGTTTGTCAGAACGGCGTCAGATAGGCTATAATCGCATGACTGATCTTAGCAGCAAGGAGACGATGAAGATGGCGAAAGAGTTGTGCGTTCTGGCGTACTCAGGCGGCCTGGACACCTCAGTGGCGATCCGCTGGATTGCCGACAACTACAATCTGGATGTCATCGCCCTGGCGATAGATGTGGGCGAAGAAAAAGACTACGAGGGCATCAGGCAAAAGGGCGAGCAGGTCGGCGCAGTAGAGTCGCTGGTCATCAACGCGACAGACGAGTTCTGCAGCGACTATATCCGACCGGCACTGGCGGCAAACCTGATGTATGAAAACAAGTACGCGGCATTTACTGCACTGGCACGCCCGTTGCTTGCTCAGCACCAGGTGCGGGTGGCGCTGGAGAGGGGCGCTCAGTATGTGGCTCACGGCTGCACCGGAAAGGGCAACGATCAGGTGCGTTTTGAGGTCACCTATCAGGCCCTGGCCCCGCAGCTAAAATGCATCGCGCCGGCGCGCGAGTGGAACATGACCCGTGAGCAGGAGATAGACTACGCCCAGGAGCACGGCATTCCTGTTCCGGTAGGCAAGGAAAGCCCGTATTCTACTGACACTAACCTGTGGGGTCGCTCCATCGAATGTGGCATCATCGAAGACCCCTCAGTGGAAGCGCCGGAAGATGCCTGGGAGTGGACGGTCAGCCCCCTGGAGGCGCCCAATGAACCGACTTATGTCAGGATTACGTTTGATCAGGGCTTCCCGGTGGCATTGGATGGACAAAGCATGGCCGGTCCGGCTCTCATCAGCGCACTGAACGAAATCGGCGGTCGCAACGGTGTGGGGCGAACAAACATGCTTGAAAACCGGCTCGTGGGCATCAAGAGCCGCGAACTGTATGAGACTCCGGCTGCGACCATCCTGCTTGCGGCCCATCGCGACCTCGAGAGTCTGGTTCTGGATCGCGACACGATGCACTTCAAGCCATACCTGGAGCAGCGCTACTCCGAACTGGTTTACTACGGTCTATGGTTCGCACCCCTGCGCGAGGCCATAGATGCATTCATGGCCGAAACGCAGAAAACTGTCACTGGCGAGGTGACGATGAAGCTTTACAAGGGCAGTGCTGAGGCGGTCGCTCGCACTTCTGACTACTCGCTGTACGACCTGGGCCTGGCCAGCTACGGTGATGCCGACACCTTCGACCCCAGCAAGGCAGAGGGCTTCATAGACATCTGGGCCCTGCCGGCGAAGGTGACCAACGCAGTCCGACGAGAGCGCGGCTAGAACGGATTTCGGCGCCACTTGCTTGCGTGTGGTGGTGCCAACAAAGCCTCTCGCAAAAGAAAAAGCGCCCGTGCCCCTTCTTCCCGGGGTTCACGGGCGCTTCTGTTTCGCTTAAGTTTATCACCGATGCCAGGACAGATCTGTCACCTGTTTACGGCAGGGGATCAGATGGGCTGTTTCCGTACTTGGGGTAGCCGTTAGCAACCCAACAGATGTCCAGAGGCGGCCGCGTGTATTTCACTGGCCCGGTGTAAATGTCATCGAGGGCGATAGTCCACCATTTGGCATGGCCATCGGCGAAAGCAAGGTTAGCCCCACCGTTGTGACGGGCCGGGATGAAGAAGCTGGGATGGAACGCATAAAAGATCCGCCACGAGTTGCTATTGGTGTAATCCGCAGTGCTGCGCGTCCAGTCCGAGTCTGCGATGATCAGCGTTTCGGCTGGATACTTGATCATCGCCATCGCACACGTGTATCCAGAATGACCATATCTGGCGGTGCTGGCCCAACTTGTGACCTGAAATATGCCGTGGTTGGCGCCATAGTTTGTAGTGAAGCTGCCACTGCCATCGGGACGCTGAATGCTGTAGACGCCTGTATCGCTGGGACACAACATGATCTGGTCGTTGGATATGTACGGATACAGCAATTGGTACCAAAAGCGATTGCTGTTAGGCGATTCCGACATAATCGACGCCGGCATCAGCTCGTCATAGTCCTGGGCATACATCATAGTGGCCAGGCCTAATTGCTTGACATTGCTCAGACAGCTATTCTGGCGAGCTTTCTCACGGGCTCGGGCGAACACAGGAAACAAAATCGCCGCCAGGATCGCAATTATCGCGATCACCACTAACAACTCGATTAACGTAAAGCCCTGTCGCTGTCGCATACCTATCCCTCCAGGAGACTATTGTTAGGTTCATCCTTCTGATATGCCGTGCAGTTATCGATTCTGGCATTAACCGATTTGTCAACAGTAGCTATTCAGCTTTACTTTTCCTATAACCTGCGTGTGAAATCGTCACCTTTCGCAAAAACTTGCCTGTGCTGGCTGCTCACGCCGATCTTGCGATACTCACCTCCATTTTGCCTGTCTTTATCTTTAAGGCCATTGCGCATCTTCCCTGTTCACCCCTCTCGCCATGAACGCTCCATAGCAGTGCTTCAGCACGAAGATAGCTAATGCATCGACAATTATATTCGTTACTACTGGAGCCACACCTGCGGTATGGTCCAATTTTTTTGAGAAGCGAAAGTATCTTTGTGATGACAGGGCGTTTGCATCTGGCTATAGCAGCGTAGACGAAATTTGCTGGAGATCCCTGCACTATCTTCCATTCCCGACAGAAGAATGTGCCTGCATTCCGACGTATACGCAGCACGCACAACCTAGTTACTGTACCACGTTGATTCAGGCTATCTGCGGCACTAAGAACTTCGGGGAAAGTCACACGACAGAGGCCATCAGCACAGAACAGGCAGTACAGCCGGATCGACAAAAGCAAAAAGCCTCGAATCGTAAAATTCGAGGCCACTATTGAACTATAGTTTATTTTGCAGAACTGCTGGCTCCCCGGGGCGGATTCGAACCACCAGCCAACCGGTTAACAGCCGGTTGCTCTACCATTGAGCTACCGGGGAACCCACCGGAGTACACTACTCCGATAACAAAAATGGGGCTACCAGTGTACAGGTAGCCCCATCTGGGAGACTAATCCCGGCAACGACCTACTCTCCCACGGCGTCGCCACCGCAGTACCATCGGCGCTGGAGGACTTTACTTCCGTGTTCGGAATGGGAACGGGTGTGGCCCCTCCGCTACAGTCACCGGGAAAACTGCACACCTTCACAACTGCATAGTGGATGGCTTGGTTACGTATGCGCCACAGATCAAGCGCTCGGCCTATTAGTACTGGTTAGCTCAACGTGTTGCCACGCTTACACCTCCAGCCTATCAACCTGGTAGTCTTCCAGGGGCCTTACATCTCAAAGGATCGAGGAAACCTAGTCTTGAGGGGGGCTTCGCGCTTAGATGCTTTCAGCGCTTATCCCTGCCGCACGTGGCTACCCTGCTTATACCACTGGCGTGATAACAGGTACACTATAGGTGCGTCCATCCCGGTCCTCTCGTACTGGGGACAGCTCCTCTCAAGTTTCCAACGCCCACGGCAGATAGGGACCGAACTGTCTCACGACGTTCTGAACCCAGCTCGCGTACCACTTTAATGGGCGAGCAGCCCAACCCTTGGGACCTAATCCAGCCCCAGGATGTGGCGAGCCGACATCGAGGTGCCAAACTGCGCCGTCGCTGTGAACGCGCGGGCGCAATTAGCCTGTTATCCCCGGGGTAACTTTTATCCGATAATCGACGACCCTTCCACTCGGGATCGCGGGGTCACTAACTCCTGCTTTCGCATCTGTTCGACGTGTAGGTCTCACAGTTAAGCTCCCTTATGCGTTTGCACTCTATGCGCGATTTCTGACCGCGCTGAGGGAACCTTTGAACACCTCCGGTACCTTTTAGGAGGTGACCGCCCCAGTCAAACTGCCAGCCTGATACTGTTCCATAGCCGGATCACGGTCTATGGTTAGAACCTCGACCGTGCTATGGGTGGTATTCCAAGATTGGCTCCGCAACCCCTGGCGAGGTTGTTTCATAGCCTCCCACCTATTCTCTACACAGCACAGCGAAATCCAATACCAGGTTACAGTAAAGCTCCACGGGGTCTTCCCGTCTTGCCGCGGGTAACCAGCATCTTCGCTGGTACTACAATTTCGCCGAGTCCCTCGTTGAGACAGTGCTGAGATCGTTACGCCTTTCATGCAGGTCGGGTATTATCCGACGAGGAATTTCGCTACCATAGGACCGTTATAGTTACAGCCGTCGTTCACCAAGGCTTCGGTTCAGAGCGTTGGCCCGAAGGCCTAACCCTTCCCCTTAACCGTATGGCACCGGACAGGCGTCAGCCCCTATACTTCAGCTTACGCTTTAGCAGAGACCTGTGTTTTTGGTAAACAGTCGCCCCAGCCGATTCTCTGCGGCCCCTCAGTGCTCAGCGAGTGAATCGCATCACACAAAAGGGCACCCCTTATTCCAAAGTTACGGGGTAAATTTGCCGAGTTCCTTAACGAGGGTTCTCTCGCGCGCCTTAGGATTCTCTCCCTGCCCACCTGTGTCGGTTTGCGGTACGGTCATCAACAGACTTCCTAGGGAATTTTCCAGGCAGCATGGGGTCAGTGTCTTCGCCAGCGTTATGCCAGCTCGCTGTCACCTCTCGGATCATCATCGGGACGGATTTTCCTATCCCGACTACCTACGGGTTTAGCCGCGCTCTACCAATCACGCGGTACACCTGCCCTTCTGCGTCCTCCCATCGGTCAAGCGTCTGTTAATGGTTCCGGAATTTTGACCGGATGTCCATCGCCTACGACTTTCGTCCTCGGCTTAGGCCCGACTAACCTTAAGCGGACGAGCCTTGCTTAAGAAACCTTGGGCTTTTGGCGGTAGAGATTCTCACTCTACTTTTCGCTACTCATACCGGCATTCTCACTTCCGATTCGTCAAGCAGTCCTCACGGTCTGCCTTCGTCCTACTACGGAACGCTCCCCTACCAATTGGCGGATGTGATGAATAGGTCTCTATGATCCGGGCCGACAGTCCCCGTCCCGGCAAGCCGGGTCGACGAAAGCCGTACCATGGATCTGAGTGTCTATTCTATCTACCAACCCCGCAGCTTCGGTACCAAGCTTAAGCCCCGTTAAATCTTCGGCGCAGAAACACTCGACTAGTGAGCTGTTACGCACTCTTCAAAGGGTGGCTGCTTCTAAGCCAACCTCCTAGCTGTTTGTGCATTTCTACATCCTTTTCCACTTAGCTT
>JAAYSP010000212.1 GCA_012518355.1 candidate division WS1 bacterium | reverse complement strand
TGCGCGATTTCAACTTCGACAAACAGCGGCACTTGATACGCATGTACAAGGGGCCCAACGCCTATCCTGGCTTGCCACAGTACGTATACGCTGCTTCAGGGCCGGAAAAGGGATAGCAACTCAACGCTCAGCGCTCTCTATCTGCCTGCCAAAACCGAAACCGTCCCGATATCTCATGCCGACCGTTCGCTTGATGAGCAATCCTCGCGGTTTGACAATCAGAGAGCCGAACGTTATCATAGAAATCTAAGCTGGCAAACGTTCACAGAACGCACATATATGATAGACGACGGACTACTCGACGAAGTAACCGCACCTGCAAGATATATTGGTTGCGAGCATAATATGGTCGAAAAGGATCCCACCTCGGTGGCATTGCGCTTTGTGCTGTGCTATCCGGACGTTTATGAGGTTGGAACCTCCCATCTAGGCTCGCACATCCTCTACCACACCCTGAACACGCGTAGCGATACTTACTGCGAACGCGCCTATCACCCCTGGCCTGATGCGGTAGAGGCACTTAAGCGCAGGGGCCTGGCGCTGTCTTCGCTGGAAACCGGTACCCCTCTACGTGAATTCCATATCGTCGGTGTGACCCTACAGTACGAACTCAATTATGCAGGCGTCCTGTCCTTGCTGGAGTTGGGTGCAGTGAACCTGCGAGCCACGGACCGGCGCTATGACGATCCGATAGTGCTCGGTGGCGGTCCATGCACCACCAATCCCGAACCGCTGGCACCATTTTTCGATGCCATGGTAATCGGTGATGGTGAAGAGGTCATCCATGAGATCATGGATTTGGTGGGAGACCATCGGCCGCCATTCGCGTCAGGCGAAGCGAGGGCAGAGTTCCTGGGCGAACTGAGCCAAATTAACGGTGTCTACGTACCTGCTCTCTGGCCCACGGCAAGGATTGGAGGACTGCTCATACCACAGACAAGCGAGGCGCCTGCCAGGCGTGCAGTGCGTAGACGGATTGTAGAGAATCTCGATGCAGCACCGTATCCGACCAGCCCGGTGGTGCCATACCGCGAGGCAATACATGATAGAGCGCAGATCGAGATCTCGCGCGGCTGCACTCGCGGCTGTCGCTTCTGCCAGGCCGGCTCGATATATCGGCCTGTGCGTGAACGCTCTGTGGAGACGCTTCGTAGCCAGGCCAACCAGATCATAGATGCCACCGGCTATGATCAGATTTCGTTGTGTTCACTAAGCTGCACAGACTACTCACGTATAGAGCAGCTTCTCGAGGCCCTACATGAGGACTTATCCGACCGTCGCGTATCAATCGGCCTGCCTTCGATACGCACCGACGCCTTCGGGGTGGACCTGGCCAAGCGTGTACAGCGGGTGAAGAGAACCGGCCTCACCTTCGCCCCCGAAGCAGGCTCTCAGCGCCTGCGCGACAGGATCAACAAAAACGTAACCGATGCTGATCTGTTTGGAGCCGTGCGCGCTGCATTGAGCTCCGGTTGGGACCGGCTCAAGTTCTATTTTATGATTGGTTTGCCAGGAGAAACCGAGCAGGATGTCAGGGGCATAGCCGACACTGTCGAGCAAGTACTGGAGATCGGGCGCGAGTGCCTCGGTAAACAGGCCGGCCGGCTGCGCCTGAATTTGAGTGTGGCCCTTTTCATACCCAAACCTCACACTCCGTTTCAGTGGTCTGCACAGGAAACGCTAGAGCAATTCGAGCGCAAGCGGCATCTGCTGATCGAACGGCTTAAGCGCTACCGGCAGGTGCAAGTGCGGTGCCACGACGCCCGCAGCGCGATCGTGGAGGCATTTCTGGCCCGCGGCGACCGAAATGCAGCAGATGTGGTGCAGGCGGCCTATCGACTCGGTGCGAGTCTGGACGCATGGACGGAGCAGTTCGATTATGATCGCTGGGAGCGCGCAGCCGCAGATGCCGGGATAGACCTGCAGCAAGTGGCTGGCAGCCCACTGGATCCAGAACAGCCGCTTCCCTGGGACCACATTGATGTGGGCATAACCAGTCAGTATCTGCGTTCAGAGTTCGCTAAATCAGAGGCTGAGGCACCTACCGATGACTGCCGGGCGGCAATCTGTCAGGCTTGCGGTGTCCAGAGAATGACGGCCTCATGCCGTCAAAAACACGATGATCATGAGCACTGAACACCGATACTTTGCCCTGCTAACCTATGGCAAGCGTGGGCTACTACGCTATCTTGGCCACCTGGATATTGTGCGTGTTTTTGACCGTGCAGTGCGTCGGGCGCGCTTGCCGGTAAGATACTCGGAGGGCTTTGCACCGCGGGCCCAGCTCAGCTTTCCGCCACCATTGCCGGTAGGGGCCGAAGGCTTGCAGGAGATGTGCGCACTCGACTTGACTGTGGATTTGGATGCTCAGAAGTTACATCAGGCCCTCGCCCCTCAACTCAGAGCGTTCGGTCTCTCGAAGGTCCAGGTACACCGGGACATGCGCGGATCAATCTGGTCGCAACTCTATGCATCGAATTACCAGGCACTGCCCGACTTTGCAGACCACGCAGATGCCTCGGCGATTCGCAGCGCTATCGAAACATTTGCTGATGCTGATGAGGTCACAGTTGAACGGCACACCAAACGTCGCATCCGCGCGGTGAACATCCGGCCCCACGTGTACGAGTTGGGCCTGGTGGGAAACATGGTGACCATGCGAGTGGGGACAACTGAAGAGACGATGGTCAAACCCGCCGAGGTGCTGGCAGCCCTGGGCGAATACCTCGGCTTTTCCGGCGGTACTTGGCGCAGGCTCATACGTACCGCTATGCATTTTCGGTCAACAGAGATAGATCTGACGTTGTAGCGATATACATAGTTTGCTCGGCAGGTCCGGCGTCCAACCTAGCGATTACAGTTGCTGTGACGCTCTAGCTGCCGTGACATTTTAGACGTTCAGCGGCGAAGGCTGTCTGGGGAGAAATCCGGCAGACGGCACATAAGACCGCTGGCGCCACTTGAAAAGGTTTGTGACACATGAAAAGAGATATAGTGGTAGATGTCGGCCCGCATGAGACACGGGTCGCAATCCTCGAAGACGGACAATTGGCCGAGTACAAGATTGAGCGAGAAGAGGAAGTGGTGGGCAACGTCTACGTTGGCCGCGTCGAGAACGTGGTGCGTGGGCTGGATGCAGCTTTCGTAGAGGTGGGGATAGAGCGAAACGTCTTTCTTCATGTCTCCGACGCCATGCCTGAGGAGCCCTCGCGTCATCAGATGCGCCGCAAGATGGGCTCCTTCCCCCCTATCGGTGAGGTGGTGAAGGCTGGCCAGGAAATCATGGTGCAGGTGACCAAGGGCCCCATGGAACTGAAGGGAGCGCGTGCCACGAGGCGAGTATCGTTGCCCAGCAGATACCTGGTCCTGGTTGCCGATGGCCGTAATAAAGTGGGCGTTTCGAAAAAAATTGACAACGAAGGTGAACGCAAACGCCTCCGTGACCTGGCACAGAAAGTCAGGCCTGACGGCTTCAGTCTGATTGTACGTACTCGTGCCGAGGGCGCCACAGTCACAGATTTCGAAGATGACATCAAATTCCTGTTGAAAATCTGGCGATCCATTCAGAACCGCAGCAAGCAAGTCAAAGCTCCCGCGCTTATCTACGAAGATACCAGTCTGGTATACGGTGTGTTCCGCGACATCTTCGACGCCGAGGTGGATAGCTTTGTCGTCAACGACAAGGTGGCGTATGACAGAGTACTGAATCTGTGTGCTAATGTAGCACCTCATTTACGCAATCGCGTCGAGCTGTACCGCGGTGAGGAGCCCATCGCAACGCACTACGGTATCCAGAAGCAGATCGAAAGAGCCTTACGCCCCAAAGTATGGCTTCCACACGGCGGACACATCGTCATCGAGCAAACTGAAGCACTCACCACGATAGACGTCAATACTGGCAAGTTTGTCGCCGCCAAGAGTCTGGAAGATACCGTCCTGCGTACCAACCTCGAAGCGGCCGAGGAAATCGCCCGACAGCTACGCCTGCGTGACATAGGCGGGATAATCGTCATAGATTTTATAGACATGGACAACCGTCGTCACAGGCGAAAGGTGACTGAGGCTTTGCGTGACGCTTTCTCCACTGATAGGATGAAGACACGAATTTTGCACATCACGCGCCTGGGGCTCATCGAGATGACACGCAAACGCACCGGCCCCAGTCTGGGAAGGCAGTTTCAAGTTGCCTGCCCCTGCTGTGAGGGCCGGGGGCGCATCCTGTCTGCTGCAACCGTGGCGCAGAGAATCGTGGATGACCTGCGCGCAGCCAACATCGAAGAACCACATGAAGCGTATCTCGTGTGGGCAGACCCGGAGGTAACGCTGACACTCATCGGGCCTCATGGAGAGTACATGCCAGACATGGAGAAAACGGTCGGTGCTAATCTGTACGTTCGATGCACCACTGACATCCATCCGGAACACTACGAAATCACCGGAGCCACAGACAAACAGTTGGCAGAGCGTCGCTTACCATACAAGGTTGGCCAAATCTTGACAATTGACCCTGCAGACATCGTCTCAGCACCTGCGATGGGATTAGTGGTGGACGTGGACGGCTACATCGTGGAAATACCCGAGGTCTCCCCGAAGCGAGAGCGGTTGCTCAAGGCGCGCCTTACCAGAGTGGACCGCTCCTATGGCCGCGCAAGCCCGGTGAGCAGTTCCAGCGGATAGAAGCAGGGCGATTTTTGACGGCCCACAGTTGTCACAGCGCCATCGGGCCACCAAGTCGGCGGCCACCATCCCTGGCGACTTCAGTAGAGGATGCGGGCACTCTGCCGGCGCTGCGAGCCGAGGCCACGCCTACTGTCAACTCATGCATTTATCGACGGTGTCAGTCGACCTCGAGGATAGACCCGGCGATGTAGCGAGTGCCGTCTTCGCTATTCATATAGTAGACCACGAGCACCCGATCATCAGCCATCCGCACTGCCCACGGATAGCCCAGGTCGCTGTTGCCACCGTCGTCACGCAGCACTACCTCAGGCGTATCGTCGAGATCGCTCAGCTCAGGGTCGGTCAATCGGCAGCGAATGCCGTACGGCTCACGCCGATACCCATAGGCCACCACTACGCGGCCGTCGGCGACAGTGGCCGTGGTAAACGGATGACCCCAGACGGTAGATGCTTGCCACTTCGAGAATTTTTTGCCCCCATCGTCCGAATCGCATACCGCCAGGTAGCCGTCCATATTCGCGGTGCGAATCAGGCACACAATTCTGCCTGACGGAGTCAGGTGCAGATGGGGTTCATGCATATCCACTGCTGCATCTGCAGCGATTCTCGAGCGATATTGCCAGGTCTTTCCGGCGTCGCAAGACGCGTATAGCCAACTCCAGCTAGTCCCGTCACTCGTAGGTCCACCGTACACCGGCAGTAATACTGTACCATCGTCGAGTTCGACCATACCACCACGGCAAGCGCCACGGTTCGGCACTCCGGGGAAGCTTTCCTGCCCTCCAGGAATCGGGTCTATGTAGTAAGGCCCAGTCCAACTGAGGCCACCATCGTCAGAACGCACCACACAGGTGCCGAGATTCGCCATGAACCAACCGTTGGGGCGTTTTGGCGCACCGGTGATGCCCAACTCCTCTACCCCGTCGCACATCAACTCCCACGCGAAAGTGGAACACAGAAGGGTGCCATCGGACAGTTGGGCAAGACACGGATCCTGGTTGCCTGCGCGCGGATGGATGAAAATAGTGTTTGGCTCGGCACACCAGGTGAGAGCATTGTCGTCAGACATCACTTGCATCAGCCAGCTATTGGGGTCGGCGTGAGTGACACATCCACCTGCACGCATACGCCGCTCTGGAGCTCTGCGAAACGCCAATACCAGACGACCATCAGGGCGACAGATGACCGAAGGGAACGATGCATAGTAGTCATCGTGACGGTAAATCGTTACATCGGCGACTTTGCGCAGTCCCATGGCATTTCTCCCATCTCATGTTCGGTGAATGGAACCGCGGGCAAAACCCGGACAGATGCCTACGACACACGTGCTCTGACCGTCCATGCCTGAGTGGGTGCGGTACCCACGTTTCCATCGGTTATGCAACAACATGACACTATATGCAACATAACACAAAGCCGGACGCGTATCATTGTCGCGTCCGGCTGGGAGCACTCTAGAAATCCCATTTTGGCAAGTGCAACTGGTATCAATCGCTACTGTTAGAAGCCCATATCGTAGCGCAATTGACCAGTTATTGAGCCTTCGTCGCCAGGGCGGCCGTCCGGCGCAGTCTCACGATTGAGAATGAGTTTTAGTCTCCCTTGGTCGCCGAAAAGTCGGCTGTAAGTAAGACTGAACATGGACCCGGGCAACATTGTTCGGTTCTGTGGGTTGGGTACCAACTCCCCGGAGATGTAGGAAAGCATCAGATTTCCGCCCCGGTCCTCCTTGCCGCCCGAAAGCCTGATGTCATAGTGTTGTTCCACCAGATCGCTCACCGCGTAATCACAGTATCTGAAGCCGACTTTCAGATCCAGATCGCCGAAGAGACGACGATCCAGGACTGCATCGTAGACATCAGCCTGTCGGATGGTCTTGTTGTCCAGTCCAAGAGCATTCTGGGAGTATGCCAGCTGCATGGTCCCACCCAGGGCGGCCATGCCAATCCTGACACCGCGTTCAGCTCCCACACGCCCCTCGTGATCCTGATAGCGCAGTTCAATCATGCGCCCTTTGTCGATGGCTCGACGCAGCCGCAGTTCCATGTATGGATCTTCTTCGTACGGAGTGAGTTTTTTCTGGTCGTCGTATTCGCTGTATTTGAAATCAAGGCGCAGCTTTTCTTCCTCACCGATGCCCATCATGACCAGGGCGGCGGGCTCGGACGTTTTCCCTTCAGCACCCCAACTGATATAGCCACCACTTATCGCAAGCTGCGAAGCCTTCTTAGGGGCTCTTTCCAGCCGCAAATAACGCTCGATAGTGGGGCTCTTGTTAAGCACCTCGTCTTCGCTGAAGTCATATTTCAGCGCTAGCTCATCACTGATCCCAAAGGCGGCTCTAACCTGGCGATTTTTCACCGCTGCACCGGGCCCTCGGTCCGTCAAACGCCACCTGGCATCCACACCCAGCATGTCCAACGGCTGGAGAGCTACGCCTACGTTGGTGACTTTCAACGGGAGAGCCTGGCCCGTTGTCTCAGTAGTAGTGCGTGATAGATTCAGGTGCCCGATGTCGCCCAATGCAAATCGCGGGCTGGTTATGGCCAGTTGCCGCTGTTCCCAGGTACTACCATCTGCAACCGGCCTGGTGGCCACACGACGCTGCAGTTTAGTTGTTCCTACACTCGAGGGTACCGAGAGATCGGTCTGGAAAGTATCGGTTGTGACCCCGCCTGAGGTATCGCTAATCAGCGTTTCTTTGTGTCCGATGGTCCTGCCATCAATTTTCAAGGGCATGTCCAGGACGGTTGCCTTCTTTTCAGTCACGTTATCGCCCTGTAACCGAGTATCAATGGTACGTTCCAGGGAGGCTCTATGGGCGACGTCCAGCGCGGTGACCTCTTTTTCAGTCAGCACTCCGGCCTTGAATTCTGAGTTCTTGGTTAAGCGCAGAGCACCTCTATCGGCCAGCGTCAGTACTGTTGCCTGTGCTTCGACAAAGTCAGCACCTTTCAGTTTGGCATCCATCGTGTATTCGATGGAACCTTCCGCACCCATTAGCCGCAGCGGTGATGCCAGACGTGTCTGTTCTGAGCGTTCAAGAATGCCCGTATTTTTCCAGGCAGTGTGATGCTCCGCCAATGCCTGACCGCCACGGACAGCAAACGGCAATACGATGTCCACCTGTTCAGAGCGGGATTGCTGGGAGTTAGCCAGCGTGCGGGTGGCGGCAAATGCAAGCTGTCCGGTGCCACCGGAGGTAGGCAACGCCAGGGAACTTGCCATGTCACGATTCCAGTATCCACCCGTTTTATTCATTTCAGTGTCACGCAATTTCAGGTTCAGGTCCCAGCCAGTAGCAAGGCCTGAAGCGAGCACATACTCCTGGACCATCGTACGGTTTTCAGGCCCAGTGCCACTCTGTTTGGAAGTGACCTGGCGAGTGAAGCCGAATGTCGTAGCCGCTTCACCACCACCAAAGCCCTGCTGGAAGCCCATGGTGCTCACTTGCGTTGAACTTATGAGCGAGGATGATAGATCAGTAGTGTCGGTGCTGGTACTCGTGAAGCTGAGAGATGTTCGGTCGAACATGTCCCAGTGCAAACCCGAAGTGGTAGTTTCTTTGAACGCAACAGATAGCGGCAAGTTGTTGTGTTCGATGGCCTCCCGCAAGAAATTGCGGGAGATGGCAAAATTGTCGAAGAGTTCGGCTTCGAATTTGTATTGATGCGGGTCAGGCGTCAAACCAGGGCTCAGTGAATTGCCGCCCATGCCTATTCCGCTCAGCCGTTGATGTGTCGGCCATAACGTTTCGAGGAACATGGGGTCGGCATCCTGAGCTTGCAGAGCTCCTATCAGCCCTACCAGCACACCGATTGCTAAGAGAACGCGCCATGTTTTCATGACTGTTGTGACCTTTCTTTTCGGCCACTTATTTCCCGCTATTTTCTGCATGACAATACGTCTCTATACAGCAATACGGACGCTATAACACAGCTCTACTCTATTCGATAGTAGCAGCAATGTCAAGCAATTCTGTCAGCTATTCGAGAGCGAACCGCCATACTGGTTATCGGGCGCTATACTTGTTCGGTCATCGGGATGCTGATACCAGCACATGCCCCGTATTTACATGGTATCAGTCTACACTGTCTACCAGACTATTTTCAGTGTTATCAATTCACCTTGCCTTCGTAATACTTTGACTCCAACTTGACCAAAATTGTTCGCGTGTTTTGCGCGAAATTTCTCGCAACAGCCAAAAATAGAGTTCCCGCGGCGGTGTTTCCATGCGACATAGTGCCGGTGCGAACCACTGTCGGGCAGAACAGCACGCTGCCACAGGTAGTAATGCATCCATCTTATGCAACACGGAAGCGCCTGCCCACACCACGATTACACCCCAGAATCGCAAGGCTTTTGCCCCATCGCTGTCTGGCTCAGGCACTCACTCTCTCTATTTGCAGGGCATTCAAATCGGGCTCGCCGACACCCAACTCAGCGGCCATCGTGATATGCGGTACCTGCTCGATTTTTTTGCCCAGCAGGCCAGCCGCGTATACATCAGCAGCCACCATATCGGTGGTGACGAAAATCTCGTTGGGGTACTCCAGTTGCCCGGGCCCCTTCGGGCCCGATGTGAGCAGTATGCGCGAGGCATCTATTATGTTGAGCGTGGGTTGGAGCCCCGTAGCGGCATCGGCAATGCATTGGTGCAAACCCTGGCGATGGTAGGCACCGCGATCCCACACCGAGCCCATCTGGTTTTTTAGAGCGCATGTAATCACGGAGCTACCATGGACTTTTGCAATTGGCAGACTGATGTACACAGTCGATGTCATGATGTCGGTAATCACGGCGTCGGAAGTGATAATCTGTCCCTTCGGATAGTCAATCGCGGTGTACATCTTGTCAGTTCTGGCACAAATGAGTGGGACACGGTACTGGTCACAAACCTGTTTTGCTCCGGTCATCTCGAAAGTGACGTCGGCTGAGTCTACCGGATGCTCGACTACTATCAGCTCCTCAGGCCCGATCTGTTGGATGGCTTCCAGTATAGCCGCCAGCAAATCGGGATGGGTGTTTGCGCCCTGCTCAGCAGTCCGTGCCCAGGCCAGGTTGGGCTTGATCACAACCTTGTCGTCTTTGCCAACGAACTGCTCCAGACCGCCAAACGCTTCAAGCGCGGCCAGGGCCGTAGCCTTGATATCCTCTCCCGTGGCCACTGCCATATCGCAGGGGGTCTGCACCGGTTTTCGTTTGATGCCTGGGGAAACGTGTGTTTCGCCCGGTGAAGCAGATGGCTGTGTAGCTGGTGTTTCCGGTGCAGCGTTGGCTACATGAACCCCGCCAAGCCGGTTGCAGCCCGACAATCCAGCGCCCCCGATCGCCATAGCTGCCAGCCCTGTCAAACTCGCTTTTAGGAAGTCTCGCCGATTCATCACACACCAGTCCTTTCCGGATTACACATTCATCAGCGGCATATGAGCGACATACTAGCGACGTATGAAGGTATCAGTGCCCGGGTGGCGAAGTATACGGTGGGCATGCGATAGGTATCCGATAGTAAGACCGCATCTGTTGTCAGGAATTGGCAGCCATTTGCCAGTTCACGACGGCTATATTATAGTACCCATTCACAGCTTGAGACGCACGCGACCACTTGCGGTTTACTTTTCAACGTGGCACGGCTTGATTCCTTCAGGACAGCCGAAAGCCAGGGGCACACTATGGCCAGACCCGCGGGGGCGTACCCCGCTGACTGATGACCGAAAACACTTGGAGGTGTAACTGATGAGTCTCAAATGGGGCGTTATGGGTGCCGGAGGTATAGCCGACCGCCGCACTATTCCCGAAGGCATACTGGGCACTGAAAAAGCAGAATTGGTGGCAGTGCAGGACATAGACGCCGCCCGAGTGGAGGAGGTAGCTGCCAAATACGGTGTGGCGAGCTATGTAAACGAGGCCGACTTGATCGCAGATGCAAACGTCGAAGCAGTCTATATCGCGACCCCCAACCACCTGCATCACGGTCAGGTACTCGCCGCCGCGGCTGCCGGCAAGCACATACTCTGCGAGAAGCCGCTTGCGTTGACTACGGCAGAATGCGAAGAGATGGTGGAAGCATGCCGTGATGCCGGCGTAAAGCTTGGCATCAACTTCATGATGCGCTTCCATGCCTGCCACGTTCTCATGAAGCAAATGGTAGACAACGGCGATTTGGGAACCCCCGTACTCGGCCGGGCAGAGCTGACATGCTGGTATCCGCCAATACCTGGTGCGTTCCGTCAGGATCCGGCACTCGGAGGCGGTGCGTTCGCCGACATGGGCAATCACTGTGTAGACTTGCTCGAGATGATATTCGGACGCGTCCGCCGGGTGACCTGTTTCACCGGCAATCTGGTGCATGACTATCCCGTCGAAGACACTGCCGTAGCTATGCTCGAATTCGAAAATGGCGCCAAGGGGATGGTAGACGCACTCTTCAACGTACCCGACGCTGCCTCCCGCCAGGCTTTTGAAGTCTATGGCTCCAGGGGATCCATGGTGACTTTCGGGACCATCGGCCAGGGCTCAGAAGGCTCAATCATCGCGGTGCTGGAGAAGGAAGATAGAGGCTACGATGCCGACCAGCAACGCGAGGAAGCAAAATCGGAAACTATCGAGCCGGAACCAGTGAACATATATGCTGCGCATATCGAAGCTTTCTGTGAGGCTGTCGAGAACGATACCGAACCGCCCATCAACGGCGAGGACGGCATCTGGAGCCACAAAGTCCTCGAAGCCTGCTATGAGTCGGCCAAGACCGGCCGGTCTGTAGAGGTGCAGTAGGTCCTATCAGCGCCAGATCCTATCGAGGCCTATCGGGTTCTATCGGCATCAATCCAAGCAAGCACTGGTGTGTATGCTGCATAGTTCGCCGAACCTAAAACAGAACGTACCGACTAACTGAGTACCGTTGTGTGCAACACTATTGCGGTTATAACCGCATGACTAAGGAGTGCCTAGAATGCCAACAGCTGTGACATTTGGAGAGATCATGCTGCGGCTCAAGCCGCCCCAGTTCCTACGCTTCGTACAAACCGATGTCTTCGAAGCTACTTACGGTGGCGGCGAGGCCAACGTGGCCATCAGTCTTGCCAATTACGGGGTGGATGCACGATTTGTCACCGCCCTTCCGGCAAACGAAATCGGCTCCGCATGTCTGAACTCGATGCGACAATTCGGTGTTGATACAAGTCACATCGTGCGCCAGGGCGACCGCCTCGGCATCTATTTTCTCGAGGCCGGCGCAGTTCAGCGTCCGTCGAAGGTGGTCTATGACCGCGCGGGATCTTCCATCGCTGAAGTCAAGCGTGGTGACATCAACTGGGAGGCAGCATTCGAGGGTGCCGAATGGTTCCACTGGACCGGCATCACTCCCGCGATCTCCGAGGGCGCAGCCGACGTGTGCCTGGAAGGGATCGAAGTCGCCAAAAAGATGGGCCTGACGGTATCTGCCGACCTCAATTTCCGCAAGAACCTCTGGAAGTGGGGCAAGTCGGCCAGTGAAGTCATGCCTGAATTGGTACAGCATATAGATGTAGCCATCGGAAATGAAGAGGATGCTGACAAGGTCTTCGGTATAGCGGCACCCGGTGCCGACGTCGAAGGAGGCCATGTCGAAGCCTCGGCATACCGATACGTGTGTGAGAAGCTCATTGAGCGCTTCCCGAAGCTGCACACCGTCTGCATCACTCTGCGAGGCAGCCTCAGCGCTTCCCATAACACGTGGAGCGGTGTCATGTACAAGGATGGGGAGATGTACGTCGGCCCCGAATACGATATTACGCATATCGTGGACCGCGTGGGCGGTGGAGACAGCTTCGCTGGCGGCATGATTTACTCGCTGCTGGCTGGCAAGGCCCCGCAGGACTGTGTTGACTTCGCAGTATCTGCAAGCTGCCTGAAGCATACGATCGTGGGCGACCCCAACATGGTGACCGTGGCCGAGGTCGAGCACCTGATCAAGTCTGGCGGCTCAGGCCGGGTTCAGCGCTAGCCCAATAAGCTGCTCACCGTGACAGCGGTGAAGCTGGTCCTAACAACAAGTGCAGGCCGACGCCTCCGAAACCAACCGTAGGGGCGTCGGCCTGTTGACTCCTGAAAACGACTGCTGTTGACACTTAAAGACGGCTCACCACCGATTTGGCGACAGGCCCCCTCCCTCGACGACTGCCTGATTGCCGAAGGGCTTAAAACGATAGCGCTCGGTCAGGTCATCCAGCCTGGTCAGGTCATCAGCTTCGATTTCGAAATCGAACAGCTCATACATGGGATCGAAGTGCTCCGGGCGGCTCCCGCCTATGATGGGGGTGGTGATGTAGTCTTTTGAGAGCACCCATTTGACCGCCAGCTGGTTCATGCCTATGCCGTACCTGTCAGCCATAGCCGATATCTCATCAAGTATGTCGAACATATCATCTGTTAGCGTATCCCGCATGTCCTGGATCCTGGAAGCTCGACTTCCTTCGGGTGGCGCCTGGCCGCGCTTGTACTTGCCCGATAGAATTCCGCCACGCAGAGGTCCATAGGTCATCAGTGCGATGTTGAAGCGCCTGCAAAAGTGTACTGTCTCGTTTTCGATGACCCTGTCAAGCAGGCTGTAGCAGACCTGTAGCGATATCATCGGTTCCCAGTTGTGCAGCGCGCTAACTCCCAGATAGTGAGCCACCTGCCAGGCGTAGTGGTTTGCCACACCGATGTAGCGGATTTTCCCCTGCCTGACGAGGGTGTCCAGCGTCGAGAGCGTCTCTTCGACCGGCGTGTCGGCGTCTGGGTGGTGGAGTTGGTACAGGTCAATGTAATCCGTGCCCAGCCGGCGCAGGCTATCTTCGACCGCGCGCATCATGTGGAAGCGAGAGCAGCCACGTCCGCCCGGCCAATCGTACATCGGCACCCAGCATTTGGTAGCCAATACAACTCCGTCGCGACGCCCATGCAAGGCCTTTCCCAGCACCTCCTCTCCCCGACCTCGTCCATAGCCATCTGCAGTATCGAAAAAGTTGATCCCCTGATCAAGAGCTTTGTGAACACTTGCGATTGCGGTTTGTTCGTCCACATTTTGATAGAAATTCATTGCACCCCAGCACAGCTTAGAGACCTGCAGACCCGAGTTCCCATACTGGACATATCGCATAGCCTCATCCTTTTCTTTCTCAGCCGAGACTGCAAATAACCCCAACCGAGTGTTTTGAGAGCAACCTAAATGGTCTGGGTAGGCTGCTCACACACAACTATTCTTTCGACGCTTGCAGCCTGGGTCCTGTTGTCATCTGCGGTTGTCTCAGCGCAATCGAGGTTGAATCGTGCAGGATACTGCCGCTCAGCGCAGAAATATGTTTGCAGGAGCAACTGATGTGCAGACCGTTTGTGAGAGACAGGTTTGTGCCAGCGGCATGCCGATTTCGCATCTGTTTGCTGTCTGTAGCGCTCACATCCCTGTTGCTGGGAGGTAGGCTGACCATGGCTGAGGTCAAATTCCATGCTGTAACTCTGGTAGATCCGGCAAACCCAGTACCGGCTCAGTGGCTGCAAAAGGCAGGCATAGACTGTGTGTACACCGGCGGAGTGATAGACCTGGAGACCGGTCCCGACGGGCAACCACAGCTGCCTGAAGCGCAGGTACGAGCGTGGGAGAAGCTACAGCAGGAGTATGAGGGCACCGGCATACGGGTACTGATCATGACCAATTATTACTCGCATAACCCTCGAGGCACCGATGCAGTAGATGTCAGCGGGCGCGAAATACAGATGGCCTGCCTGAACCAGGACAAGTTCTATGAGTGGATGGGCGGAACGATCGCCGCTCAAGCGCAAACCTACAGCCAGTTCGATGTGTTCGGTGGCTTCTGCTTCGATGACGGCTGGGGTATACGAGTAGACTGCTGCTATTGTGACACCTGTCGGGCACTGTTTCGGGACCAGTATGGGCTCGAAGCCCCGCCGTTTGAAATTCACGAGGGCACGGCCGTTATCGCTGATGACGATCCACTGCTTCTGTGGGAGCAATTCCAACGGGAAGCCTATGACCGATATATGCGAGTGCAATCTGAGGCGGTTCGTTCGGTGTCTGATGATCTGCTCATGCTTACCATCCCATCTGATTCGTACTTCTACGGGCGACTACTGAATGCGAACATGACGCAGCAGGAATTGCCTCCAAATGCCTCGGCGCTTGTCCAACGCATCGAACGTCTGCAGGTCAAGCACTGGTTTTTGTATCAGTCATTTCCGCTGGCACGCTTGCCTGAAGCTGATGAAAACGGTCTGCAACCGTGGGCAATTGGCTGCCATGTGATCGCGAACTCCCCCAAGTTGATAGTGACTACCGAGGGCCCTTTCCTGCAGCACTACACCCGCACCCAGATGATGAGCCCCGAGGAAATCGAGCAGATGGCAAGAATTACCGTCACAGAGGGCGCAGATGCCATCTGTTACTGGCAAAGCGGCTCTCTGACCGCATACTATCCCGAAGGCTATGACGGAATGGCAGCAGCACGGACCGATATGGACAAACTGGAAGACATACTGGCGCAGCGTCAGCCCTACCAGGCTCAAGTCGGCCTGCTGTACTCGACCACCACTGAGGTGATGGAGCAGCCCTGGCAAACCAACCTGAATGAACGATGGATGCATCTGCACAGCTTCGAAGCCACTGCATTCGCGCTCATGCGTGGCAACATCCCGTTCCGCATAGTCATGGAGGACGAAGTGGCCGATGGCGCTCTGGAAGGGCTACGGGTGCTGATCATCCCGTCAGCCCGTTTCCTCTCGCAAAGCGCCTACCATGGCATTGAGCAGGCGACATCTGCCGGCATGGTCACGTACCTGTGCGGCCAGTGTGCCCAGGTCAGCACCGCTCGAAGTGTGGACTATGATGTCACTTACTGGCATCGCCGAATTCAGTCGGGTTATCGGCAGATCCGATACCTGGATACACACTATGCCGACGCGGAAAAGGAGCTGCTTCCGCTGGTACGCAGGCGCACCCAGAACCCGGTGACTGTGTCGTCACGCACAGGCATCAGCAAACTGTACCATGTTGGAGACAGGTTTGTTGTGATGGTAGCCAACTGGGCGCTAGACACACCTACTAACGCGGAGCTATCCGTAACCCAAACACGTCAGGTTACTGACATTCTAAGCGGCGAATCACTCGGTGCAGTGCCACCGGGTGTACCTATCACAGTAAAAGTGCCTCCGGCAGGGTGGAGAGTCCTGGAGCTACAGTAATCCTGAAACGCTGTCTCCGGGCTAGTCCGGCAGTTCGGCAACCGCCTTGACTTCCACCAGATACTCCGGCGATACGAGGCCGGTGACTTCTACCAGAGTGCTGGCCGGAGGCCTGGCAGGAAAGTACTCCTGCCGGATACGCAGGTAGCCCTCAAGATCGCGCTGCACGTTGACCATGAACACATCGGTACTCAGAATATCATCGAGACTTGCGCCCACCGCTTCCAGGATCAGCCGCAAGTTTTCGTAAACCTGACGGCTCTGGGCTTCTATGTCCTGGCCGACAAGTTCGCCTTCAGCGTCTACTGCTACCTGACCGGCAATAAAAAGTAACCGTTTGCCGTCAGCAATGGTAGCGTGCGAATATGTCGGCGAAACCGGCGCGCATACTGTTTTGGGGTTGACTGGCTGTCGAGCCATACTGCGACACCTCACTTCATCTCGGGCAATTATCCGTACTATATCACGAGGATTTCAGGAGACAGTGCACGGCCGGAGCAGAATGCTATGCCGCCAACTCCCGCATCCCCGATTCCTCACGTAAGACATCTGCTGACTGTTGTGGCGATCGCATGCGACACGATCCGCCCAAAAGCCGTAAAGCGTCCGCATTCGTTCTCTGTAGCAATCTCCCTCACGTCTCCGCTGCCACAACGAAATGCGTGAGATACTGTTCCAAATGCCAGCCCCACCTACCTTCTTCACCGGGTATCATACACCGACTTAGTGACGGCAGTTGCAAGTGTGTATGAAAGTGCTTTAGCCTGGTCACTAGATTTGGAGGGATTCCCGAGAGCACTGACGAATTTGAGGAAAATTCGTACACAACCGACTTCTCAACACCAAGCATGGGGGTTTTACCATGGCCAAGACAATCGAGTTTCGCGGCATGCCCTGCCGACGTCTGGGCAATTCAGGATTGTGGGTATCTGAGATCGGCCTCGGGCTTTGGAAGTGGGGCTATCCGGAGTATGACGGCTCACGGGTGGGCGAGCACCTGGGTTTCCAGATACTCGACCGCGCACTGGAGATGGGAGTGTTCCACTGGGACACTGCCAACTCCTACAACGCTGGCTCTGGCAATTCCGAACGCCTGTTGGGCCAGTACTTCTCTCGGCGTCCAAGCATAGTTCGCGACCAGGTGATGCTGGCGACAAAAGTCAGCAACCACCACCGCCAGGAGCATGAACTCGGGTCGTATCCGACAAACTCTACGGCATTTACCCCTAACCAAATCGGGGCATCACGAATTTACCTGATGCGAGAAGTAGAACACTGCCTGCAAAAAATGCAGACTGATCGCATCGACCTCCTATATCTGCACAGTGCTCACACCTGGTCAGGTATCGGCGTGGGCAAGACTGATTGGATCACGCCACTTGAAGAAACCTGGTCAACCATGGATGATCTGATTACCCAGGGCAAGGTGCGCTACGTGGCTGTATCGAACCACAGCGCCGAACAGACCCGTGCAGTCATGGAAGTGATGCGACAGGTGGGCAAGGATGCGTCTCGCATGATCGTGGCAGTAGAAAACTGCTATAGCCTGGCCGAGCGAGGTGCGGTGGCGGCAGACGAAGCCGGCGATGAACAGGCCTTCCTGGACTTCTGCAAGGAAACCGGGCTCAGCATCGTACCATTCTTCCCACTGGCCGGTGGCCTACTGACGGGGCGCTACACCGCAGACAACCTGGATCAGGTAGAGGGACGGCTGACTACCGAAGGCATCGGCCCACGCTTCCTCACCGAGAAGGGTCTCAAACTGGCAGCCGAAGTCGCTCGCATGGCAGAGAAGAAGGGGTGCTCTTCTGCCCAACTTGCCATAGCCTGGCTGCTGTCTCACGAGCAGATAGGCTCGGTCATCGCAGGAGTGACCAAGCTGGAGCATCTGGAAGACAACGGTACCGCTTTCAACGTAGAGTTGACTGCTGAAGAGCTGGCCGAACTGGATGCAATCAGCCGCTAAAACAGCCCAGGCTGTAACTCAGACTGCATTGACGACCCCGGTCGAGCTGCTCCGGCCGGGGTCGGGGCTATACTATACGCTATATAGACAGGCGCTGCATTCGTTTCTCCAGCAGATCGAGGCGGTGACGCGCCCGTAACGCGATTCGCAAATCGCGATGGGCTGTCTCCAGCTCCCACAACCCATCTTCCATGACCGGTTCGACTACATAAATGGGTGCTCCCGCGACCGGTGGCATGCGTCGCACGTGAGCCTCGACCTCGATCGGTCGCAGTCCTCGACCGATGTCATGAAACTGAGCCCGTGCGGTCTGCTGATTTTCCATCACCTGCATCATCCGGGCAAACTGGCGTTCCGCCCAGGCATCGCCTGCAGCACGCATCTGGTGCCAGTGATGGAGTGCATTTTCCAGGTCTCCGGGGCCGTTACGAAGCATGTACGCCAGGCCCATGTTGCTATGCAACACTGGGTTGAGCGGATCGAACTGTAAAGCCTGTGCGAAATAGTGAACGGCCGAGGAGATTAGACGGCGCGCATCGTTGAGCACCTCAGACGTGGACTGGCCGGTGGTGCGCCTAACATGGGCCTGGTGGGTCAAGTCCTGCCCCTGTCGCGCAAATGCTAGAGCAATACTGTTGTTGGCCGCCGCGCTGGACTCCAATTGCACCAGTCGCCGCAGTGCCTTCATCGCCTCCTCCATTTGTCCCAACTGGTAGCAGACGGTGCCCAGATTGCTGAAGACATCAGCGGTCGCTGAATGATATTCTCCTGCCTGCAGCAGATGCTGTCGTGCCCTGCGCAGAAGCTGCCGCGCTTCAGGGACCAATTCGTCAGCCACGCTTCTTTCCGTCTGGATCCTGAAACCGGCCGTGGCGAATGCAGTTCCAGCACAGAAGTGCGCTACCGACTCATCCTGTTCCTCATCCTGTTCCAGTTTTGCGGAGGCTTCGAAATGCTCACCGGCAGCTTCGTATTCCTCCAGCAGACAATTGGCCAGCCCCAGGTTGAAGTGCGCGGGGGCAACTGGCCCCTGTTTAGCGCTCACCGTTTCCTCGAAAGCGGTCATCGCTTGTTTCACTGCTGCCCTATACAGGTCCATTTCCGTTCGATTCATCTCTGGCTTGCGTCGTCCCAGAGCTACAAGCAGCCAGCCAACACCGAGGTCAAAGCCGCCTCCATCTGGCCCCAACGCGTCATCAGGCATATCTTCTATAAGCTCCAGCGCTGCGGCCTCGCGGCCGGCCGATAACGCCGTACGAACGGCGTTAAGCACCACCTGAAGATTTCTGGGTGCCAACTCCACAGCTTTGAGCAGGCACGTGTCGGCCTGCTCATAGTCTCTAAGATGCCAGTGAATGGCGCCGATAGTGGATAGCACCCTCGGATCATCCGGTTTGTCTGCCAATGCCTGCCCAGCATACTCCCGCGCCTTCTCCCATTCCCGGGCGGATGCTGATGCCACGGCTGCATCGTAAGCTGCTATCGCTGCCAGCCGGTGATCGGATGGGATATGGGCCAACTTTTCCATCGCAAGTTCGATACTGCCAGTCTGAAGAAGCAGACAACTGTGGTTTATGATCGCCCCCAACTGTCTCGCATCAAGTCTCTGGGCTCGCGTGAGTACCGTTTCCGCTGCGCGATAGTCCCCGGCGATGGATAGGACGCCACCAAGGTTGCTCAGTATGGCAGCGTCTGTTGGCGCAAATTGAGCCGCTGCGGCAAGATTCGTCACCGCTGTTTCAACATCGCCCTCCCAGAAGGCCAACACTGCCAGGTTGGCGTGGACCGCAGGATGCAGCGCTTGCTGCGCTAGAGCCAGCTGCAACTGTTCGCGTGCATCCGTCAGATTGTCCTGCAGCATGAGTGCGACCGCAATGTTGTTTCTAGCTCCGCTGTCTGCGCGTTCGACAGCACTGGCCAGGGCGGCAGGCAGCTCCACATCCCGTGGCACCTGAGCCAACATAGGTATCAGGTTGTGCAGAGCCAGTGAGTAATCCGACTGCATCTCAAGTGCTTCGGCAAGAGCATGTACTGCTTGTACCCAGTGCCCTTCCGCAGCTTCAGCCACCGCCAGAGCATTTCGGGCAGATGGGAGGTCATCAGAAGATGTTTGGCGCAGGTGTTCGGCTGCCTCCTGGTTGCGTCCGAGTAGATGGCTGGCTATTCCCAGATCGAGTATTGATGTGGGCGAGCTGTCTTCCCGCTGTAGCTGCCGTCTGGCACGTTCGGCACGCTGTCTTACCACTGCTCTCCAGTGGCCAGCAACGGTCCGATACCATTCTCTGAGCAGGTAATGCAGTGCTACCCGGGGGATGGCCACCGCCAGAAACCCGAGTGCTGCTCCCCCCAGGCCTCCAATCGCAAGTATTGCCCACCCGCCCTGGGTGGACATGGCACGCGCGTAGAGAACTCCTGCACACGCTCCTACAACTACTCCGATGGCGCTACTAAGCCGTCTGGCCCATCGTCGGGGCAACACTACAGACGAGTATTTGCGCGATGCAACCGACCTGGGCTTGTCTGCCCCGGTGCTTCGTGAAACCACCGTGCCCCCTCCTCCTCCCAATCCGTTGAACGCACCTAATTCTCCCAGTCCAAGGGCGTGTTTTACTTATGTGTCATAGCATTTACAGTATTCCCATTTTCCTTGTGTTTACGCTTTTCTATCGATCAATGAGCGAACCTTAGCAGGTTACGATACCGCAGGGCAGCTCAATCGGTGAGGCTATTTGATGCTGAATATCCCGGCACAATTGCACTCCTCGGCAAATAAAAGCTTCAGAATGCCGCCCATAAGTGAGTGCAAGCAGCTCTGAAGCGGCCTAACCAACGACAGCGAGGCTGCTTGACACTCGTTTTGGGCTGCTATATAATTCCGTTAACTGCTTGTAAGTGGCGGCCGGGTGGTGAGGCCTCGATTTTGCATCTTCAATTCGTAAAGACGGCCAGGTAGCCACGACATCCTGTCTAGTTCATTTCGGTTTCCGCCCGCCATTCAGTCATCCACCGCCAATGTCAGTGTGCTGAGCCGTGCTGCGGAGTTACCGCCGAACGCAACTGCGTGGCCCGAACGGAGGGCAGCCAATTGTGTCGGTGAACTTATAGCAGGCTGTCTCGGCCTGCAACCGACTGGGAGCACGGTGACTTGTTTGCTTGGGCCGGGCGGTACGTAATAGAGTTGCTGCGGTTTCTGGGTGCCAACGTACTGCTCCACAACCGCGTACTGTGGGGCGTACTAAGAGGCCGCGTTGCGTATGCGACAACCGTCACGCAAATGGCGCATCTTGGGGTCAACTCCCTGCCAATCGTGGCGGTTACAATGTTTTTTTCCGGCATGGTTTTGGCATACCATGCCGCAATTCAGGCCACCAAATTAGGTGCTGCAGGCCTCGTCGGTTGGGTAGTTGCCGAGACCATCTGCCGAGAACTAGGGCCTGTTATGACTTCAATCGTGATTTCGGCGCGTGCCGGATCTGCGATGACCGCCGAGCTCGGTACCATGAAGGTGACCGAGCAGATCGACGCCTTACGAGCCATGTCAGTAAATCCGGTGGATTATCTGGTGACACCCAGATACATCGCGGCTCTGGTGATGGTGCCAATACTGGTATTGATGGGCAATACCGTCGGTGTTATGGGCGGCTATTTGTTGGCGTTGGCAGCGCCCTACATGAATGCCTATGCGTACCTTACCAACATACCCGGCAACCTGGAACTATGGACTGTCATAGCCGGCATTCTCAAGTCTTACGGCTTCGCCATCATCATAGCCGTAGTTAGCTGTCAGCAGGGCCTGAGCTGCAAGATGGCTTCTGAGGCGGTCGGGCAGGCGACAACCCGTTCCGTGGTCTACTGCATCATGCTGATATATGCTGCTAATCTCGTGCTGACAACGTTCTTGTTTCCCAGATGAGCCATGAACCATACTGCGGCGGCCCTAAATGCTGAACCGATGGTGCGTGTCATCGACCTGGCGTATGAGGTTGACGGACGCCGTATACTGAATGATGTCAGCTTCGAGGTATTCGCTGGAGAGCTGTTCGGTGTGATGGGCATGTCCGGATCAGGCAAAAGCACCCTGCTACGGTGCCTGATGGGGCTAATTCCGGCCACCTCCGGGCAGATAGAAATCGACGGCGAATCGATCGTAGGCAAGGCGGAAGACGAACTCAACCGAGTTCGTATGAAGATGGGTATGTGCTTCCAGCAGGCTGCGCTGTTTGACTCGATGACAGTGGCTGAAAACGTAGCCTTCGGGCTGAAACATCACCGTCGAGGCAAGCCTGACCAGATCGCCAGTACAGTGCAAGAGTTGCTGGAAACAGTAGAACTGGGTGAGTTTGCAGAATACATGCCAGCGGATCTGTCCGGTGGGATGAAGAAACGGGTGGGGATCGCACGTGCTCTCGCCATGCAACCTGCAATTGTGCTGTATGATGAGCCCACCAGCGGACTGGATCCCCTCATCGGCGGACAAATCAACACTTTGATCCTGCAGTTGGGCAAACGATATGGCACGACATCAATAGTAGTTACCCACGAGGTAACCCGACTGTTTGCCATAGCAGACCGTGTGATGATGATTGCCGATCAGACCGTCGCTGCCCTTGGCACTCCCGAGCAGCTACTGCTGCACGAAGATGACCGAGTCCGGCAGTTCATAAGCGGAGACAGGACGGGTCTAGCTGAGCTATGTCCCCAGACGCCCGCAGCGAGTGTCGCCGACTGAGGTGATCGGCCATTGCAAAATGAAGTCAGGGTTGGCGCCTTCTTCATAGCCACAGCGGCACTGGTCGCGGTCGTATTCATCTTTCTGAGCGACTATATGGGGCGTTGGTCCAGTCAAACTGTCACCGCTCACTTCGTCAACGTTGCGGGTCTGCAAACTGGGACTGAGGTGCGTCTTAGCGGCGTCAGGATTGGCCGAGTGCTGCGGATCGTTCTTGAAGATCACGTGGACTTTCCCGGGCGCTCTGCACAGGTCGTAATGTCTATCAATCGTGACGTAATACTGTACGAAGATGATGCCTACTACGTAGAGCAGGGAGCCGTCATCGGCGATAAGTACATATCGATAGCAAGAAGCGCATCAAGGCACAAGACGCGACTGGCTGACGGTAGCCACGTCGCCGGCGCAGGACTGGCCGGCCTCAGCGGACTTCCAGAGGACGCGCAGGACCTGATGGCAGCAGCCAAACGTACGCTGCATAACATCGAACAGACCTTCGTCGGGCCAGAACGAGCCATGCAAATTGATCAGATTGTGCGCAATGTCATCTCCCTTACCGCACAGGCCGATGCCGTGTCTGGACAGGCTCTGCACTTCGCGCGTAATTTGGCAGCCATGTCTGACCAGGCTCGCCCTGAGATCGCTGAAATGGCTCGCAATCTGTCAGCCGCTTCACAAACACTGAACACAACTACGCTACTGGTCCAGGGAGTCGTCGCAACTTCGCCGGTCCCGAAAAATATAGCCCTGGCATCCGGTAATATCGCTACATCCACCGAGGATATCAAAGCTGTCACTCAGAACCTGGCCCAGGTCCTGGCAGATCCGGACCTGACAGCTCAGCTCGAACAAGCTATGATAAACTTGGGAGCGGCCACGGAAAATCTGGCGGGATTGACAGAGCAAGCCAACCGGCTAGTCAGCGATGATCAGGGTGTCGGTCAGGATATGCGAGAAGCGATGGCTCAACTCCGTCAGGCAGCTTCTGACCTGGCTGAAGTCAGCGGGCATGTCAGAGAGGTGCTGACTGACCCTGAATTGACCGATAATCTCAAAGTTTCCATGGCGAAGACCCGAGAAACCATGGAACAGGCCGCCGAGGTTGGCGCAAAAGCCTCAACATCGCTGGACCGGGTGGACAGTACTATGGACCGGTTAAGCGGTGCGGTATCTGCCTTGCGCCCCCGCAAGGTAGACACAATGATAGACACTCTGGTTGGTTCAAACCATGGCTTCAGAGCCGATTTGACAGCAGACTTGTATTACAGTTCTAAGGAGCGCGATTTTTGGCGAATCGGTATCCACAATATCGGCGATACTGACAAGCTAACGCTGCAAAAATCCATGCCCATGTCTGGCTTTGACAACATCAGGATGGGCATATACGCAGGCAAACCGGCGATTGGCTATGACCGGCGGCTGTCGAGCCGGTTCAACGCCGAACTGGACCTGTGGGACCCTGACAATCATAAGTTTGACATGCGACTGCGCTACCATATGCGACCATCTCTGGATCTGACCATCGGAGCTCATGAGGTCTTATCAGGCACCGATCCATTTGTGGGGCTGCGCTACCATTTCAGACAATCTAAGGACGCAAATCCGCGTTAATACTACTTCAATGGCCGCTGCTGCGGACGTGGCCAAACACAGCAAACCAGGGCGAAGCCGGGGATTTCGGACGGGCTGTCAGGCGTGATATGTCTGCACACGTGCCGGCGTATCCCGATTTCAGGAGGACATGTACATGCGAGTTATATTTTTGCACGATGTGGAGCGAGTTGCCCACGAAGGTGAAGTGGCAGAGGTCGCGGACGGCTACGCCCGCAACTACCTGATACCCCGCGGTCTGGCCGTGAAAGCCAGCAAGGGTGCGCTGCGAGAGCTAGATGAGCGTCGCTCAGCTATCGAGCGCCGCGATCAAGAGAAGCGCGACCGTGCTGCGTCTCTAGCGCAAGATCTGGCCCAGAAGGCAGTGGTGGTAAAAGCCACTGTCGGCGAAGGACAGAGACTGCACGGTCAAGTCACCGCCCAACAGATCGCTGCGGCAGCTCAGGAACAGTTGGAGCTGGCGATCGACCGACGCGATATCGAGATCCCTGAGCCCATACGGCTCCTGGGCGACTACCTGATAAGTGCCCGTCTGTATAAGGACGTTCGCGCTGAATTGCCGGTCTCAGTCGTGCCCGACCGTGCTCCGAAGGAAGACGAGCAGGACGAGCTTGCTGCCGACGAAACTCAAACCGATGCAGACGTCGCATCTGAGGCTGCTGCGGAAGATGATGCAGACGTTGCTGCATCTGAGGCTGCTACAGAAGATGACGCAGACGTTGTATCTGAGACTGCTGCGGAAGATCAAGTCGAGACCGAAGGCTCCGAACAGCCTGAAACCCAGACCGAGGAGGAGGCTGCAGCTTCAGATCAGCCAACTGCTGAGGCAACTAGCGAGGATGCTGACCCGACCTAATCGGGCCTCGGCAGTGATAGATTTGTACACCGTGTTGTGTATACCAGAAAACTCCACTTGACGATGAGGAGAGAATGTCGACCGTGCCTGATCGCTTGCCGCCCCAGGATCTTGATGCTGAACAAGCCACCCTGGGAGCGATGCTGATAACTGACGAAGCCGCCAGCCTGGCCTTCGGCATCGTGGAGGCTGAGGACTTCTATCGGGAAGCACATCGTCTCATTTTTGCGGCAATGAAGCGTGTTGGAGACCGCAGCGAACCGGTGGATCTGATCACCGTAACCGCCGAATTGCGTCGTGCTGAACAGCTGGAGGATGTCGGGGGCAACGAGTACCTGGGTGCGTTGATGAACGAAGTGCCAACTGCGGCTCGAATCGCCCTCTACGCCTCCATAGTCGCTGAAAAAGCGGTTCTACGCAGACTTATCGGAGCCGGTGCCGATATCCAGGCCATGGCCTTCGAAAATCCGGAGGACGTAGGTAGTCTGCTTGACAAAGCAGAGACCAAGATCTTCAACCTCGCACAACGGCGGGTCACCGGAGACTTCACCCCTATCGGGCCGTTGCTAGATGCCACTTTCACCAGACTCGATGATGCATACAGGCACAAAGGAGCCCTATCAGGAGTAGGCACTGGCATTCGTGACCTCGATGATCTCACCCACGGACTGCAAAATGGCGACTTCATAATCATCGCAGGTCGCCCATCCATGGGCAAGACATCTCTGGCGATCAATAACATATGCGTCCACGCTGCAACACGTGAGCAGGTGCCGGTGGGCATCTTCAGTCTAGAAATGTCGAAGATGATGCTTACTGAGGCGATGCTGTGCAGCCAGGCAAATGTCGACTCCTGGAGACTGCGTCACGGTCTTGTCAACGAAACTGACTGGGACCGTATCGGGCAAACTTGCGGCTGGTTAGCCGAGGCCAAGATCTTCATAGATGACACTCCAGGTCTGCCCATACTGGAGCTTCGCTCCAAAGCTCGACGGCTCAAATCCCAGGCAGATATCGGCCTACTCATAATAGACTACTTGCAGTTAATTGGAGGCGACTCAAGCGCCCCCTATGAGACACGTCATCAAGAGGTCGCCAAGGTTGCACGGGCGCTCAAAGGCATAGCCCGCGAACTGGACGTGCCCGTGGTCGCACTCTCGCAGCTTAGCAGACGGGTGGAGACCCGGGAGGAGAAACGACCGGTTCTGTCCGATCTGGCAGAAAGTGGCTCGATCGAAGCTGAAGCTGATCTGGTGAGCTTCCTGTACCGGCCCAACTACTACCGGCAGCGCGAACAGGGGCAGGAAGAAGGCGCTGAGCATGTGACTGCGACGGAGAGGCGGCTGAACGAAAATGAACCGGATGAGGCTGAGATAATCATCGCCAAGCATCGTAACGGTCCCATCGGAGATATCAAAGTGATGTTCGACAAAAGGTATCGGCTTTTCGTTGATATAGACCGCCATGCAGGAACGAGTGGGATTCCATGAAAGTGCTACTTGTCGGAAGCGGGGGCCGTGAGCATGCTCTGGCAGACGCAATCAGCCGCAGCCCTCTGCTAGGGCGACTGTACTGCGCACCTGGAAACGCAGGCATCGCACAGGTCGCTCACAGTGTTGAAATCCAGACGGAAGATATTGACGCCCTATGCCGTTTCGCTGAAGAAAAACAGGTGGATCTGGTGGTCATTGGCCCCGAGAGACCTCTCATCATGGGCCTGGCTGATCGATTGAGAGCTCAAGGAAGACTAGTTTTCGGTCCCAGTGCGGCAGCCGCTCGGCTCGAGGGTTCCAAGGCTTTCACCGCTGAGTTGTTGGCCAGACATGGGCTTTCAGACAAGGAATTCGCAGTCTTCGATAGCCCTGAGGCGGCCAAAGCTTACGTGCGAGAACAGGGCGCTCCCATCGTGGTGAAAGCCGATGGCGATGCGCTCGGCAAAGGCGTCAAGGTGTGCGACACCATCGAAGAGGCAGAGCAGTTTGTGGACGATGTGATGGTCAGGCGCCTCTTCGGAGCAGCCGGAAACAGAGTGGTGATAGAACAGTGCCTGATCGGTGAAGAGTGCACCATCAAAGTATTCACCGATGGCAAAGCTGTTTTGCCCATGGTCCCCTCTCAAGACCATAAGCGCATCGGTGAGGGTGACACCGGTGCCAACACCGGAGGCATGGGCTGTTATTCGCCAGTCCCCGCGGTGGATGACAACCTGCAGCAGCAAATCGTGGATAGTGTCGTCGTCCCGACAGTCCAGGCTATGGCAGCAGAGGGGGCTCCATACACCGGTACACTATACGCCGGCTGCATCCTCACCGACCAGGGGCCAGAACTCATCGAATACAACTGCCGCTTCGGTGATCCGGAAGCTCAGGTGGTCATCCCGCGCCTGCAAAGCGACCTTCTCGAGGTGCTAGCAGCGACTGCCGAAGGCAACCTCGCGCGGATCAACCTCCAATGGTCCGACCAGGTCGCCGCTTGCGTGGTAGCTGCCTCTGCTGGCTATCCTCAGCAGTATGAAAAAGGCAAACTAATCACCGGTCTGGAAGACGCTGCTGCTGAACCACAGATACATGTGTACCATGCCGGTACTGCCTGTGAGGACGGCCGCTACTACACCGCCGGCGGCAGAGTACTGGCCGTAACTGCACTGGGCGCCGATTATGATGAAGCGTTCAATCGGGCTTATGCTGCGATGGAGAAGATACGCTTCGAAGGCATGTACTACAGGCGAGACATCGGTTGGCGAGTTCGCTCCGATTGCCTCGACGGATGAACGTAGGTGGACGTGTGTCGCAAGTGTCTGTGCTCATGGGCAGTGATTCAGATTTCGTCATCATGAGCAAAGCCGTCGACATCCTCAAGCAATTCGACGTCACTTATGAGGTGGCCGTCGCTTCGGCGCACCGCACGCCCGATCTGGTAGCTGAGCTGGTGCGCAGCGCTCCGGAGCGCGGGGTGTCAGTCTTCATCGCCGGCGCGGGCATGGCAGCTGCACTGCCCGGAGTGGTGGCTGCGTATACCACCCTACCGGTCATCGGCGTCCCACTCAGCGGCTCTGCTTTGCAGGGGACTGACGCACTGTACGCTATCGTCCAGATGCCACCCGGCATCCCAGTGGCTACCGTTGGCATAGACGCTGCCACCAACGCAGGTCTGCTTGCAGTGCAGCTACTGGCACTGTCCAACACCGACCTGGCCGAGAGACTTGTTGCTTATCGCCGCAACATGGCAACCGGAGTGCTGGAAAAGTCGAGGGCGATACAGGAGAAATCCACTTGAAGTACCGACTACCTCCAATTACGGAGTGATAAACTCGATGAAACTCCAACAGCCACGGCTACAGGGCCAAAGCACTCATGTTGACTGCGATGGCTGTCACCGTGGCCAATGCCCTCTGGACTGGGGTGACGCGTGCGGAGTGTTCGGGATTTACGCCCCCGGCGAAGAAGTATCCCGCATCACCTACTTTGGCCTTTTTGCACTGCAACATCGCGGCCAGGAGAGTGCCGGCATAGCTGCGTGGCATCCGCTCGAAGGCATGCAGTTACATAAAGCGGCAGGCCTGGCATTTCAGGTTTTCAGCGAACAGACCTTGCGCAATCTTATCGGGGACGTAGCCCTTGGTCATGTCCGGTACGCACCAAGTGGTACTAGCGTAGTCGCCAACGCTGAGCCCACGCTTGGCAGAGGCCGCTTCGGTCCGTTTGCTATCGGTCACAATGGAAATCTGCTCAACGCCCAAGCTCTCTATGAACAGTTGGCTGCAGTCGGTGCGCAACCCGATGGCAACAGTGATGCAGGGGTCATGGCCGCACTTCTGTCACGCTCCGACGCCGATACGCTTGAAGACGCAATAGTGCAGATGATGGGCCAGATTGAGGGTGCCTACTCGCTGGTGTTGTTGGCACCCCGCCGCATCATCGCAGTTCGCGACCCCTATGGAGTTCGACCCCTGTGTATTGGCCGCCTGAGCGAAAACCGATGGGTGGTCGCCTCCGAGACCTGTGCATTGCACACTGTAGGGGCTGATTTCGTACGCGAAGTTGAGCCCGGTGAGATGGTCACTATAGATGCCAACGGGCTGACTTCACGACAAGTAATCGAACCCACACGAAAAGCGTGCTGTATTTTCGAATTCATCTACTTTGCCCGGCCCGATAGCCATATTTACGGCCGATCGGTATACATGTCGCGTCAACGCATGGGGCACCTCCTGGCCCAGCAAGCGCCAGTAGACGCGGACCTGGTCATACCCGTGCCTGAAAGCGCTATCCCTCATGCCATGGGCTATGCCCAAGTGGCAAAAATCCCCTATGGAGAGGGCTTCATAAAGAATCGCTACATACACCGTACCTTCATAGCGCCTGACCAACGTCTGCGTGAGTTAGGCGTCAAGATGAAACTGTCACCACTGAAGGAGGCAGTTAGCGGCAAGCGACTGGTTGTGGTAGACGATTCCATCGTACGCGGCACAACCACCGGGCCTGAAATACAGCTACTGCGCGATGCAGGAGCACGAGAGATTCACTTGCGCATCAACTGTCCCCCCATCAGATACGGCTGCTACTATGGTGTAGACACATCTGCAAGAGTAGATGAGCTGATCGCTGCGCGGATGTCGGTGGAAGACATCAGAGAGCATCTGGGCGCTGACAGTCTCGAATACCTGGATATGAAAAATCTGATCACTGCGGTGGGGCTACCGAAAAACAACTTCTGTACTGCCTGCTTTGACAACCACTATCCCATACCCATTCCTCGTGAACTCAAGGCGGCTAAGGCTAGCGAACCGGCAGGAGAAGGCCGGCTCTATGAACAAGACGTTGCGAAGGCATAGCCGGGAGGTGCCATTGCTGTGAACAAAAGGACTACCTACGCCGATGCCGGGGTCAACATCAATGCAGCAGACGAGACCCTTCGGCGGGTGCAGGGCGCCATACGAGCTACACACGGGCCATCGGTCCTCCGTGGGCTCGCCGATTTTGGAGGCATGTTCGCACTGGGGCAGGGCTATCATGACCCTGTATTGGTGTCGGGTACCGATGGCGTGGGCACCAAGCTCAAGATTGCCTTTGTACTCGACAAACATGATACTGTCGGCCAGGACCTGGTGGCCATGAACGTGGACGACATCGTCTGCATGGGCGCTCGCCCACTGTTTTTCCTGGATTACCTGGGCATCGGCAAGTTGAGGCAAGAGACTGCAACCCAGATCATCGAGGGTGTCGCTGCAGCGTGTGCCAGGGCAGGATGCGCGCTTCTGGGTGGTGAACTGGCGGAGCTGCCCGGCATGTACGCGGATGGCGAATATGATCTGGTTGGCTTCGCAGTTGGAATAGTCGAGAGAGAACAGATAGTGGATGGTTCGGAGATCCGTCCCGATGACGTGGTACTGGGGCTTGCCTCCTCGGGCTTGCACAGCAACGGTTATTCGCTGGCCAGAAAAGCGCTTCTTGAGATGGCCGGCTATCGCCTTGATCAGCACATACAAGAGTTGGGTTGTAGTCTTGGTGAGGAGTTGCTTAAGCCTACACGTCTCTATTGTCAGGATCTGGTGCCCCTGCTTGGACAAGGCACCCAGCCATCCAGCCTGGGCCAGCCAAAAGGTATAGCGCACATCACCGGTGGCGGATGGTATGACAACATCGCGCGGCTGTTACCAGCCGGTATGAACGCACAGTTGGACAGTGCTGCCGTCCCGGTGCCGCCCGTCTTCACCATGATCCAAACTGCTGCTCAGGTGCAGACAGACGAAATGTATCGCACCTTCAACATGGGGCTCGGGATGGCGATAGTCCTGGCACCCGAAGACGTGGATGAGTGGACTCAGGCTCTCACTGCGGCAGGGCAGCAGTGCTTTGTCATCGGTACAATTGGTACTGGTGCCGAATCGGTGCAATTGCGATTCTAACAGTCACCGGATTTTGCCGATGACTGCCATATCCCAAATCGACCAAGGCGGTGAGAAGCATGGAGCTGGTCATTCTCGGCGGCGAGATGGAAGGTACCCGATTTCTCCTCAAGGGGCCTACACTTACACTCGGGCGCAGATCCGACAACGACATCTGTCTCCCTCTTGATCCACGCATCTCGCGCTCTCACGCCCGGCTGACACAGCAGTCCGAAGATGTGTGGCTTTTGGAAGATCTGGGTAGCGTCAACGGCACTTTCGTTGGCCAAAGGCGTATCAACACGCCGGCAGTATTGCGCCCAAACGACCGCTTCCGTATGGGCAGAACCTGGATGACTCTGGAAATCAAGCAGGAAGACACGGCTGGAACTGAGGCGCTGCAGTCTGTCCGCCTCGATGATACCGGAGACAAGCCTTTTCACGCCGACAGTGTTGTCTATTCGGTTGCCGCCGGCGGCGACGCCGATGCCCAACGAGAGATGAGCGCACCCCTGCGTTATCTGCAGGTATACCAACGCGTCGGCCAGGCACTCGGGTCAACTCTAGACGTAGTCGAACTGGGCAACACGATTATGGATGCTGTGATGGACAGCCTGCCGGCCGAGCGTGCATTCCTCCTGCTACTCGACCCTGGCAGCGGTGACCTGGCGCCCAGAGTGGCCCGTTGGCGTCCCGACATCGAGATCGATGCCACACAAGTGGCCATCTCTCGACACATGGTCAACAAGGCCATGCAGGAGCGCCTGACCATCATGACTACCGACGCGATGAGTGACGAGCGCTTCCAGGGTCTGGCCAGTGTTCACGACTTGCGAATCCGTTCCGCGGTTTGTGCGCCGTTGGTGCACAAGAACGATGTCTTGGGCGTGATCTACCTCGACAGCACCTCGGCAACCCACGTATTTGGCGAAGGTGACGCCGATTTGTTGGCAAGCGTGGCAACTCAGGCATCAGTAGCCATTGTAAACGCTCAACTATTTACTGATTTACGCAACGCATACGAAGACCTGCAGTCTGCCCAGGAACAGCTGCTCAGGTCGCAGACTCTGTCCACTATCGGGGCACTGGCCGCCACTGTTGCCCATGACATGATCAACATAGTGACGCCGTTGCAGCCCCTGATTGACCTGATGCTGGCTGATACAGACGTGGACAGCGAATCTGAAGAGGTAGTACGGCGCCAGACCAAGCGGCTTGCCGCCCTGGCTGAGAGACTGATGTCGTTCTCCCATGTGGAAAAAATGCGCCTCAAACCCGCCAATATCAACACTGTAGCGACAAGCACACTCTCTCTTCTGAACACTGAATTCAATCACCGTCGAGTGCGCGTCTGCCAGCATCTGGAGGAGGGACTGCCCGAGGTGATGGTTGACGAGACTCAGATGGACCGGGTATTTCTGAATCTGTGTCTGAACGCGGTCGAAGCGCTACAGGGGACAAAAAATCCTGAACTGACTATACGAACCTATCAGGATCAGGACGAGGTTGTAATCAGTTTTACCGATAACGGTCCAGGCATCCCCGCTGACACCAAGCAAGACATTTTCGACCCGTTTTATAGTACCAAGAAAACGGGGACCGGTCTGGGGCTATTTTCCTGTCAGCGCATCGTACAGGACGACCACGGGGGTGTGATCGAATTTGAATCCCAGCCTGGCATCAACACCACGTTCACTGTGAGGCTGCCTGTGATGACGATTGCTGCCCCCTCTGAGCAAGCAATCTCTGTTTAGGTTAGGCCCAGGCGTTCACTTCAATCTCAGCCTTCGGGGCCAATCAGCGATGAGGACAGCAGATCCAGCCCCGGAACTGCAGGACTTACAGTAGGCGGCTGTACTGCGGCAGCCAGATAGGCCTGAATACCTGCAATAATTCCTCGAGCAGCCCGTGCCTGAAATCCCGCGTCCTTCAGCTTGACTTCCTCTTCAGGATGGCTGATAAATGCACACTCCACTAACACTCTTGGGCAGTCAGTTTCCCTGAGTACATAGAAACGCTGCCAGCCCACAAATCGATCTCTTGTACCCAGTGCTGCCACCAATTCTTGCTGGATTTTGGCCGCTAGAAGCTGGCTCATAGGGGTCCAGTAGTAAGTCTCGGTTCCATATGCGGTAGCCGCGCTTCCAGAGCCGACTGCATTGTTGTGTACACTGATGAAGAGGTCGGGGTCAGCACCCTTGCTCTTAGCGACACGTGCTTCAAGTTCAGCCCCTGCCGGGCTTCCGGGGCCCACAGCCTTATCAGTTTCACGTGTAAGAACAGCCTCGGCACCTGCGGCCATCAACTCTCGCTTAAGTATCTGACTTATCGCCAGATTTGCATCCTTTTCGCGATATCGAGTGGGCCCTACTGCCCCACTGTCCATACCACCGTGACCGGGGTCTATGGCTATGCGCTTACCGGCCACCGAAGCGCTGGCAAACGGCGGCTTGATATCCACGATGAGGTGCCCCGCCTGTGAAAAATACGCCTGGTAGCCGGTTTGATGGACGTTTTGCAGGTCGAGAGTGACCTCCACCCAGTCGGTTGCCATCTGTTGCGGCAGATTTGGGCGAACCGTGGATGTACCCGGAAACTGTTTGAGCCCGTTTTGGGCCGCGGCGCAACGGAACAAATCTACTTTTAGCTGAGAGGGAAACACCGACTGGCGAATCCGAAATGCTACGCGATCGTTCAGGAAGAAGGTCACTCTGGTGACGCCGTTATTCTGCGAGGTGACAGATATGTCGGTCAGCCGAGCGGTGCGCAGTGTCACGTCCGTTCCCAATTCGCGGACATCAGAATTCTGCACCCATCCCACCAGATTCTCGGCCAACTTGACCTGATACCACGAGCCCTCGCGCCCGATGGCCCATAGACGCACCTGCGGAGGCAGCACCGTCAGCCGCGCATACTCAGCACTGGGGCCACAACGCACTCCGCTTTTGGCAGCGGTAGTCACCAGCGCTCGTGCGCTCCAGACCGGAGCGGAAAATACCACCAGCAGGGTTAGGGCGGCAATGAAACGAAGATTTGTTGCCACAATAATCACCTCGTAAAGCCTATCGACTCATATGGTCACTGTATCTCGCTGTACCATGGTGCGGCACGGACTGTATCATAGCACAACAGCGTCCCTACACAAACGGTCTGCGAATTGGTACAGCAGACTGATACTGCCAACGCCATCTGGCCGGGCATGAAAGCCATCAGACCCCGCTCCCGCGCCATCTCGAAGCATCTATCAAATCCCGCCCATCGCACCGCACGATCTCTTGTCGAGCGCCGAAACATATCGCTAACGCCTCTGTAGTTTCGCAACACCGTTCATGGCTCGATAGAACCTGGAGAGTGAGGGCTGGCAGGAGATTGAGCAGTCACAAAACCGCGACCGTACAGATAGTTTCAAGCGGCGCCTCGTCACGAACCAGTCGATCGCAGAAGCGGAGCGGTACCTGATCGACAGCGCTCGGAAGCACGCGCAGGCGGAGACGCATGAACACGATCCGATACCATGTCTGGCCGTTGTCGTCGTATCTTGTTACGTCCACAGTTGTGTTACGTGCCAAATCGGCAGGAATGCGCCCACTATATGACCATGCGGGAGACTACTCCGTAGCAGCATACCAAGTGAACGCTAAATCTCCGCCGTCAACAAGTGAGCGCCAAACATCCGCGTCAAACGGACGTGTGGCGCTCTATAGCACGATCTAGGCAACAAGCCGCCTCACACGAACGCTGTTTTGGACCTACTAACCAGCTACCGTCACGAATTAGTCCAACTGGCTGCCAGCCAGCTTGAAAGCAGCGAATCCGGGGCGCCGGGCGTAGTGTTCGGTGATGACTTTCTCGACCTTTTTCATGATCAGATCCGCCATGCCCTCATCAGGCAGCGCACTGAAGATGACGGTGTTCGTGCCTGGCCATATCGCGGTGCCCTCATGTCGGCCTGTCTCCCCTACTCCGGAGACCCCTCCGACACGCGTGTATCCTGGCACCTGGACCTCGTTGAGTAGCTCCACCACTCTTTCGGCGAACATGGTCTCGCATACCATCAAAAGTATGCACTTCTGACATTCGTTGCCATCGGTCATCTTGTCTCACCTCCAGGCAATCGCGGTGAAGTCATGCTATCCTGCAGATCGGTCTTAGCCTCACCGCTATGCTAACTAGTCCTTTCCAAACCGAAGCAGCCATCCAATTTTGCGAGATAGGCCATCCATGAGGCTGTAGGCTACCGGCACCACGAGCAGGGTCAGCAAGGTCGAAGTGACCAGCCCTCCGATGACTGAAATTGCCATCGGTTGCCACATCTCGCTGCCGGAGCGGAAGCCCAGGGCAAGTGGGATCATGGCAAAAATGGTGGCCAGCGCCGTCATCA
>JAAYSP010000179.1 GCA_012518355.1 candidate division WS1 bacterium | reverse complement strand
TACACCCGCTACACCCGCTACACCCGCTACACCCGCTACACCCGCTACACCCGCTACACCCGCTACACCCGCTACACCCGCTACACCCGCTACACCCGCTACACCGGTCACACCGGTCACACCGGTCACACCGGTCACACCGGTCACACCGGTCACACCGGTCACACCGGTCACACCGGTTGCCTCACGCGGCCTGCCGTTCATAGAAGAACGGGCTGATGCTTTTGAGGCCCAGATCAAGCGCGTTCGGTACTCTTTCGGTGGCACCGATTAGGAGCACTCCTCCGGGGCGCAACGCCGAAGCCAGCAGCTTATGCACCTGTTGCTTGGCTTCGGTAGTGAAGTAGATGATGACATTGCGGCAAAGCACCAGGTCGCAGTTAGTTGGTGGTCTGCCTTTTGGTTTGAGCAGATCCAGCTTGCCGAACTTCACTCTGGCCTGTAGCTGCGGAGAGATGGCGTACTTGCCATCATCTGTCCGGGTGAAGTATTTGCGGCGGCGAGCTGCAGTCACGTTGCGCACATCACGTTCCGAAAACAGCCCTTCCCGCGCTTGCTTCAAAGCCCCGTGGTCTATGTCAGTGGCAATCACCTGCCAGTCGCTGCCGCCAGTGTATTCCGTCAGTAGCATGGCTAGACTGTAGGGCTCGGCTCCGTATGAACAGCCGGCACTCCAGACCCTTCGGGCGCCATGACACTGACCACCAGGCCGCAGCATGGTCTCGAGGCGCGCAAACAGGTGCGCATCGCGGAAAAACTCGCTGACATTTATGGTGAACTGGTCTTTCAGCTTGGCAGACAGCTCTCGATCTTCCGTTAGGTGCTGCAAGAAGGCATCGAGATCAGCATCACCGGCCCGTTCCATCATGAAACGCAGCCGCCGATGCAGTTGGCGTTGCCCATAGCTGTTCAGGTCAATATCCCACAGGTGTAGTACTCCCTTGCTGAAACGCTCGAACTGTTCGGCGTCAAAAAACTCCTCGGCCATAACTGACTACCCTCCCTGCGCACTCAGCACCGGCTGGCGCATCTGGACAAGTTTGCTGACCACTTGTACGAGCAAAGCGGGGATATCATATAGAGCTGCTATATGGTCACAGCTACCGGTGTCTGCGGCTGCGCGTGGCATGCCGTATATAACTGAAGTATGCTCGTCCTGTGCGATCACTGTGCCGCCTGCCTGTTTGACCGCCACCGCCCCCTCCGCACCATCACTGCCCATCCCCGTGAGTATCAGCGCCACCAGTGGACAGCGTAAATTTGTAGCAGCACTGATCATCATCGGATTGGCGGCTGGCCGCACGCCACAAACAGGTGGCTCCTGAGACAAGTGCACAATTCCATGTGGGCCGATGATCATATGATAGTCTCCGGGGGCCAGTAGAGCGGTACCGGCCTCCAACACGTCGCCTGCAGCGGCCTGCTGCACTGTCAGCGATGAGCCTCGATCCAGGCGCGCAGCCAGGGCTTCGGTGAACGCCGGCGGCATATGCTGGGTGATTGCCAGAGATGCAGGCAAATTTGCCGGCAACGCAGACAACAGCTCTGCAAGTGTATGGGGCCCGCCGGTAGAGGCGGCGATCAGGATTACTGGATTGCGGGCACTTCTGGTACGTGGTAGCGCCGGCATCTTCTGTAGTACAGGCCGCTTAGGTGTGGCAGTGAGCACCCGCGCCTTAGCCGCGCCACGTATCCTGGCAATCAACTGACGTTCCACGGATTTCAAGTCAGGGACACCAGCACTGCCAGGCTTGCCCATGAAGTCTACGGCCCCCAGCTCCAGAGCTTCCAACGTCACTGCCGCACCCTGCTGAGTTAGACTGGACAGCATGACGACAGGAATTGGATTACGGGGCAATACTCGTCGGAGAACCTCCAGGCCGTTCAGTCGAGGCATCTCCACGTCCAGGGTGATCACGTCGGGCTTCAGACGGGCTGCCATGTGAACTGCTTCAAGGCCATCGGTGGCAAGCCCCACGACTTCAATGCCTCGTGCCTGCGACAGCATGCGTTTGAGGACCAGGCGTACGTAGTTCGAATCATCGACAATCAGTACGCGAATTGGTGTTGACATTTGCGCTTGTCTCTCTTTCCTAATCCAGCAAGCAGGCGGCAACTGGACAGCCACTGTCCGTTGTCACGGCATGTGCACAGTTCATCTGACGCCTACGAGCCTGGCGTGATCTCGCACAGGCCTAAAGCAGATAGCATGGTCTGGACACTGGCTGCTTCGGGAATCATCAGCAGATCCAGGCCCAGGTCAGCATCCGTGCTGTAGATTCGCACTTGAACCACAATTCCCGTTTCGGCAAACTGCCCCAGATAGGCGGCGATCGTGTCGAGTATGGCGCCCCCCATGCCAACAGCCACTCCCGGCGGCATGGGCAACAGCTCCAGACCGGTGAAGTTGCCCATAGCTGCGAGGTAGGAGGATGTGATGATGTTGCCGACCTCAGCTACCGCTGACCTGTGCAGTTCTGAAGCGTCGAATACACTGCCCTCAAAAGGTAGACCCAGTAGATCAAACAGAGCCGCTGCCTGCTGAGCGCCGAGTAGCAACAGGACACAGCCACTGGCCTGGCCTTCGAATGCCACGTAAGCGGCTAGCAGCGGCTTCTCTACGTCGGTCTGAGTGACCAGAGGCAACTGATCGAAGCTCACTATCCGGGTGTCAGGCACGGCTAACGTCACCACCTGACTTGTCAGTTTGGCCAGTGATGTGCCAGCATTGCCTGCGCCTATGTTCCCGATCTCGCTAAGAGCATCCAATTGCAGTTCCGAGAACGCCACAGTGGGCATCGCAGTTCATCTCCCGTTTGTAGTAGGCATCATCTTGAGGGCAGCGAATTGCACGTCGGTTCAGGCGGCCGGACGCCGCTCGTTTCCGCTCACCAGACGCATGAGCATCGGCACGTCGGCGATGAGTGCCACAGTGCCGTCGCCCAGTATGGCCGCACCGTTGACTACACGCACTCCTTTGAGCTGCTCGCCCAGCGGCTGGATGACCAGCTCTTCGTTGCCTCGCACCTCATCTACCAGCAGGCCGATTTTCTGCCGCCCATCAGTGATGACGACTGCGATAACTCTATCGGCATCCTGGTCAGAAGACTTTTGAAACTCGCTGACTTCTGAAAGTGATACCAGAGGCAGTGCTTCATCTTCGACCACGATCATGGGCCTGCCACTGACCCGGCTGATATCGGGCTGTTCGACACGCAGGATGCGCACTACCGATGGCAGCGGTAGGGCAAATATCACTTGATGGCTGACAACCAACAGCCCCTGGATGATGGCCAGGGTGAGAGGCAGGTAGAGGGATATGGTCGTGCCCTGGCCCGGATGGCTACTGACCTCTACCATGCCGCCGATCTTGTCCATGTTGGCCTTCACGACATCCATGCCTACCCCTCGACCGGAGACGTCACTGACAGTTTCTACCGTGCTGAAGCCGGGCATGAAGATGATTTCGAGCAATTGCTGCTCACTCATGGCCGCAGTCTGCTGTTCTGCGAGTAGTCCTTTGTCTATAGCCTTAGCCGCGATCTTCTCGCCGGAAATGCCGCGGCCATCGTCACCCACCTCGATGACGACCATGTTTTGCTGTTGGCGCGCACTCAACCGTACCGTACCAGTGGATGATTTGCCCACAGCATGGCGATCGTCGGTGGCCTCGAGGCCATGGCTCACGGCGTTGCGCAGCAGGTGCGTCAGAGGGTCAACTATGTCTTCTATCAACGACCGGTCCAGTTCGGTCTCTCCTCCCTCCATGACCAGATCTACTTGCTTGTCTTCCCGCCGCGCGACATCGCGGATCAAGCGTGGGAAGCGACCGAACAGTTGAGCCACGGGCACCATGCGTGTCTGCATCACCCGCTCCTGGATTTCTGTGACCACCATCCCCAGTTTGCCGACCACCTGATCGAATTCCTGAGAAAGAACAGCGAGGTCTCCTCCCCGACAGGATTTGAGATTTTGGGTCAGGTTTGTCAGGCGTGTGCGGTTTATCACCAACTCGCCAACCAGATTCATCAGTGCATCCATGTGCTCGACGTTCACTCGCAGTGTGCCATGTCCCGCGCTTTGCCGTCTGTCCGGGGTGCCGCTCCGTCTCTCAACACGGTTCTCCCGCGTGTCGGGAAGCCCCTGTCGGCGATCGTGTGCGCCGACACGCCGCTCCAGTGGCTTAAGAGGCAACAGGTCATCACCACTGTCGCCATCATCTGCCATAACCGTAACCTTCGTCACATCAGGCCAGGCCTGTACCGTGTCGGTGAATGTATCAACATCCATGTCGAAGTGCATGTACACATGGATGTCGGTGAACTCGATATCGGCCTCTTGCAGTTGCTCCAGCGAAGGGCTGGTAGCTGCCACCTGCCCCAGCCCCTGCAACTGCTGGATGATGAGCCACGCACGCGCCAGAGGCATACTGCAGCATTCATCCAGCGTTATGGTGATTTGACGAGTGCCTGGTTCCCATTCGGGGCCAGGCTCCATGTTTTCCGGTGGGCCCGGGGCCACCTGATCCGGCGCGGAGGCGGCTTCGGTAGCTCGCTCGGTATCCGTTATGGCTGCATTATCTTGCAGCAACGTGAGCAACTCGCCATGGTCGGGCGCAACCTGACCACCTATGGCACTTCCCAGGTGTTCTTTCAGTGCGTCCACACCGCGTAGCAACAGGTCTACCAGCTCTGCGTTTGCCTGCAGACGGCTGTTGCGTATCAGATCGAACACGTTTTCCATCGCATGGCTGATATGTGACATTTGCTCCAGGCCCTGGCTGGCTGCTGAAGCTTTCAGACTATGCGCGGCACGGAATATCTGTTCGATGAGAGAGGAGTCCTGTGGCTGGTGCTCCAGAGCTATGACAGCTTCATCGAGCGACTGGATGAGTTCTCTGGCCTCTTCCACGAACAGTTCGAAAAACTCACTTGCATCGAAGCCTGATGGCATTTGTGGCCTCCGTAGACTTTGGCAGATGACTTCAAGGCTGGTGGTGTGACAACCGATATACAGTTACGACATCGGCCCCCCGCATCTGTCGGGCGTTAGCACGGTATGCTGAATTTACCGGCTTCGGCAGGCGGTTGGGCACTTAATCGGGCCATATTGCACCTCTGGGTGGGAGGCACAAGTGGCGACTCTGTCTATTGGTATCGGCGAAATGTGTGTTAGCAGCCGCCCTGATGATGAGATCGTGGCATTGGGGCTGGGTTCGTGTGTTGCTATCGTCCTGTACGACCGGCGCACCACTACGGTTGGGGCGATACATGCGATGTTGCCCACAAGAAAAGGATTGCGCGATAGCGATGGCGAGCGGCCGGGACGGTATGTGGATGAGGGCCTGGAGAAGCTGTTTGAGATGATGAGAGTGCGTACCGGACACGGCACCCGCCTGGCCTGTGCATTGGTGGGTGGGGCGGCGATGTTCGAGTTCACTGGACCGTCGAACCTCGACATCGGCAAGAACAATGTCAAGATGAGCCAGGAGTTGCTCAGGCATTTTGGTATCCCCATATTGGCTTCAGATATCGGCGGCAATCAGGGCCGTTCGGTGACAGTCGTAGTTGGTGGTGCCATGGTTCATGTCCGCACGGTTGGCGCACAAAAGCCGCTTGTGTCGCTGGCGCAGGGCAATCGCGCCCGGACTGCGGCTTAGCGTTCGGAGCGACGAGT
>JAAYSP010000189.1 GCA_012518355.1 candidate division WS1 bacterium | reverse complement strand
CTCTCAGCTACAGTTGAAGGTCTGGCAGTGAAGTTAGGCTAGATCACTTCTGACGCTGGTAACAGTGTGATCAGCGTCTCGTGTACCGTCATACCCGCCGCTAGCATCCGGGCAAAGCGTTCGAAGAAGAAATGCAGTCGTCCGGGAGAGACGCGTCAGACATAGTCCGTCACGTTTTCGCGTGATATCGTGCCTGCAGTCACCGCCTGCTCCGGCTCGAGTTGCACGACAGGTGTACGGTGCCTGGGACGGACATATCTTCCAGACAGGAGCTGGCCCTCGCCTGAGACAAAACGCCCACAGTAAAGTTAGATTAGGTGAACTTTTGGTGCCAGCCAATGCGTCTGCAGTTGCATAACTTGTCTCTAGTGTAGCATATTCGACCGGACGAAAGCTTGTCCCTGCGTCCGATTTACCTGGCTGCTGGAGGAATTCGGTCATCGTTTGGCCAAATGACAGAGGATAATTCGGATTGTCGCGGTTTCTGACAGTGGAAACTGAGGCGATCGGACGACTTAAGTCATCCTGGCATGACCAGAGCGGCAGCGCATAGAGAGGAACGCCAATGGAAGTCTTGGAAGCCATACAGGAACGGAGCAACGTGCGCAGCTATCTGGCTGCTCCTGTGCCGGAAGATGCGCTGGAACGCATACTGGAGGCGGCACGCCTGGCACCATCAGCGGGCAACGTCCAGAGCTGGAGGTTCGTCATCGTCACTGATGCCGACAGTCGAAAAGCCTTGAGCCTGGCCGCCGGCCGTCAAAAGCACGTAGCGGAGGCGCCGGTGGTGATAGTCGCTGCGGCCGTAACCGACGGGCATGTGATGTGTTGTGGCCAGCCTGCGTACACTATGGATGTCGCGATAGCCCTGGAGCACATCGCACTACAGGCCACCGCAGAAGGCCTGGCCACCTGCTGGGTGGGCGCGTTTTCCGAGGACGCCGCACGAGAAGTCATCGGTGCACCCGGACCGCCCGAGGTGCGGATCGTACAGATGATGACTCTAGGATACTCCGCGGTCGCGCCAAAGCCGAAGGATCGCAAGCCGCTTTCCGAGATCGTCATGCGCGAGCAGTGGGGCCGCCGGTGAAGGTTCACCTCGTGCCATGATTGCCGCTCACGCATCTCAGATGGGTGGCTGCCCGATCGTACCTGTTTTCATGAGGCAGTGCCAGTCGGCATGAGGCCGCGCTGGCCCGGGATCTGGCAGTTCATGGCCGTTCGTGTCTGCAAGCAGAGTCCACGGTACCTGTTCAGTAGAGCTTCGCACGGATAGCCAGCAGTCTGCTTCACCAGCTCATGTTGCCGTCAGAGGAGGCGCAAGTTGTCAGAGAAACGCAAGAGTGTCGCGATTAGGCCCGAGACCGTGCAGGAGCGCCTGCAACACATCGCCAAACAGATCGGCACCCGCACGGCGGGCACTGAGCAAGAGAAGCAAGCCGCTGAGTATATGGCTCGGCAGATGGAGAAGTCTGGCCTGCAGGTTGAGATAACCGACTTCCCAGCGTTGTCGTGGAGCTGGGACGAGGCGCATCTGAGAGTTAGCGTAGGCGACAAGTGGCGCGAGGCGGGCTGTCATCCGCTGGCACACTCGCCTTCGACGCCTCTGGAGGGCCTCGAGGCCCCGCTGGTGAATCTCGGGACCGGTAGCGAGCGCGACCTGCGAGGCAAGAGCCTGAAGGGCAAGATCGGCTTCATGTTCGGCCTGCCCGGCGACCATCCGGCCACGCTCAAACGGCTGTGCAGTAGCGGCCTGGCGGCTCTGTTGTTCGTGGATGAGAGGCTGCCCATGTCCTGGAACGTCCATGCCGGTTTGCCCGCCGGATGGATTGACCTTCTGACCATACCGGCCGCGACTGTGGCCTACACCGAGGCCTGGGAGATCTCCAAACTGCGCGAGACGATGGCCTATCTGAACCTGCAAACTACAGTTTGGGAGAGCCAGTCACAAAACGTCATCGGCTCCTTCGCGGCACAGGACCCGTCGCTGGCGCCGCTTGTACTGACTTGCCACCATGACTCAGTATCGCTTGGGGAGGGGGCCGAAGACGATGGTAGCGGCATGGCTGTTGTGTTGGCAGTGGCCCAGGCCCTGGGGCGCGGCAAGCCTCCCAGGCCGATAAAAATCATCAGCTGCGGTTGGGAGGAAAACCTATCTGAGGGATCGAGGCAGTACGTCGCTGCCAATCCGGAGCGCGCTGAGCAGACCGCGCTGGTGATAAACATAGACAGTGTTGCCAGTTGGATGGGACGCAGCTATGTGCATGTAGTGGGCGATGAGTCACTTAGCCGCTGGACTGACTGGAAACTCGATGAGCTTGGCTACAGTGCTGAGGTGGTGCCCAAGGTAAGTCCGTACTCGGATATGTATCCGTTCAACCTGGTTGGTGTACCATCGCTGTGGTTTTACCGTTCAAACGTGGGCGAAGCGCGTTTTTATCACCACAGTGCAGAGGATACGCTGGACAAGATATCGTTCGACTTGCTGGCTGAGACTGCCACTGCTGTCGCACAGTTGGTCTGGCATCTGGGTGGCAGCCGCGACTTGCCCTTCGACCGCACCATACCGGCCGAGCAGGTTGAGCAGATAGCACAGTATCGCGCCAGTCTTTTCGATCCCATCTGCGACTGGCGCACTACTGGCCTGATGAAGCCTCGTCGAAGCTGACAGCAACATCAGAGCGCACGATTTACAGCACAACTGGTCGCCTGCATCTGGCTGTCGGCCAGCTGTGGGTGTCTATCATCTTGTATTTTGAGGTTGGGCGCTCGTCATCACAGGCGCAAAGCAGGAGTGAAACGGAGATAGTGATGCAGTGATGATAAGATGCAACAGTCAGTTGAGCGGGGCCGGAATCCTGGTGCTGCTGGTAGTACTCCTATCTGCGGTACAGCCTGCCTGTGCACAGACGCGTGGATGGGGCAGACATGCTGCTGGCCTTCCGCGGGGGTTTGTGCGGCACCTGAACATACCCTATGCGCATATACCGGGAGTCGCGCCAAAGCTGCTGAGTCTTGACATCTATGCACCGCGTGATGCCGAGGATTTGCCGGTGATGGTTTTCGCACATGGCGGAAGCTGGACGATGGGGGACAAGGGTAGTGTGGCGCGCCTGCCCCAGCCACAGTTTTTCTGTGAGCAGGGCTTCGTGTATGTAGCCATCAACTACCGGCTGGTGCCCGCCGTGCGGCATCCTGACAACGTGCGTGACGTAACCGCTGCAGTGGCCTGGGTGCACGATCACATCCGCGAATACGGCGGCGATCCGGCGCGGCTTTTCCTGATGGGCCACTCTGCGGGGGGCCATCTGGTCTCACTGGTTGCTACTGATGACCGCCGTCTGGCCGAGTACGGCAAGGACCCGGCCATCCTGAGCGGGGTCATCTCGAACGATTGTCAGGCATACAACATACCCGCGGTTATCCCTCAGATGCCACTTGCTGCGCGCCTGTATCCGACAGTATTCGGAAACGATCCCGGAGTGTTGCGTGATGCCTCACCGATTACGCACATATCACCTGACAAACACGTCCCACCATTTCTGCTGATATACAGTGCAGCCAGTGCTTACGCGCCGGTGCGCGCCCGCCACGCTGCGCTCATGGCCAGTGCGGTGCGTGCAGCAGGCTCGCGGGCACGTGTGGTAGGTATCCCCCGACGGGGCCATGAACAGGTCAACGAATTGCTGGGGCTCGATGGCGAGGTCACGACTGCCGAAGTCTTGCGTTTCCTGCGCGCAGAGCTGCGACGTACACCGACTGACACCAGGCTTTCGCCCTGACAGGCAAACCTTGCGCTACCTGCGAGCGTCCATATGTGAGCACCTATCCGTATAGTGTTATAGCACGGTATGCGTCTGACGGCGATCAGAGCAACTCATGGGTATCGTGCGCCCTGTGCGCCCCACGTGAGGCGACATGACCTCTCTTGGGTACTCATACTGCTACCTGGGCTTCATTTGCCGTCGCAAATTGGGGCGGCAAGTGCGGTGTGACGGGGCAAACGCATTTGCGTATTGTCGTGGCCGTGTAGATTTGCTATGCTGAAGCCCCAAAGCAGCCATGATGAGACACTTGCGGTGATCGTGACAGCAAATGAGTGACTACTACCCGGATGAAGACGGGTGTGGGAGATATAAGCGGATGTGGGATTACACGGAACGAGTGAAGGATTACTTTCTGAACCCTCGCAACGTCGGCGATATGCCGGACGCAAACGGCATAGGCGACACCGGTAGCCTGCGCTGCGGGGATGCCATGAAGCTGTACATCAAGGTTGAGGAGATCGACGGCCAGGAGCGCATCGCCAGGGCCAGCTTTCAGACTTTCGGCTGTGCCAGCGCCATAGCCTCGGCCTCTGCACTGACCGAGATGGCCATCGGGTTGACGCTGGAGGAAGCTGAGAAGATCACCAACGATGACATAGTGAAGTTCCTCGGCGGCCTGCCTACTGCCAAGATCCACTGCTCGGTGATGGGGGCGGAAGCGCTCCATGCAGCTATCGCAAACTACCGGGGTGAAGAGCCTGATGAGGCCGATCCGGAGGCGCGCATCGTCTGCAAGTGCTTCGAGGTGACCGAGCAGAAGATCCGCGATGCGGTGCATGAGCACAACCTCACCAGCGTCGAGCAGGTGACCAACTACACGAAGGCCGGTGGCGCCTGCGGTGAATGCAAGCCCGAAATCGCCCGCATCATCGGTGAGGTGCTGGCTGAGAAGGCCCGGCTCGCAAGTGCTGACGCGCCCTCGAGTGAGCGTGAGGCGGCCATCCGGCGGCTGCTGGAGGAGCAGATAGCCCCGGCCCTGGGAGTGCATGGTGGCGGGCTGCAACTGCTGGCCATCGAGGGCGACCGCGTGGTGGTGGTGATGACAGGTGCCTGCAGCATGTGCGCGGGCATGAACACCACAGTCAAGGAATTCGTCGAGAAGACACTGCAAGAGCAGATAGATGAGGACATCCTGGTGGAGGTAGGCGGATGATGGGATCACTTGTGTATGTGGACAACAACGCCACTACCAGCATCGCCCCGGAAGTGCTCGAGGCGATGCTTCCATATTTGACAGAGCGCTACGGCAACCCCTCCAGTCTGTATCGCTTCGGGGGCAGCGTCCATGCCGACATGGAGCAGGCACGGGGCCATGTGGCGGAGCTGATCGGCGCTTCGGATACCGAGATAGTGTTCACCAGTTGCGGCACCGAAAGCGACACGACTGCTGTCCTGTCCGCGTTGGCGACCGCCTCTGACAAGCGCCATATAGTCACTACTGCGGTAGAGCATCCGGCTATCATCGGCCTGTGCGAATACCTCGAGACGGCCGGCTACACGGTCACATATCTGCCGGTGGACGAGCAGGGGCGCCTCGACCTGGAGCAGCTATCTGACGCCATCTCCGACCAGACCGCCATCGTCTCGATCATGCACGCCAACAACGAAACAGGAGTCATCTTCCCGCTCGACGAGATAGCGGCGATAGTCAAGCAGCGCGGCTGCCTGCTGCATACCGACGCGGTGCAGTCGGTGGGCAAGCTGCCGCTTGATCTGCGCAACATGCCGGTGGATTTCCTGTCGCTTTCAGGCCATAAGCTCCATGCGCCCAAGGGAGTAGGTGCGCTGTACATCCGCAAGAACACACCGTACAAGCCGCTTCTGATGGGCGGCCACCAGGAGCGGAACCTGCGTGCGGGCACGGAAAACGTGGCCTCGATCGTAGGCCTGGGCCGGGCGGCCCAGCTTGCTTCAGCGCACATGGAAGACGAACAGACGCGCGTACGTGGTCTGCGCGACCGGCTGCAGGAGGGCCTGATCGCCGCCTGCCCGGATACGCGCGTCAACGGCGCCGATGCTCCGCGATTGCCCAACACCCTGCATATCTCCTTCGGCTACATAGAGGGTGAGAGCATCACTTTGCTTCTCGACGAGCTGGGCATCTGTGTTTCGACGGGCTCGGCGTGCAGTACCGGTTCGCTGGAGATATCGCACGTGATAGACGCGATGCAGGTGCCGCCGATGTATGCGCACGGCTCGATCCGGTTTAGCCTGAGCCGCTACAACACGGATGCGGAAGTGGACTACATCCTGGAGCAGGTGCCGCCGATGATCGCCCGCCTGCGCGAAATGTCCCCCTACGGACACGAGTAGGCAGACGTGTGCAGCAGGATGAAACCTATCGCGTACGCGCGGACAGGCGCGTCAGCCATCATCGGCCTGAGCCTGATAGAGGGCTGTCTACGCTGGGGCTAGCCAGCCGGAGCATAGAGACTTCGTGTATGTAGGGCATCACTTGCGGGAGTAAATCTGCTTCGGGGTCTGCCAGCAGTAGTGCGCGCGTGCCTCCTACTCATACTCCCTGGCCACTTCGATGAAGGCGTCTATGTTCTCGGGGGGGACGGCGGGGCATAGTTCAACCAGCATCTGCTGAGCGCCGTCGGCTACCATCTGCCGGTAGGTCTCCTGCACCTGCGCCGGAGTGGCCAAAAGCAGCTCGTCAGCCGTCTTCATCTGCACCAGCCACTCTATATGCAAAAGCTCCGCACAGTCTTTCACCGTCAGGTACGGGTCGGTCCCCACGTCTATGGAGTCCCAGCCGGCATCCTGCATGATCGTCAGGTGCGGGCGGCGCAGAAGCTCCGTGTGAATCGTCTTGCGGCGGGCACCGAAATGCTCGGCTATCTGCAGCAGATAGCGCACATCGAATTCAGTGTACAGGTCTGGCGGCAGCAGACCCCCGTAATCGTCAGTGAAACCCACCGTGTCGCCAGGCTGCCGCCCCGTAATCGTGAAGGCCAACTCCCGCAGGGCGATGGCGTTATCCGTCAGCGTCTGCAGGAAACGGTGCACCAGATCGGGTGTATCGTAGATGTCCAGAAAAAAGCCATGCCCGCGTAGCAGTACGGCAGTGGTCACTGGTCCCTGCGAACCGCCGCTGAAGCCAACCTGTACGTCAGGTGGAGCGTGGCTGACCATGTAGTCGTAGAACTCCAGCATTTGCGGTATCAGTCCAGCCTGGTGCACGTCTTCGGGCACGCGCAGGGCTGCGGCCTGTTCGGCGCTCTCGATAGGATGGCCCAACGGCGAAGGAGGATGGTTCTGGGAGAAATCCACCCGCAGGCCCAGAGTCGAGCCGGTGACATATGTGGAGAAGTCAGGAGCGACGCTGTGGCGCAGCGGCAGGCCGAAACGCTCATGCAGCAGGCGCGGGCCCTCAAGCTGCACATCCATCATCGTCTGTGGATCGGCCTGGTAGTCTTGCATGGGCACGCCGCAGTACTCGCAGTAGACCTCCGGCGGCACGGCGATGGACCAGGGTATGCCCCGACGCGGGTCAGTCATGAGTGGACCTCGGTAGCAGGTGCGAAGTGATGTCCGTCTCCCGTGACGGTACATAGGTCGGTTTATGCCGCATAGCGCTGCGACATCCGACTATGGGCAGATCAGATCTCCCGATTTCCCACGCTACGCTCGCAGCCTCAGGCCGCTCCAGCATATATCTCTATCAGCCAGATCATGAAATCTGCACCCACTGTCGGCACCGAGCTTCGGTGAGCGGACCGGGAGTCAGGGTTGTGCGTTGGGCCGTGTGTCAGCATGTATGTAGCATGTCGGATTTTGCACTCGTATCCGTGAGGCTGATATCTTCCGACTGCGCCAGTTTCATGTGCAGTGCGTCCTCGCTTGGTGCAAGACTATGTGTGCACGGCACGGAAAACAGTTGCTCTACGTTCGGGCACTTACTGTCGGCATCGCGCTTCGGTGAGCGGACTGGCAGTCAGGGTTGTGCGTTGGGCCGTGTGTCAGCATGTATGTAGCGTGTCGGATTTTGCACTTGTAGCCGTGAAGCTGATATCTTCCGACTGCGCCAGTTTTGTGTGCAGTGCGTCCCCGCCCGGTGCAAGACTATTGTGTGCATGTCACGGAAAACAGTTGCTTTGCGTTCGGGCACTTGCTATCGGCACCGATCTCCGGTGAGCGGACTGGAAGTCCGAGCTATGCGTTGCGACTTCGTGAGGGCGTCGAGGCGCTCAGCGGTCGGTGCTGGCATACGCACGAGCCTGCTCAGTATGCCTGGCAACGCCAAAACATACATGACCAGTCTCTGTTCCTTATGCCGTGATGCGCGCTTTCAGGGCGGCTGCCATGGCGGTGAAGATAGCCAGACCTGGGCCAGAGGCGTCCTGTGCGGCGGCATCACCATATGCGGCGCGTTTGCTTTCTCCCCACGAGCCCGGGAGGTCTTCAGGTATCTGGCGCAGGAAACCGGCGCGCTCAGGATAGGGCATGATCGCCAGTGCGTTGCCCTCCGGGTTGCACAGGGCGGCTATGTTCTTCATAGAGCCATCGGGGTTCACAGTGCGGCTGTCCTCCACTCGCCCCTGGGCATCGCAGTACTGAAACACTATCTGACGGTTGTCAGCCAGCGCCTGCACCACTTCCGGATCGCGAGTTGTGAAGCGGCCTTCACTGTGCGCAATAGGTATCGGGATGACCGTGTCTGGTTCGTAGTCGGCGGTGAACAGACAGCGATCGGGTGGGCAGGCGAGTTTGATGTACACCCAGCCGCAGTAGAAGTCGGCGATGCGGCCGGTCGGATCAGGTGCGTTGGGGGCCAGCGCCATCTCCACCTGTCCCGGATTGAGCCCCGGCACCAGCCCAGCCTCCACCATGATCTGCGCACCGTTGCTGATGCCGATGATGGGCTTGCCGCGTTCGGTGACCTGCTCGAAGACGGCGCTGACGGCCGGTTGCCTGGCGGCTATGGCACCGGCACGCACGCGGCCCTGATATGACATGCCGCCACCGATGATGTAGCCGTCGTATTCGGAGAGCAGATGCGGCGGTCGGTTCCAGCGGAATACATCGCAGGTCATGCCCGCGGCCTCTGCCGCACGCTTGCTCTCCCACTCGCCGGTGGAGCCGGGAAACTGGATAAGTGCTATCTTCGGCGCATCAGTAGCCATCTACGTCACCCTCATCACTTAGTCGGTACGGCTTGAATTGTAGCGCGTCCGTACGAATTTTACCAGATTTGCGCAAAACCTGTCGAAACGCTCAGGTCCGAGTGCGGTAGTCAGGCTCACATCAGCGTAGTGGCGTATGACCATACCCCTGCCGATCTGATTTACAGTCAGCAGCGGATACACTCCGTTGATGGTGCCACGCCGGACGTATGCGACGCCATCATAGGGGCAGGCCTCCTGCTCGGCCTCGATGAGCACTTGAGCACTGCCGACGGTCACCGGATAGGCCAGGTAGGCATAGCTGGTTGGGCCGCCGGGCCAGGGGATATCGAACCACTGCCCCGGCTCTTCCATGCCTTCTGTGAGAGGGTGCTCGTCCACCATGTGGATTTTGGTGACCGCACCACGGGGGCTGTGGCGGAAGCGGATGCCGGAAAGCTCGGCGAATTTCACGGTGCCCGGGGCCGCGTCACCAGTCACTTTTTCCCACTCGTTCAGCGGCTCACCGGTCAGATCGGTATACCACCCGGGTACGTTTTCGATTATGAGAGTACCACCTGACTCTACGTACTGCTGCAGCAGGTCTGCCCACTGGCGCCTCATGACGGAGCGGGAGACCTGGATGCAAAAAAACGGTTCACCGCCCCTCGTGGGGGTCGAAAGCGTCCTCCATCATCCGCCAGTGCAAGTCAATCTGGGGCACATCGAGTTGACGCAGTAACTGTTCTGACAGCTCCGAGGGGCGCTGCAGAAGAGTAGCGAAGTACGGTGGATTGTCGAGAGCCACGCGGTACTTGCGGACTTCCTTTTCTGGATCGCTGATATCGGCCCGGCCCCAGTCGCTGCCCTCGTGCTCCCACTGCTTTTGCAGATCGCCCATCGCTTCGTAGGCCGGATGGTCTATGCCCAATCCGTATATGCGCGTGCCGATGGCGTAGTCGTGGGAGATCTCGAACTTCTGCGCCGCATCGCGAACGATGTGCTCTACAGAAGGGTTCTGCTCGTCGGGTGTCAGTACGCCCCACCCCTTCTCATAGTACCAGATGTATACGCCGGAGATGAGGAGCTTGTCGCCGACTATATGGCGGATGCGCTTGAACTCGTAGCGCTGCACATCGCCATACATGTCGAAATCCTTCGGGTCATAGTTGTCTATGTAGCTGGGCGGGTAGCTGTTGGCGCGGAAGTGAAACACCACTCCGTCCAGGTACGGCCCGCGGGTGCGCATGAACTCTTCGGTGATGCCTCCGTAGTATATGAGAGGCAGGAAGTACAGGTCGGGGTTGATGCTGCGCCAGCGCCGCGCCATCTCAGCCATCATCTCAGTGGTGAAAAAGCCGTAGTTGTAGTCGAAATCATCGCACGTGAAGGCAACGAAGTTGGGGTACCGCAGTGACAGGCGTGCGAAACGCTCGACGGTCTCATAGTAGTAGTTTTGGCGTTTCTCGAGCTCCCACTCAGCGATCTCTCGACTTCCGCTGGGCGGATTGAAGGTGGCCCACACCATAAGTCCATGGCGCTGAGCGCTGTCCAAAACCTTTTCCAGCATCTCGAAGCTCTCCTCGCGCCAGATATCGCCACCCGAGTAGTCGTACGTGTTGAAGCCTGTCTCCTTGATTTTGGCCATATATGGATCGAGCAGAGATATGTCCCGGTTGAATTCATATCCCTGATTGAAGACGAACTTGGAGACTGTGTTTTGCAGCACTTCACGGGCGCGAAGGGTGCGTTCACGGTCTTCGGCCATGAGTTGCCCGCGCAGGTTCACGGCAATCTGCGGCGCACTGACCTGCTCTCCCTCGGCGCTGAGAGTGTAGCGGCCATCGGGCAGGTCGGCAGTGGGCAGCTCCACCTGGGCCTGCGTGCGCAGATATACACCGCGCCCCGGCTGCTTACGGCCCTCCACCACGACGGACGCATCCGACACCTGAGCTCCAGCCTCGTCACGCAGCACTATTCGCACCGGCATCGCGATTTCGGCGGCGCGGACGCTGACTGTGACCGTGACGTGTACCGGTTCGGGCTGGGCGACCGCCTCATCCTGTGCCTCGAGGGCCACCGTGACATCACCGTAGTCGGCCAGATGCCACGGACTTGTACCTGCAGCCCATGCCACGGAGTTGAGCATCAGACGGGCCTCCATGCCCTCAGGCACCTGCTGCTCGCCACTGCCGGTGATGCCCACACACAGACCGACACGCACCACGCGCCCCTGACCGAGCTGGCCCACCACCACGACGGCTTTGTCCTGGGCGCACGTCGCTACCGCCTCGCCTGCAGGCCCGGGCTGCATGTCCCAGTGGTCACCGAAGGCAGCGTCGAAGGCGCCGAGGCCGAAGGTGAGCGCGTGGTTCGTGAAGCTGCTGATACGCTGACCTATGTGACGCCCGGCGACGGCCTCGATTTCCGGGAACAGTTCGTGTGGTGGCAGTCCGCGGCTGTCGTGGGTGATGACGAGGCCGCCACCTGCCTCTACGTACGCGCGCAGAGCCTGCGCCCAACCATCTGCCAGATTGCCCGTGCTATGTACATCGGGCAACACAACTGCCGAAAAGCCGGCGAGCGTGTCAGGCTGCAGATCGGTTATCCACCGAGGGTTGAAGTCAGGATGGGCGGCAAGCAGATCGAAAACCGCCCGCTCACCGATGCACTGACCCTCTGCTTTGGAGAGGTCCAGCACCGCGACATCCAGTGTCAACGCGTTTGCCAGTGAGGCGGTTATGCACAGTATCACAGCAAGAAACAGAGCTGTCTGCGGCTTCATGTAGTTCACTCTCCCGACGATTTTCTGAGAAGTGCGATGAATTGCTGTTCGGTGAGTATCTGCAGTCCCAGGCTGCGTGCCTTTTCGAGCTTCGAACCGGCTTCCACGCCTGCTACCACATAGCTGGTTTTCCTACTGACTGATCCGGTGGCGCGGGCACCAAGGCGTTCGACTGCCTCCTGCGCTTCCTGCCGGGTGTACTCCTGCAGCGTGCCTGTGAAGACGAAGGTGAGCCCCTCAAGCGGAGTGTTCTCCGTGGTGGTCTCTGGCACCTGGAGCGTGACGCCAACCCGCAGCAGGTCGCCTACAGCTTCATGTAGTTCACTCTCCCGACGATTTCCTGAGAAGCGCGGTGAATTGCTGTTCGGTGAGTATCTGCAGTCCCAGACTGCGTGCCTTTTCGAGCTTCGAACCGGCTTCTGCACCTGCTACCACATAGCTGGTTTTCCTACTGACTGATCCGGTGGCGCGGGCCCCGAGGTGTTCGACAGCCTCCTGCGCTTCCTGCCGGGTGTACTCCTGCAGTATGCCTGTGAAGACGAAGGTGAGCCCCTCAAGCGGCACGCTCTCCGTGGTGGTCTTAGGCACCTGGAGCGTGACGCCAACCCCCAGCAGGTCGTCTACGGTGGCGGAGTTCCCGGGTTCATGGAAAAAAGTGGCGACACTCTGGGCGATTTCGGGGCCGATCTGGTCAACTTCGGACAGTTCATCCGCAGATGCAGCGCGGATGGCTTCGATACTGGCGAACGCTGATGCGAGTACCTCGGCTACATGCTGGCCGACCAGAGGGATGCTGAGCGCGTACAGCAGACGGCCGAGAGTGGTCTGTTTGCTCGCCTCGATCGCGGCTAGCAGGTTATCGGTAGACCTGTCAGCGAAGCCGTCTAGCGCCAGAAGCTGCTCGCGAGTGAGATGATACAGGTCAGGCAGACGCTCTACGAGGCCTTCGCTGACCAGTTGCTGTGCGAGTTTTTCGCCCAGGCCGTCTATGTCCATCGCGCCACGGGAGGCGAAATGCTGCAGTCGCCCCTCGATCTGCGCCGGGCAGCTCATGTTCGGACAGCGGATCACCACCTGGCCGGGCACGTGCAGTGCTTCAGTACTGCACACCGGACAGCGGTCCGGGAGGCGGTAGGGCTGCTCAGTGCCATCGCGCATCTCGGGTATGACCTTCACCAGGTGCGGGATGACATCGCCCGCACGCTCTATCAGCACAGTGTCGCCGATGCGGACATCCTGGCGGTCTATCTCGTCCTGATTGTGCAGGCTGACGTTGCGCACCGTCACTCCGCCGATCTGCACCGGATCGACCACCGCTATAGGGGTCAGCGCTCCCAGCCTGCCGACGCTTGCCACGATCTCAGCCACGCGTGTGGTCTCCTGCCGTGAGGGGAACTTGTAGGCCACTGCCCAGCGGGGGTTGCGCGACCGCGTGCCTAGCAGTTCGCGGACCGGGCGCTGATTTACCTTGAAGACCACCCCATCTATCTCGTAGTCCAGCTCATCGCGCCGCTGCGTCATCGCGGTATGATAGGCGATCATCTCATCGGCATCAGCGCATAGCTTCACTTCTGGATTGACCACGAAGCCCCACTGTTTGAGCGTCTGCAGAAGCTGCCAGTGGGTGTCGAACTCGCGCCCCTCGACTACTCCGACGTCATAGGCGAAGAGCGCCAGAGGACGGACGGCAGTGATAGAGGAGTCGAGTTGACGCAGCGAACCGGCCGCAGCGTTGCGTGGGTTGGCAAACAGCGGCTCATCCTGCTCGGCGCGACGGCGGTTCAGGGCACGGAACTCCGAGATGCGCATGTGCACCTCGCCGCGCACCTCCAGTAGTGGCGGTATGTCCTGCCCACTGCCACCGATCCGTAGTGGTACAGAGCCGATAGTGCGCACGTTGTCGGTGACATCTTCGCCTGTGATGCCGTCTCCGCGCGTGGAGGCAACAGTGAGCACTCCGTTTTCGTATACCAGCTCGACCGCCAGGCCGTCGTACTTGGGCTCGGCGACGAAATCCATCTCTTCATCGGCCTGCCTACAGGTGCGCTCGAAGCTGCGGGCTGCTTCGTCATCGAAGATGCTCAGAAGGCTCATCATCGGCAGCCGATGGGTGATGGTGCCCAGCTCTTCACGGGGCGCGGCGCCGATCCGCTGGGTGGGAGAGTCGGGCGTGAGAAGCTCCGGCCATGCCTGCTCGATGGCCTGTAACTCGGCCATCAGCCGGTCATACTCGGCATCGGAGATGACCGGGTCATCGAGCACATAGTAGCGGTAGTTGTGGTGGTGTAGCTGCTCACGCAACCGGGCAGCACGCTTTTCGGCAGCAGCCGGATCTGTCGGCAGCGGTGGGCTGTCCATGTCACATCCCCCCGATATCAGCTCACGAATTGCCAGAAGTTGCCACTGCACAGGCCGGAGACGTCGCGCTGTATCTCCTCAGCAGTGATCTGCCAGCCGGTGCGCATCAGGTCTGCGTACTTGTCCACCAGCACCTCGGCCAGTATCTCACGGAAGTGTGACCACTTGTATATGAGCTGGTCGAGTATGCGCGCATCAGAGTGCTGCGGGATGAAGCCCAGTCCCAGCATTTCTGTGCGCATACGGGTGATCCTCTCTATGAGGCTGGGGTTGTTCACAAACCACCAGCAGCCGAAGGGCATCAGATTCGGGAACTTGCGGGCGGCCACGCACAGCCCATGCTGATTTTCCTGTGCCAGCATGGTGACCAGGAAGCGCACCGAGGGCCAGGCCTCACACATGCGCTCGACGGAACGCACGTCAGAGATGCCCATACCGTCGCCGGCCAGAAGCAGCGGCGGGTTGACGGCCCGTATGACGCCGATCATCAGCGCCAGCGGTAGCTCGTCCTGGTCGGCCAGCGGCAGGATCGCCTGCTCGACTATCCGTGTCTGGAGGCTGTCGGCGGGGTAACGGAAGTCATCAGGCAGCGACACGGCCATATACAGCGGGTCCATCTTTTCGCGCCAGTAGCGCAGAAATCGCATGACTTCTTCGGCGCTGCGGCCGGAAAAATCGGGCGTGACATCATAGCCCTGCGCGGCAAGCTTCGGCTGGCTTTGCGCCCACTGGCAGATGATGGCATCCAGCCGCAGCCCGGCATGGAAGCGTATGTCATGCACCACACCGTCCTCCCACATCTGCACTTCATGTGGGTCGAGAGGGTCGTTTGTCATCACCACATCGGTGACGCCCGCCGTCTGCAGTACATGGTCGGTATACTCTTCAGGGTCACGGTCGGCGAAGTAGCCGCGCAACTCGTCGAGGCTGCGATTGCTTACATCGAGGCCCAGCGCGTGGAAGACCGTCAGCGGCCCGCGACAGGCCTCCGAAATCGGGCTGGCATCGAGGAAGAGGCGCTGCCAGATGAGGTCGGCCTGCTCGCGCCTGGACATGGCGTAGAACTGCGCGGGGCTGGTGCGGCCTCGCTCCGCCCGCAGCAGCTCGGAAATCAGGTAGTGGTAGGTCAGCATCTCATCTGGGCCCCACAGCATCAAGTCGCCAAATCCTGCGTCATACAGGTGTGTATGCAGGTCGACAACCGGAGTGTCGGCTACGATACGGCGCACCTGACGCTCCAGCGTTTCTCGATCGGTTATGCGGCACAGCTCAGACATGGTGCTCCTCCATCGGGTGTATCTGCTTCGCTTGTGTTCATGGCATGTACACTACTGTATTCGCCATGTGGTGGGCAGATACTTTCCTGTTCGCCATGCGAAGTGGTGGACAGATGACATGCCTATAACCGAGGGGGTTCTGCGCCGGACAGTCGTAGTTTCTTGCCTGTTGATGCGCGAAGCTATGCATGGGCTATGTTTCGGGGCCAGGTTCCGGAGGATTTCTCTGCTCGCGGGTAGAAATAGCCCTCGACAGACAGCCCATCTCAGCCTCGGTACGGAGCACACATGATGACAGGACGCGAGCGAATTATGGCTGCCATGAACCTGCGCCAGCCTGATCGGGTGCCGGTGATGTGCCAGCTCAGCATGGGCCACTATCTGCTGAATCTGGACATGTCGCCTGCGCGGTACTGGACGGAAAATGACCTGCTCGTGGCGGCATACGTGGAGCTTGCAGATCGCTACCGCTTCGATGGGATACTCGTAAATCTGCCCGGGCGCGATCCGCAGGTGCACCGGTACATCGAGCGCATAGAGGGCACCGATGACGGTGAGGTGATCCACTACACCGACGGTGGCCGTTGTGTGTGCCCGGCTGACGACCTGGCCCTCCACATGGAGGGCACACGGATGGACATCGCCGACATAGATCCGGGGCTGCTGTTTTACGAGGACCCTCACACACCTGGCGGCCTGAAAACGCCTCCGTTTTACTACGATCTGGAGCCGTACCAGTGGCGTGGTGAGCAACTGTTTCATGATCACGTGTTCGCCATCATAGACGGCGTGCTGGAGGCGGTGGGCGATCGGCTCAGTGTGCATGGCGAGGTGTTCTCACCCTTCACGCAGCTGATGGAACGAGCGGGCTACGAAAACGCGCTCATGGCACTTCTGCAGATGCCGGAAAAGGTACACGCCATCCTCCAGGCCTACACGGATGGCACCTGTCTGCTGGCACAAAAGCAGGCTGCGCGCGGGGTGGACGCGGTGCTCATCTCCAGCGCTTTTGCGGGCGGGGGCTTCATCTCGCGGGCCATGTACGAGCAGTTTGTGTTGCCGTATGAGCGGCAGGTGGCCGAGGCGGTGCATCAGACCGCTGCGAAGGTGTATACTCACACCTGTGGAGCTATAGGCGACCGGCTGGAGCTGATGGCGGCCAGCGGTATAGATGGGGTAGACACCATGGATCCACCTCCTCTGGGCGATACCGATCTGGCTGATGCCAAGCAACGCATCGGTGACCGGCTGTTTCTGAAGGGCAACATCGACTCGGTGAACGTACTGCTCAACGGCTCGGCGGATGCGGTGCGCGAAGATGCGCGAAAGAAGCTGGATGCGGCGATGGCAGGCGGAGGCTACATACTCAGCAGCGCCTGCTCTGTGGCACCACGAGTGCCGCCGGAAAACCTCATGGTACTGGCGGAAGTCGCAGACCAGTGGGGCCGCTACTGACAGGAGCCGCCGGCTGAAGCCCTGCTGATGGCAGTACACGACCGATACATAACCAGTACATGACCAGTACGCGATTGGTACGCGCGTCGACATAGGCTGGTATATGACCACATATCACGACCACACACTATGGAGAGCTGAGTAGATGAAGCTGGCGATAACTGGAGGCGCGGGATTTCTTGGCTACCACTGCTGCAACCAACTGGCCGAGCATTTCGAGGAAATTCGCGTCATAGACCTCGCGCCGTTGCAGGACGATGAGTATCCCGACCATGCAGTATACATACCTGGAGATGTGCGTGACGCCGGGGTGATGGCCCGGGCGCTTGATGGCTGTGACATGCTCATCCATGCTGCGGCTGCTTTGCCGCTCTGGAAGCCCAGCGATATCATCAGCACAAACGTGCAGGGCACCGAGGTCACTATGCAGGCGGCGCTGCAGGCTGATGTGGCGCGTGTGGTCGAGATCTCCTCTACTGCCGTGTACGGGGTGCCGCGCAAGCATCCGATTCTGGAGGACGATCCGCTGGTGGGTGTAGGTGCTTATGGCCACAGCAAAATAGACGCTGAGCAGGTGTGTGATCGCTTCCGTGAGCAGGGTCTGTGCATCTGCACCATCCGCCCTAAGACCTTCATCGGCACCGGCCGACTGGGCGTGTTTCAGATACTGTATGACTGGGTTGAAAGCGGCAAGAAGATACCAGTGGTCGGAAACGGCAAGAACCGCTATCAGCTGCTGGAGGTCGAGGATCTGGTCACCGCCATCTACCTGGGGCTCACTGAGCCGCCGGAGAGGGCAAACGATGTGTTCAACGTCGGGGCCACAGGCTTCGATACCGTGCTGGAGGATCTGGGAGCCATGTGCGAGTATGCGGCCACCGGCGCACGGGTGATGACCACTCCGGCATGGCTGGTCAAGGCGCTGCTGGAAGTCGCCTGGCAGTTGCGCCTGTCACCGCTGTACAAGTGGGTTTACGGAACCGCCGACAAAGACTCCTTCGTGTCTACCGAAAAGATACAGTCCACACTCGGCTGGGAGCCACAATTCAGCAACTCGGAGGCCCTCATCCGCTCATATAAGTGGTATCTGGACCACAAGCACGAGCTGGGTGGCGCTGAAGGAGTCACTCATCGGGTAGCCTGGAAGCAGGGCATCCTGTCGCTGGTCAAGCGCTTCATGTGAGTTGGCGTGAGACGGCGTGAGATACCTGTGCATGGTGCCCGGCCCGACGCAATTGACTATCTGACGCACGTGAGTTGCCATGCTTCTACTGACGAGCAGGCGATCCCGGGTCTCTGGGGCGCAGTCGGGCCTCGACCGGCATATGGGCAGCGAGTGAACGGCTCGCGGGGCTACAATCCCGCGGGTTTTTTGGTGTCCAGTCGTGTATGCTCTGTTGCGTATACTCAGCTGCGTGTTCTGCGGCAGTGTGCTGAGACGAGTATGTTCAGGCAGGGCGACAGTAGCACTTAGCAGGTGACAGGCGCAGTGGATAGTTCACGAGAAACGGACGAGACCATGCACAAGCGCAAAGCTGCGGTTGCCATGTTGTCAGTGGCATCCAACAGTGTGCTTGTCGGCGGCAAGCTGGCTGTCGGGCTGATGATCGGTTCGGTGTCGGTCATCTCCGAAGCCGCGCACTCGGCGATGGATCTGGTCGCCTCGGTCATCGCCCTGTTCGCGGTGAAGACTTCACACAAACCGGCCGATGAGCAGCACCCGTATGGGCACGGGAAGGTGGAGAACATCTCCGGCACGATCGAGGCGCTGCTGATTTTCGTCGCTGCCGGGTGGATCATATATGAGGCGATCCGCAAGCTGATGCACCCACAGGAAATCGAAGCGGTCGGCTGGGGTATGGCGATCATGGCGGTATCGGCAGTGGTCAACATGATCGTGTCAGAGCGGCTGTTTCGTGTCGCCAGACAGACCGAGTCAGTGGCCCTGGAAGCCGATGGCTGGCATCTGCGTACTGATGTGTACACCTCCGCAGGTGTGGGTGTTGGGCTTGCCATGATTGCAGTCGGCGACAGGCTGTGGCCGCATCTGTACTGGCAGTGGCTGGATCCGGTGGCAGCGCTGGCGGTTGCGCTCCTGATCATGCATGCTGCCTGGACTCTGACAGTGCGTTCGGCCAGGGATCTGCTCGATGTCAGTCTTCCTGCCGAAGAGCTGGCGTGGCTCGAGCGATATTTGTCCCAGCCCCGGCCATCAGTACAGGGCGCTCATGATCTGCGCACGCGGCGGGCAGGCAACATGCGCTTCATCGAGTTCCACCTGGCTGTCCACAGGGACATGTCGGTTGGGGACTCACATGCCTTGACCGACGTCATGCTCGCTGACATCACAGAGCGCTTCCCGGGTGCCAGTGTGACCATCCATGTCGAGCCGTGTGAGCCGGATTGCTAGTGCGACTTCTCATCCAGCGCAGGTCAGGTATCGCTGCGCTTTGGCAACCACCCCCTCCTAACTCTGGCACCTGCACTCTGTGTGTGGTGGGCAACAGCGAGGAGACCGGACCTACAGCGTGCCGTAGTGGGCAGCCTGTGTACAGATGCTGCGTCCAGCCGTGGTGTGTGCTATAATAGAGACATGATGGTGTGCCCTGACATCACGGCTTTTCGATCGGGTCCGAGATTGTGAGCCGTGGCACGATGAAGATTGCCGTGATAGCGGTGGGGGCTGTGCTGGCCGTGCTGCTGGCATTGCACCTGGTAGGCGCGCGGCCCGAGCCGGGCCCCGAGCAGCAGATCATGCTGGCCATAGCTGACGCTGAAGAGGCTGCCCGCCGTGGCAGTGCATCCGGTGTAGTCCGAATTGTCTCAGCTCACTATGCCGACGATGCAGGCTATAGCCGACAGGACATATCGAGACTGGCAGTAGGTGCTCTACGAGGTGGACAGCAGTGGCACATCACCACTAATCTTGAGCAGATTTCAGTCGAGCAGGAAGTCGCCCATAGCAGGCTCAGAGTCACTCTGTGGGACTCCGCATGGTATGACGGCGACACTTCCTGGCGTATCAGTTTACTGTGGCGAAAAGAAGGCAGGCACTGGCGGGTTGTCAGCTCATCCGGATGGCAGCAAGGGGCTTTTACTGATGCGACGGGCGAGGACATGACACCCTCCCCTACGTTCTGACGCACTTCCGAGTTTGGCGACCAGGATACTTGTGACCCGGCAGTGGTATGCTTCTGGAGAACGGACCGGCCTGCAGCGACATGGCACGGCTGCTGTGAGCAAGCCGCAGTAAGAAGAGAGGTTTTCCATGCGTGTACTGGTAACCGGGGGAGCTGGTTTCATAGGTTCCCATATCGCCGCGGCACATCTGGACCGGGGTGACAGTGTTCTTATAGTGGACAATCTATATGCCGGCTGCCGCGGTAGCGTGCCCGAAGGCGCGCAGTTCGCAGAGGCTGATATCACCG
>JAAYSP010000056.1 GCA_012518355.1 candidate division WS1 bacterium | reverse complement strand
GACGGTCATCGGGTCAACTGCGGTGTGGTCGGCTACGGCTTCCACCACGACTTCGGGCGCATGCATTGCCGCTGGATTTCGGCATGTGATGAGCTGGAACTAACCGCCATATGCGATGTGGACCCGCGGGCGCGTGAGCGGGCAGCAAACGAATTCCCTTATGTAGCGCAGTATAGTAGCATCAAGCAAATGCTAGCCGACGACGATCTGGACATGGTCAGCCTGGTGACCCCCCACTTCACGCACGCCGACCTGGCAGTGCAATGCCTGCGCGCCGGCAAGCACGTGGTAGTCGAGAAGGCCATGGCCATCAGCGTCGACCAGTGCACGCTGATGATCGAGGAGGCCCGTCGTGCCGAACGCAAGTTGGCGGTCTTCCATAACCGCCGCCACGATGGCAACTACCGTGCCATCCAGCAGACCGTAGCCTCGGGTACCATTGGTGACGTGTTCCACGTCGAGTGCTGCGAGGAGAGCTTCAGCCGTCCCCAGCGGTGGTGGTACTCGGAGCATGACAAATCCGGGGGAGTGTTTTTCTACTGGGGCCCCCATGCAGTGGACTGGGTGCTCAACCTGATGCCGACGAGGGTAGTCCGGGTGGCTGGCTCCACCCAGCGACGCGTATGGCCACACGTAGACATCGCTGATGAAGTACGTGCCCATCTATGGTTCGAAGACGGCGCGACTGCCCTCATCAGCTTTTCACGTATCGCTGCAATACCAAAACCGCTGTGGCGTGTGCTGGGCACTTGCGGTGCCATCGAGGACTTGAAAATCGGACGAGCCTCCGGCGCCTATATCAGTGGCTATCAGGAGGTGCTGGTTGGTGAGGCCGGCCAGGGCCAGATCCGAGTAGTAACCGTGGACGGTGACGAACAACACGAGACTATGGTAGACTACCTGGAGTCTGACTGGCTGACTTACTACCAGGACATGGCCGACGCCGTCCTGCACGGCGCTTCGCTTCCCGTATCCGGCGAGGAAGGCAGACTCTCGGTGGCCGTCATGGAGGCTGCCCAACAGTCAGGTGAAAACGGTGGCACTATCATAGAGATACCAGAATATGACTGACCTGCAGCCGGGCACACAGATCACAGTGATGATACCCGAGCCGCTGCGCCGATACGCGGGAGGTCGTGCGGAGGTATATCTCCGGCCAGGTACGGTTGCAGAGATCCTGTATCAGTTGGTCGAACAGCACCACGATATCGGCAGTCACCTCATAGATGAGAACGGACGACTGCAGCACGGTGTCACCATCGCCGTAGACGGTCGCGACATCCGTTTCGCCAGCCAGCTGCAAACCCCGGTTCCGGCCGGTAAATCCATGCAAATCGTCGTGACTCTCCTGGTGTGAGGAAACAATTGGATGTCACACACGTCATAATACTGTGACGACACATGGTAGTAGATGATAGCACAGACCGCTGACCAGTCATGGAGACTGCAGCATGATCCGAAGGCATCTATCTGTAGTTTTGTTCGCGGTGGCACTGAGCCTGGGCATCACGGCGGCTTACGCTGCCGGGTGGTCGGAAGAGAGAGAGAAGGCTGCCGGCGAAGAGGTAGTCGCATATGTTGAGAAGGAGTACGAACTGTGGGAAGATGAAGAGGTACTCCGACAAGTCGAAGAGATAGTCGCCGAAATAGTCCCTCAGACGCAGCGCCCTGATGTCAAGTACACCGTCAAGCTTCTCGACAGCGATGAGATCAACGCGATGAGCATCCCCGGCGGCTACATCTACGTGCATCGAGGACTTGCGGAGGACGCCCAATCGGAGCACGAGTTGGCTGCTGTGCTGGCCCACGAGATCGCGCACAACTGTACATACGATGCGATGGAGCAGGCCAGCCGCAGTAAGAAACTGTTCATAGGAGGCGTGAGCGCGGCACTGGTGGCTATCTTCGCTGGTGCCAGCCATGACGAGATATCTACAGTGCTGGCTGCCGGTGCCTATGTGCGCCAGGGCATCCTCAGCCGCTACTCCATAGACATGGAGCAGAGAGCTGACCTCAACGCGATCGAGTACATGGTGAATACCAGGTACAACCCGGTGGGACTTCTGACCTTCATGGAGCGCCTTGGCGCTGCCACATATGCCTCCTACAGGCCTGATTACGGCATCTTCGAAACCCACCCGCAGCACACCGAACGGTGTGCATATATCATCCAGGCCATCTACGATGCGGGGCTGGACATAAACCGTCGCGCAGTCACCAAGTGGGATCTGCCGACGGTCGAAACCATCGCACCGGAAGATGGTGACGCTGATCCGGCGGCAGCACCCGCACGTCTCTCACTGTGGGGAGAACCAATTGTCACTATCGAACGCCCCGGTGAGTATGATGGCGTGGACAAGCGTGCACAGGCAGCCTGTCAGACGCTCGCAGAAGCTCTGGCCGATGGTATGGCACGCTATGATATCAGCACTGCTCGCCAGGATGAAGACGGAGAACAAATAGCCGTCCAGGTGCGCGGAAAACCGATGCTCATACTCACTCGAGACGACATACAGGATGGGGACGGCTCCCCACAGAGCTTCGCCGACGAAGTAGTCCGCGCCCTAACACGCGCTTTGCATCGGGAGCAACTGACAAGGCGGTATCAGTAGATGGGCCGAAAAATCACCATCGAAAAGTGGGCCGAAAATCTCGAAGAGGTGACCATAGGTCAGTGGCACAAGGCCGAAGGCGAGCAAGTATCAGATGGCGAGGTACTGTGTGAGATCATCACCGACAAGGTGACCTTCGAATATACAGTTGACACAGATGCGACAGTGGCCCGGATATATGCCTCCGAGCAAAGTGTGGTGCCTGTAGGCTACGTCATAGCCTACCTGTCCACCGCGGATGAAGCACCTGAACCTGACATCGAAGCCCACAATCAGGCGATCATGACGCGACATCGAGAAAAGAGCCATGCAGAACTGGACTTCGATCTCGATGCCATACTCGGTGGCAGCTCCCCTGCCCCATCTGCACCCAAAGTAACCCCAGCCGCACGACGTCTCGCTCGAAAGCACCAGGTAGACTTGCAGATGGTGGCTGACGCTGTGGCACCTGACACATCTCCTCTCGAAGAGCACCACGTCCAGGCTTATCTCGATTCTCTGGAGAAACCACAGGATGATTGATTTGGCCGGCAAGGTAGCCCTGGTCACCGGCAGTTCGCGAGGACTGGGTCGGGCGATCGCGGTGCAGTTAGCAAAGCTCGGCGCTGATGTCGCAATCAACTATCTGAGCAATTCCGAACAGGCAGCTCGTACCGGTGAGCTTGTTGCCAGTGAAGGCCGCCGATTCGTACTCTGCCAGGCCGATGTCGGAGAGCGCGAGCAGGTCAGAGAGATGGTGGAGCTGGTGACTGGTGAATTGGGCGCTCTTGACATACTGGTGAACAACGCGGGGATCATCAGCGACCAATTCCTGGCCTTCATGAAGCCCGAACAGTGGGAGCAAGTGCTACGGACGTCGTTGACCGGTGCTTTCAACTGCTGCCAGGCGGCGGTGCGGCCCATGATGAAGAGACGCTGGGGGCGCATCGTGAACATGACCTCCGATGCAGGGCTAATGGGTGATTTACGGCGGACAAACTACGCCGCGGCCAAGAGTGGTCTCATCGGCTTCACCAGGGCACTCGCCCGTGAAGTAGTTGCCCAGAGTATCATGGTCAATGCGGTGGCCCCGGGCGTCATCGAAACCGACTTGATCGCTGACATGCCCGACAAGCAGCGCGAGCAGATGCTGCAACTCATCCCGGCAGGTCGTTTTGGCACGCCCGAAGAAGTGGCTCCTCTGGTAGCCTTCCTATGCTCTGACCAGGCCTCCTACATCACTGGCCAGGTCTTCAGTGTGGACGGCGGTCTGCGGATGTGAAGGCTAGCCTGCGAGGCTCTGACGTAGATGTGTTCACCATCTCCGCATCTGTTCCAGAGCCATAGCGATTGATTCGTTGTCACCTGTGCGCTATCATGATGAAAATGAAGCGACCAATACCTGAAAACAGGATAGTGGTAACCGGACTGGGTGCAGTTACACCGTTCGGTCCCACCTGTGACGCACTGTGGCAAGGGCTGCTGTCGGGGCAGCGAGCCCTGAGTGAACTGACCAAGTTTGACCCCACCGGTCTGCGCAATACGAAGGCCGGACAGATACATGACTGGCAGTTTGCCGCAGCGGACTTCTCCCTGGAACGCACACCGGACGAAGCTGTGCAGTTCTTGCTGGTTGCTGCGGCTGAGGCGATCAGCGATGCTGGCCTGAGTAAGCAGTTGCAGTCAGGTGCGCCTGCCCACCCACAAGCCGGTACAGTACTGGCGACCAATTTCGGTGGCGGGGCTTCATGGGAAGAGTACATGAGTGGGCTGCTCGACAAGCGGCCATCCCCTGACCACTTCGCCGACTTCAGCTTCCACACTGCCATCTCCGACCTCTGTCATGCCTTCGCGCTGGGCGGCCCCTGCAGTCAACTGTCTATGGCGTGCGCATCTGGAACCGCAGCGATAGGTCTGGCCGCAGAGATGATCCGCGATGGGCAGGTGGAGATGATACTGGTGGGCGGCTACGACGAACTTGCTCCCAGCCCCCTGTCGGGCCTCAGTCTCCTGCGCACTATCACCGACGATGATCTGCGTCCGTTTTCGGCCAACCGGAGCGGTACGCTGTTCGGTGAAGGAGCGGGTGTATTGCTGCTGGAGAGCCTGGAGCATGCACGAAAACGGGGGGCGCGCTGCTACTGCGAAGTATTCGGAGCGTGGCAAAACAACAACGCATACCATCTCACCGCACCTGATGCCGGAGGAGCTGGTATGGCGCGGGTGTTGGCCGGCGCCCTGCACAAAGCCGGCGTGCCGGCGGATCAGCTTCAGCACATCAACGCGCACGGTACAGGTACAGAGTATCACGATGTGGCTGAAACCGAAGCGATCAAGTCTGTGCTTGGAGCGGCCGCCTACGATGCCACAGTAGTCTCAATCAAGGGCGCACTATCGCATCTGATGGGTGCTGCCGGTGCGGTCGAGGGGCTGGTAGCAGCGCTGTCGATATACCATCAGAAGGTGCCGCCCACGACCAACTACAGCGAGCCCGATCCAGCCTGTGATCTAGACTACGTGACTGAAGGCTGCCGCGACCAAAACATACAGTACGCCGCATCTATCTCTGCCGGAATCGGTGGCGACAACTCCTGTGTCATCCTGGGGCGGTTGGATTAGCCCCATACATATCTGATACCGACCGTGTGAACACATATGATGGACAGAATCCGTCTACATGACTATGAACTGGCTGTGACCGGCATCGGGCCGATCTGCTCGATAGGGATCGGGCGCGACGATTTTGCTGCCAGCATGGTAGAGAGGCTTCCTGCTGTGGGCCCCTCGGAGCGGCTGGGCGACACCGGAGTATACACAGATGTAGCAGAATGCTGGGATTTCGTAGTCGAAGACTACCTATCCAGCAAGAAAACCTATCTGGACCGTTGCTCCGAACTAGTGCTGGCAGCCTGCGCGCTGGCCCTGGAGGACGCCAGACTGGCTGGAACGCAGATCGATCCGACTCGGCTTGGCCTGGCACTGGGCAGTGCTTTCGGCTGCCTGGACTCGATGACCAATCATACCGCACGGGTTCAGACGAAGGGTTTGCGGTTCGGCTCCCCCATGATCTTCACTCACACGATGGTCAACTCCCCCACTGCGCTGGCCGCGATCGAGTACGATGTACAGGGGCCACTGGGTACGTTTGCGGCGGGCAGCATATCCGCCGCCTGCGCACTGGAATTCGCCGCACGCCGGCTGCGCGATGGCGATGCCGACTTCATGCTAGTCGGGGGATGCGACGCCTTGAGTACCGCGCTGTTGCGAGGCCTGCCAAGGCCGGAGCAGATAGGCGCAGATTTCGTGCCCGGAGAGGGAGCAGCGGTGCTGGTGCTGGAACGCGGCGAGACGGCGTTGAACCGTGGCGCTGCTATCCACGCCTACGTCGGGCCGATGAGCTTGGCAGTGGCAAGTGACGCCAGCCCTGATGCTGTGCTGCAAAAGGTCGCCCACCGGGCTAACTTGATGCCCTTTCCCGACGTCTTCTGCTCACCTGGCACATATGGCCACACGTTTGGCGCATGCATGGCTCTGGACCTGTGCGCTGCCATAGAGCAGTTGCGATCCCAGCCAGGTTCAGACTGGCTGGCGATAGTCGGTTACAGCGCCCCAGCGAGTCGGACCGGGCCATCGGCGGCCGTACTGGTCAGGAGCGGAACATGAATTATGCGCCCGAAGAGCTGCTTGCGCACTATCGCACCATGCTGGTCATCCGCTACTTCGAGGAGGCGCTAGACCGACTTTTCGGCGAAGGACACATCGGCGGCACCTCCCACTTCTGCCGTGGGCAGGAGGCTTCCGCCATGGGGGCGGTTGCAGCGCTGGACGCAGACGATCTGGTGACTTCGAACCATCGCGGTCATGGGCACTTCCTGGCAAAAGGTGCCGATCCGGGGCGGCTGATGGCTGAGCTGATGGGCAAGCAGGAGGGCTACTCTGGAGGGCGCGGCGGGTCACAGCATATGGCCGACTTCAGTATCGGCTTCCTGGGTTCAAACGGCATCACCGCGGGCATGATTCCAGTGGCGACCGGTGCCGCACTCACTCAGAAATTGCAGCAGACCGGTAGAGTAGTGCTCTGTTTTTTCGGTGATGGAGCCTGTGCACAGGGCGCCTTCCACGAAGCGGTGAACATGGGCGCGATCTGGGACCTGCCGATTATATACTTCATCGAGAACAACCTATATGCCATGAGCACGCGGCTGGCGGAAAACTTCCGTGTGGAGCGGCTGGCGGACCTGGCCGATGGGTATGGCATCCCAGGCCTCACCGTAGACGGCAACGATTATTTCGCAGTACGTCAGAGCACAGCCGAAGCCGTCGCCCGAGCGCGTTCAGGGAGAGGACCGACACTGATCGAAGCGCGCACGTGGCGGGCGTGTGGGCACTCAAAAACCGACCAGTGTGAATACCGCACTGCTGAAGAGGAGGCTGAGTGGGCAAAACGCGATCCGTTGGTGCTGATGCGACAGCGACTCCTTGACGGTGCCGTCTTAGGCGAAGATGATGCGAGATGCCTAGACGAGCAGGCACAGGAAATAGTGGCTGCAGCGATCGCATTTGCCAGGTCTGCCGCAGACCCCGATCCCGCCACACTCCTCGAAGGCCTGTATGCCCAGTCGTACTCAACAGCTAAGCAGTTGAGCAGCCCTTGACACCCCGCGCAACCACTACTATGATTAGTAGTATGAATTTCGGGGAATACTACACATGCAACACCGCAGCGGCCTCACACAATTGCGAGGGCGAAATCTGGAGCGGTTGGAGGTGGCTAACATGAGACGAGAAAACCCGCCGAAGATGCCAGTCTATCGCCCAGGCGAGCGAGGATTGGAGCAGACGCTGGGCACACTGGAAGCACAGGTCATGAACGCTGTCTGGGATGCCAAAGAAGAGGCATCCGTCGAGCAGGTGCGTCAGGCGCTGGAGGAAAGCGGCAAAAAGGCAGCCTATACCACTGTCATGACCACTATGAGCCGGCTGCACAAAAAAGGTTTACTGGCTCGGCACATGCGTGGCAAGGCCTACTTCTACACTGCCACAGTATCGCGAAAAGAGTTAGATAGCAGCGTGATCAAACAGGTCGTAGATGGTCTGCTCAAGACCTTCGCTGAGCCCGCCATCTCCTATTTCGTAGAGGCTCTCAGTGAAACTGATCCCGCCAGGCTCGACTCTCTGGCTGAGATAATCGAGGAAAAGCGCAGCCAGGAACGGGGAGTCTGAGATCTTGGCCGTGCTCCTGGCCGCGGCGCTGCTGATGGTGGTCTGCACGGCGGCACTGCAACTGTTGACCGCGCTACCGATTGCAGCCGCGGCGGAGTCGCTGCCCGATGAAAATCATCGCCTTGCTGCACGCTTCTGGGCCATATCATCCCTCCTCTCTCCCACCTTGGCGACCATCCTGACTGCTGTGGCGCTACTCACACCGATGACCGGAGGCTTGTCGCCACACCTGGAACGCACGCGTCCACATCTGTGCTGGCTCAGGCTTACCGAGGGCCCTGACGCTGCCTGGCATTTTCGCCTGGCTAGTGCCATGACGGCCGCGCTGTTGCTGTTTGGAGTGGTGCGCTTTGTCTGGCGATTGGTGAGCTCGGCACGCGTGGCACGTCTAGCACGGGCAATGCTGGCCAAGAATACTACCAAAGAAGTGCTGATACTGAGTAGCCAGGAGCCGTACTGCTTCAGTGTGGGCACTCGCGATGGTGTAGTTGTGATCTCTCAGGGGCTCGCAGGCCAACTCGACACCGACCAACTGCGTGCGCTTCTGGCTCATGAGCAGGAACACATCTCGCGCCACGACAACCTGTGGCATCTGATACTGGAGTTGGCGGCAACGGTGGCTATACCAGTGCCTCTGGGCTTCTGGTACGCGCATCGCTGGCGTTCAGCCGCCGAGGCGGCCTGCGATCTGGCGGCCGTAGACGCAACTGGACGCGATACTGTCGTGGCACTGCTCGAGTTGATGGACCGCCAGATAGGTGAGCTTCATCACAAGCGCACTGGCGCCCTGACACCGGTGTACCGCGCAGGCATGTCGCCACAGCAGCGTGCAGAGCGCTTGCGACGTGTTGCGCGCCCCAGCGTGGCCCCCGCCCTCAAGCTGGTGCTGGCTGCTGAGATCGGCCTGGCGATGGTGGTGGTTGCCTTCACGCGACAGTGGCTGTGGGATAGTCTCTACTGCGCAGGAGACAGCCTTGTGAAGGTCATGGGCCACTTCTGATTTGGTGACCATATGAACGTTTCCGACAGGCTTTGCAAAAGCGCCCGTGGTGTGCTAAAATCGCGCTGATGGAGAATCTGGGGTTTGACTGGACCAGCGTACGCCGTCTGGGCATACTGGGCGGCACTTTTGACCCGATTCATCACGGGCATCTGGCCGTCGCCCGACAGGTGCGCCGGGCCTATGGCCTGGACCGAGTTGTTTTCATCCCTTCTGGTTATCCCCCACATAAGCCCAACGGTTCGGTCAGTACGGGCCAACACCGCTACATGATGGCCCTGCTGGCCACCTGTGACGAACCTGCGTTTTCCGTGTCACAAGTCGAAATGATGCGAACAGAAATCAGTTACACCGTCCATACGCTTCGCCTTTTGCAGTCGTGGACCGGCCTCAAATGCCGCCTGTATTTTATCGCAGGGGGCGACATGGCTTTGGATCTGCCCAACTGGCGCGAACCTGACGCAATTCTAGACCAGTGCCAATTCGTAGCTGTGCAACGTCCGGGCTATGCTCTGGACAACCTGAGAGCAACGCTAGGTGAAAAACGAATGGCAAAGGTAGATACGCTGACACTTGAAACCCCGGATATTTCCGCCACCGAAGTCAGGCGACGCGTTTCATGCGGTGAAGACATCAGTGATTACGTGCCAGAAACTGTAAGACTGTACATCCTCGCTGCCGGTCTATACCTTCCTGCCTGTCTCGGTATGCATGCGTGTGGCGGATGACTGGTAAGCGGAGCTGATGATGAAAAGTGTTGATATTCTGCTCTATCTGATGGCCTTTTCTGTAATCGCCGGCGGCGCTTACGGATTGTACGATGCTGCCATCGCACCGCTGGATTCGACCAGATTGACTGAAGGCGACAGCATTGCGGACGACGACATGGGGCTGCACGCTGATGTACTGCCTGGCGGCAAAATTTTACGGATAGTCATCATCGGCGCTGATGATCGCGACGGTGAAATCGGACGTTCCGATACACTTATGGTGGCATCGCTCAACCCCGCGTTGAAAAAAATGGCCGTGCTATCCATACCTCGTGACTTGCGTGTCGACATTCCCGGTCGCAGCAAGGACAAGGTCAACGCCGCCTATGCCTACGGAGGCCCTGACCTGACTGTGGCTACAGTACGTCAGCTTCTTGGGCAGGACACCGACTTTTATATGAAGATTGACTTCGAAGGTTTCGTCCAGGCAGTAGACATCCTCGGTGGTGTGGATATAACTATCCCCGATATCGAAGGCCCAAAGACCAATGGCACCCGGCGGGGCATGAATTATGACGACAATTGGGGAAACCTGCACATCAAACTCGAACCTGGCAGGCAACACCTGGACGGCAGGCAGGCGCTTGGTTTTGTCCGTTACCGCCACTCTAACTGGTACCGCAACAACCGTGGGCAAAAGTACCGCGTAAGTATCAGCGACCTGGACCGCGCAGCACACCAACAGATGTTCCTGCGTGAAATGGCGCGCCAGAAACTCGGTGTGCTGCAGGTGCCCAGACTGCTGCGGGCCGGCAGCCATGTGATGAAATTCATTGACACCGACATGAGTTGGCTGCAGACGGCCGCAATGCTCAAGGTCATCCGCAGCATCGATCCTGCTGACATACACACTGCCACTGTCCCCATGGGCGATCGCATGATAGGAGACATCTACTACGGGGAATTGCGGATCAGTGCGTTTCATGAGGAATTGAGTCGAGTTGACGATCACCTGTTCGGTCGCGCCCGCACCGATTGCCCTGTGGTAGTCTACAATGGCTGCGGTAAGGGTGGCATCGCAGGCCAGGCAGCCGATCTGCTGGGACAGCACGGCTTCGAAAATGTCACCACTGACAACGCTGACAGTTTTGAGCATGCCACTACATCAGTGGAGTACTCAGGGCCAACGGCAGCGATCGCTCGCAGAGCCGTCGAGGCATTGGGCTGTGGCAAGATTTCTGCCAGCTCGTTCAGTGACAGCCATGATCAAGAGCCCTGCATAAAAATCACTATCGGCAGCGATTTTTGTGGGCCGCAGTGAAAAATACATGATGATACAGGCCGGTCATAGTGATACAGGCTGGCTGAAGCCGAGCCAGGCATTATAAGCCAGGGAGGCGATTACTTGGAACTGGAACCAACTCAAAAGGCGGAATTGATCAGTCAGGCTGCCGAAGACCGTCGCGCTCTGGACATAATAGTGATGGACATGCGACCAGTTACCACCATTTGCGACTACTTCATCATTTGCCACGGACGGTCTCCTCAGCACTTGCAGGCCATTTCAGAGGAAATCCAAAAGCAGATGCGCGAGCATGATATCCCACCGAGCCATGTGGAAGGAAGCCGCCAGGGCGGCTGGATTCTCATGGATTACCTGCATGTGGTGGTGCATATCTTCACTGAGGAAAGCCGTCGTATGTATGACCTGCAGCGGCTGTGGCCTGATGCCGAGGTTATCTCGGGGCACTATGATGGATAGCCCCGACGCCATGGATGATCATGATCCGTTCGACAAGCTGCTAGCTCAGACCGAACTGTTGTTGCATACCGGTGACTTGCAGGCCGCGGAGAAGACGGCACTGGAGCTAGTTGATCGGTTCCCAAACAGTACCTCAGCCTTCGAACTGGCTGGCGACGTGTATGCGACCATGGGGAAATCGGCACTGGCCAGGAAGTACTACCTCAAAGCGATGGAACTGGAGCCGTCGAACGTAGATGCCGAGCGCAAATTTGCTTCGGCATTGGTTGCCCCGTCTCCGGAGGAGCAACGGCTACAGATGATCCGTGAGCTTGTCGCAGACTCAGACCAGTTCAAATCCAGTTCTCGCAGGCCGCTTAATGCAGTGCTGGCAGCCATTCTGTTCGCCGGTCTGGGACAGTTGTACAACCGACAGTACGAAAAAGGCCTGGCCTTGTTTGCCACCGCTGCAGTCCTGCTGATGCTACTGTTCAAGGCGCTGGTGATGGAACCGTGGGCGAAGGTTGCTCAAAACGCTGGCAAGCAGGCATTGTCGTTTTCCGAACAGGCCTTACGGGCTCGCGAGATGCTGGCAGATATGCCTACTGGATGGTGGGGCCTGGTTATTTGTGGGATTATCGTCTACCTGGCTGTCTACGCATACGGCATATATGACACGTATATCACTGCCCATCAACAAAACGAAATCCATCGCACGCTGGGCGTGTGAACTGCGACGCCCTATATACATCTATATACATAGAGCATACAACCAGCGATGAGCTGCTCTTCCAGGTGTTTTCAGGCATCAGTGCGCCGGCCTTCAACATCTCCACCTTCGCCTTTCAAAAACAGCCTACTTTCCCGTCATCACCGTAGTAATTCAGCACGCAAGAGCCCCGTTCAGGTCCCATGCACACTCTTCTCAGCCGCTCTCTGATAGTACCTGCCGGTGAGGCTAACAATTCGCGCAAGCAAGTCAAATCACAGCACTGAATCCCCGGTAGTCACCACTTCGCATTTCTGTCATGAATGGCACTGGCAAACAGCCTCAAATGGATTGACAGCCACTGAACGTTATAGTAAGCTTCTGCATAGCATGACGCCACAATCAGCATCGGGAGGCAGGGCAAGTGCGCGGGCGTGTGAAATGGTTTGACGCCCAGAAGGGCTACGGCTTCATCGAGCGAGACGGCGAGGAAGATGTATTCGTCCACTACTCGGCCATCCAACACGAAGGCTACAAGACGCTTGACGATGGTGAAGAGGTGGAGTTCGAGGTGATCCAGGGCGACCGAGGCCCCCAGGCTGCCAACGTTGTTCGTCTGGGCACAGCCAGTTCGCCCTCAGACTCCGACGGACAAGAGGAACCAGGCGACTCCGACTCTATCTGGTAGTCATATTTGGCCGACACTGCCGTGGCCGAAGGCGTGACATAGTAGATTTACGCTCCTGAGGCTTTCCGGACCGCAGATATGCACAGAGGGTAGTCTTGCGGCTTGGTAACCGGGTGCCAGAAGTAGCATATTGCCCGGTCTATGCGCAACTCGTTCTTTTTGATCTCCCCCTGCAAACAGCGGTCACACGTCGACGTGCATGCAGTCTGTGAATTGCTCTCCCCTGTGACGGCTCCTCTGTGGACTTCCATGCTGTGTCGGTGAGCCGGCGACCGCATAGCAATGCAAGCGATGCAATAGCGAATACACCAAGGCGAAAACAGCCGATGAATCGCGACACTCCCGAGCTCCTGATCATCACCGCGACATATAACGAGGCCGAAAATCTGCCGATATTGGCCAGTCAGGTCATGAAACTGGGGCTGCCCGCCAACCTGCTGGTGGTGGATGACAACTCCCCCGATGGGACAGGTCAGATCGCTGACGAACTGGCACAGCAGACGTCTGGCGGCGTACGCGTGCTGCATCGTAGCGGCAAGCTTGGCTATGCATCTGCACTCCGAGAAGGCTTTGCCCTGGGGCTACAGGACGGCTACCGCGTAATCATGACGATGGATGCCGACCTGTCGCATGATCCGACCAGGATCCCCGCACTGTATGCCGCCACTGAGCACCACGATATAGCCATCGGCTCGCGGTATGTACCCGGAGGCGGTACTGAGAACTGGCCGCTGTCACGAATTGTCCTCAGCCGCACTGCATCTGCCCTGGCTCGCTTGCTCACAGGGCTGCCAGTACGCGACTGTACTGGAGGTTTCCGCGCCTACCGCAAGGAGATCATACAGAAGGCCGACCTGCTCGACAGCAGCACAGAGGGTTACTCTTTCCTGATGGAGACACTGTTCAAGTGCCATCGTATCGGAGCCTCCGTCTGTGAAGTGCCCATAGTGTTCCACGATCGGCAGCGGGGCCAGAGCAAGATATCCAAGAAGATCATATTTGAAGCAGGTTGGGTGCTGCTCAAACTATTTTGGTGCCGTCTCACTGGAAAAGCCACACCTTCAGGTGATGCTTTACACACCGCCGAATAACCGCCGGACGGTATGAGTATTGCCAGTTTGCCGCAAAAGAAGGTGAACGAGACCTCGATGGCGAATATAGCCAGGAAGGTCGTCAAAAACGAGGAAATAGCAGTCTTGACACAATAATTGAGGAGGAAAAGCACAATGTCGGAGAAGCTTGCTATTGACGGTGGCGATAAAGTAAGGGAAGCGCCATTCCCGCCATGGCCATACCTCGACGAAGAGAGCATCCAGGCATCTGTGGAGCCACTCCGCGCCGGTAAGGTCAACTATTGGACCGGGACTGTCGGAATGGAGTTCGAACAGAAGTATGCCGAATGGTGTGACTGCAAGTACGGTATTTCCTGCAACAGCGGCACCAGCGCACTTCATACAGCCATGGCCGGAGCTCTGAACATCGGCCCCGGTGATGAGGTCATCGTGCCAAGCTATACCTTCATCGCATCGTCCATGTCGGTGGCTCAGTCCATGGCTGTACCAGTATTTGCCGACGTAGACAAACTGACCCACACCATAGACCCGCAGTCAATCGAAGACAACATCTCCGAACGCACCAAGGCCATCGTGGTCGTGCACCTGTACGGCTGCATGGCTGACATGGACCCAATCATGGAGATCGCCGACAAACACGGGCTGTACGTAATCGAAGACACGGCCCAGGCTCATGGAGGCGTCTACAAGGGCAAGAAGGCCGGTAGCATCGGCCACCTGGGCGCCACCTCTTTCTGCCAGAGCAAGCACTTCACCACCGGTGGAGAGGGCGGCTGCGTGGTGACCAATAACGAAGATTGGGCATGGAACGCTCGCGCTTTCCGTGACCACGGCTATGATGTATCCGAGCGAATGCGGCTGCTGGAACTGGAAGAGAAGCTGCCGTATATCCACAATCGGATCGGCTTCAACTTCCGGCTGACAGAAAGCCAGTCGGCCATCGGGCTGCGCCAGCTAGAACTGATGGACACCTGGAACCTGCCGCTGCGACGCCGCAATGCCAAGATCCTCGATGAAGAGCTCAAGGATGAACCGTACATCCTTGCCCTGCCCATAGACACTGAAGAGCGCAAGAACGCCTACTGGCTATATCCGATCATCCTGGATACTGACCGCATCAGCGTAGAGGCGCGCCAGTTCTTCCAGGCTGTAGGTGCCGAAGGCGTACCGGCAGGCCCGGTACTGTGGCCTGAAGGCTACAAGGAGAAGTGCTACCGCGAACAGATCGGCTTTGGCAAGCTGCAGTATCCGTTCAAGGATCCTGCAACCCGACCTGAAGCCGTCAACTACGCAGACCTGGAGCTTCCGAATGCCATCTGGGTCGAAAGCCGCACGTTCTTCGTGCCGGTACACCCGACCTACGAGGAGCAGGACATGCGCGATATCGCCGCGGCTATCAAGAAGGTCGGAGCGGCCTACGCGAAGTAAGCATCCTCTCTGATGGTGCTATAGATACGACCACTTGGGCGCCGGGCCATCAGGTCCCGGCGCCATCTTATGTCGCCCAGCTGCACATGCCGCTGTGGTCAATACATCACATACAGTGGCCGCTATGGCCTGATCCCACAAAAGGCGTACTGATAGGCGCGTGTGCAGTGGCAGAAATATGCCCGTGTGTGTTATCATAAAGAAGTCACGCACTGACCTGTGATTTCTCCGGTAACCCAACCGCACAGTGACCGGCGACCAATATGTTGAGACTGCCGTCGGAGGCTGAGGCCCATGAGAGCAAAAGACATAATGCAGACCGATTTCGTCCGCGTCAGGGCAGAAATGCCCCTGCGAGAAGCTGTCGAGATCATGCTCAAAGCAAATGTACCGATGCTTCCGGTCATCCACAAGGAGTGTGGCCGACACTCGGTGCTCCGTGAAGTGGATGTCCTTCGTGTTGTGCTGCCCAGCTATCTCGATGCGGTCCCAAGCATAGACTTCCTGCCCGAAGAGTACTCTCTTATCAACTTCGACAAACCTCTGAACGAAATCCAGGTCATGGACGTGGAGGCTGGTAGCAAACTAAACATGGTCGAAGAGGACGCTAAGATAGTAAAAGTCGCCCACATCATGCTAGTCAAAGGCGTCTCAGCAGTCGGAGTTGAAAGAAACGGCGAGATCGTGGGCTTCATCAGGCGCAGTGACCTGATCCGACACTACTTCAGCCAGATACCCTGTGAAAAAGAGTAAAGCGATTTATGGATACTCACTCCATCGTCACAATCGTCATATTCGTTGTAGTCTCATTTCTCATTGCCCTGGAGCGACTTCCCCGAACCATCCTAGCCCTGGCCGGTGCTATGCTCATCATCATCATCGGCGGAATCGATCAGCACGATGCGCTTCATGGCAACCCCGTAAGCGGCCTCAGCGGAGTGGACTGGAACACTATTTTGCTGCTTATCGGCATGATGGTGATAGTCAACATCTCACGCAAAACAGGGATGTTCGAGTGGCTGGCTATCCGCACCGCAAAGCTCGCCAGTGGCGATCCAGTGAAGATTCTGGCACTGGTGGCCATCATGACTGCGGTTCTATCAGCCTTTCTCGACAACGTCACGACTGTGCTTATGTTCGCACCGCTTACCATTCTCATATATGAGCGGCTAAGATGTGATCCGGCGCCAGCGCTAATCGCAATCATCCTGGCATCCAACATCGGTGGAGCGGCCACTCTCATCGGTGACCCGCCCAACATCGTAGTCGGCTCCATGGCTCGACTGAACTTCATGGACTTCATCTTCGTGAACACACCAGTGGCAATCTTTTGCCTGCTCATAACAGTGGCAGTTATCACTCTGCGATACCGGGGCGTTTTCGTAGTCAGCGACGATCTGCGAAACGAGATCATGCAGTTCGACGAGGACGGGGCCATCGCCAACCGTCCCCTGCTAAATCGCTGCCTTATCGTCATCTTCGTCACTCTTACCGGCTTCGTCATCCACGGAGCAGTCAACCTGGAGCCAGCAACCATAGCTATGGGCGGCGCTGTGTTGCTGCTTTTGCTCCACACCGAAGGTCTCGAAGAGGCTTTCGAGCAGGTCGAGTGGTCTACCATCTTCTTCTTCATCGGACTGTTCATCATGGTCGGCGGATTGGCTGAAACGGGTGTCTTCGAACGTCTGAGTCAGGGTCTGCTGGATGTGTCGCAGGGTAACTCACTGCTCATGACCATCCTACTTTTGTGGGCGTCAGCAGTGCTGACTGCTTTTCTCAACAACGTGGCATTCATAGTCATGGCCGTCCCCCTGGTCCAGTCGCTTGCGGCCACCATGCACCCGGAAATCTCGTCTGCTGACTTTTTTGCCCTGTATCACACTCCCGACGTTCTGCCACTATGGTGGGCACTGTCTCTGGGTGCTTGCTTTGGCGGCATCGCCACTTACGTTGCTTCCGCAGCAAATCTCATCGTCGCCGGTATCGCCGAAAGCAGCAATCACGGCTTCCCATACTCTCGCTACCTAAAATGGAGTATCCCCACCACTGTCTTCTGTTTGATAGTGTGCTCTCTCTGGCTATGGCTGCGGTTCTTCAGATAGGTCCTACAGATAGACGAAGAACAGATAGGCGTGCTCTATGAGTGAGGGGGCTGTCGAGGCTCTGATGGCGCCCTGTGCTACCCCCCTCCTCTGAATAGTGCACCAAAACTGTCAATTCCACGCTACAGCACCATCTGCCACAGTATCACTCTCTGTAGCTACCACATCGCCAGTTACAGCACTATCCGCTGCGCGCTAACTGCCCTCCATTGCCCGGCCACCATACGGTGTCACCGCATTAGTGACTATCGTTTGATAGCACTATCTGGTAAGATAACTAGGCAGATATGTTTCAAGCAGACTAAGCCAGGGTGGTATACATGGACGAAGTCCAACGCTTCGGCATAAGTATGCCCAAAAAACTGCTGGAGGCTTTCGATGGCCTGATTGCCCAGCAAGGTTATGACAATCGTTCGGAAGCCATCCGCGATATGGTGCGCGATTGTCTTTTGCAGCGCCAATGGGAGCTTCCCGATGGCGAAGTGGTGGGCACTCTGACCATCGTCTATGACCACCACACGCGCGGCATAGAAGCCCGGTTGGTAGACATCCAGCATGACTATGGCGGACAGATCCGCTGCACTACACACGTGCATCTGGACTACGATAACTGTATCGAGGTCATGGTCGTCCAGGGCCAGGGCGACGAGGTGCGCAGGCTCGCCGACACCATCATCAGCCTCCGCGGTGTCAAACACGGCCAACTGACCTGCACCGGCGTCGTGGCGCTCATCGGACAGCAGTCCGAACACACGCATCATCATGATCACGACCACACTCATCACGATTAGCAGAACGTCCTGTCACGCTTTCCGGACAAGCAGTGTACGATGACGCCAAGACGGCGTGGTGGACTGTGGCAGTTCGCACACACTTATCAGCACTCTGCACCGAATTGGCTGAGTGTGCTAGCTTTTCAGTTCATGTCCGGCAAGGAGAGGAGTAAGCATGTCACCGTGGTTGATATGGCTGATTGCAGGCATCGCACTTCTCATCGCTGAGTTGCTGACCATGAGCTTTTTCTTACTGTGGATTGCTTGCGGAGCTCTTCTGGCAGCACTGGCGACACTTTTCACCACTGCAGGCTGGGTGCCATGGATGGTTTTTTGTGTCGCAAGTGTGGTGCTGCTTCTGGTAACCCGTCCGCTCGCCCGGAGTCTGCATGGCTCGGTGACAGTACAGTCTAACGTGGACCGCCTGCTAGGCCTTGAGGCGATAGTGCTGGAGACGATAGACCACAAACAGAACACCGGACTGGTGCGAATAGAGTCTGACCAGTGGCGAGCACGCAGTAGCCAGGTAATTGAAAAGGAACAACACGTCATCGTGACTGCTGTGGAGGGCGCCACACTTATAGTCGAGCCTCTGGCAAGATGATGGTTCTTGAAGCTCAGGGGGGATAGCCCTCGCCCCATACAGGATGAAATCATCAGTAGGTCTTTGCACGTAGAACACGAAAAGCTTCTCGCAAAAAGGGGATGACAAGCGATGGGATGGGTAGTCTTAGCAGTTCTGGTCATCATCGTGATCGGCAAATCTGTGCGTATCGTCCGCCAGCACCAGCGGGGTCTTGTCGCAACCTTCGGCAAGTACACCAAGACGCATGGTCCTGGGCTGACGTTCATCTTCCCCTTCGTCCAGGGGATCACACTTGTAGATATGCGCGAGACGGTACTCGATGTCATCCCCCAGCAGGTCATCACCGCTGACAACGCTCTACTCACCGTGGATGCCATCGTCTACTATGAAGTGACCGATCCATTTCGCAACCTGTACAACGTCACCGACTTTCGTATTGCGGCAATCAAGCTTGCCCAGACCAACCTGCGCAACGTCATCGGCGACATGGAGCTTGACGAGGTGCTGACCTCGCGTGAGAAGATCAACGCACACTTGCGCCAGATACTGGACGATGCGACAGACAAGTGGGGAGTACGTATCAGCAGAGTGGAACTGCAGGCCATCGAACCACCTGGTGACATCATCAACGCTATGAGCCAGCAGATGAAAGCTGAGCGGATGAAGCGCGCTACAATCCTGGAGGCGGAGGGCTTCCGGCAGGCCGAGATCCTCAAGGCCGAGGGTGAACGGCAGTCACGTATCAACCGCTCCGAAGGCGATGCCGAGGCCATCCGCAAAGTCGCTGAAGCCGAGCGCTACAGGCAGCTTACCGTGGCCGAGGGAGAAGCACAGGCCATCAGCACCGTGTTTGGCGCAATCCACCAGGGCGGCCCCACACCTGATCTGCTGGCCGTCAAGTATCTGGAGACGCTTGCACAGGTTGCCGACGGTCAGGCTACGAAGATCTTCCTGCCGCTGGAAGCAACCGGGATGCTGGGCTCTATCGCAGCTATCGGAGAGGCATTTCGGAGCACTGACAGCGCAGGGAGTTCCGATAGCTTAGTGGATCCGAAACCTACACCAGCCAGCACTTCTCCTGTCGAACCGCCAGTGCAGGAAAGCCAGTGACTGCATGAGACGGATCGTCAGCGTCAGTCTCGGCTCTTCGAGCAGAAATAAGTCTGCAACTGTGGAGATACTCGGGGAGCAGTTTCGTCTCGAGCGCATCGGCACCGACGGCAGTGTGAGCAGTGCATGTAAACTCATCGCCGAACTGGACGGCAAAGTTGATGCCATAGGCCTTGGTGGGATCGATCTGTACCTGGTCTGCGGGGACCGCCGATGGGTTATCCACGACGCGGCCCGCCTGGCCCGCTCTGCACGCACCACTCCTGTGGTGGATGGCAGCGGCCTGAAAGACACGCTGGAGCGGCGTGCAATACAGATGCTTCACGAGGATGGCGTCCTGGCAGCAGGCAGGACGCCCGAGGATGTACGAGTGCTGGTGGTCGCTGCGGTAGACCGCTTCGGGATGGCCGAGGCGTTTTCGGAGTTGGGTTACCAGTGTCGCTTTGGCGATCTGGTTTTCGCGTTGGGAATGCCGTTGCCTGTGTCGTCGCTGGGGCTAATAAAAATTGCAGCGACAGCGTTTCTGCCTCTGCTTGCTCGTCTCCCCTTCCGCATTCTGTACCCCACCGGCAGCCAGCAGGAACAGCACTGCGTGCGTGCGGCCAGGCATTTCGCATGGGCCGATATCATCGCAGGTGACTTCCACTTCATCCGCCGCAACCTGCCTGCCACTGGAAGACCGCTTGAGGGCAAGACCGTCATCACCAACACTACCACCGAGGCAGATATCGAGCTGCTGCGTAGTCGCGGCCTGTATCGCCTGATCACCACCACCCCCCGAGTAGAGGGGCGCTCTTTCGGCACAAACGTCATGGAGGCAGCATTGGTAGCGTTGACCGGCAAGCCCGCAGATGAGGTCACACGCGATGACTACTTACGCCTACTGGAGCGGATCAACTGGCGGCCCGAGGTCGAAATCCTGAGCATCTAGACTGACCTCACAATCATGCTCTCTGTCTCGGGCCGCTTGCGAGCCATTTCCGCCTGTTTTCGGAAGGCTGTTTTAGAAGACCGTGTAGTAGCGGGATGAGACCGCACTCTCGATAAATAGACTAATGATGGACCATCCGATCCCGCCGAAGACGTAGTGAGCCACTACGTAGCCGATGAACAAAGGTATCAGGCGTCGAAACAGCCGTAGACCTCCGATACGCTCGATTATCCCCTTGACCAGCCACACCACCAGGAATGGAAACCACAGGCTGGTAGATGGACCATAGGATAGAGCTACGATGTATCCCAGAGGATGAATAGGGAAACGCAACCATACCATGCGTGCAATCGCCAACCCCAAAGTAATCGCAGCTCCGGCGATAATAGCTCCGGTCCGATGCCAGTCGGGACCCGTGGGTGATTCGATTTGGCTGACCATGCCGCTATAAGCCGTCACTGTGTCCACTGTGCGCCAGTCAGCGCTGCGTGGATTGCCCTCCAGAACGTTCAGACCTATCGAATAGAACGTAGTGAAGTGTCCCCAGAAGGCGAATATCAGGCCCAGTGCAAAGGCCAGTAGTAGAAGCATCGAAAGCTTCCTGGAGTTGAGCCTACCTGCTCGCGCCATCTGGTAAGCGTCTGCTTGCGAAGAGGTCATGATCTGCACTGGATGGAACCGCGACAAGAAGGAAAGCACCTCGAACACCACGTTAGTGACTGGCCCGCCCGCATTCAACACGCCCCGTGAACCGATGCTGTAGATAATAGTGTATTGCGGGAATCGATACGGATATACGAAGTTGTCAGGCACCCCCATCTCGGCACGCACACGCGCATACGTCAGTCCGTAAGACATAACTATCAGGTAAAACGGCAGCGCTATTTTCAGGCTCATACCCGAGACTGTAGTCCAGACCAGGAAAAAGATAGCACTTGCCACCATGCCAATTACGGCCCATCTATACGAAATCGGCTCCGAGCTATCGTCCACATCCGGCGCACTGCCCAGAGCCTTGGCGAACACCTGTCGCAGATGGCCTCGGGCTACCCACAGCATCAACACAGCCATCAATATATAGCCGCCAGCGCTTTGTTCTTGCATGTAGGGCCAGCCTGCTGGCTCAAAACCTGCCGCTGCGCCAAGCACGGCCGTAAGTTTGGCCAGAAAAGTACAGGCAAAAATGCTAAAGCATAGTTCGCGAGAAACGAGAAAGCCAAAACCGTAGAACTGGGGTGCGCTACTGACTGTCAGCGGATTGAGTGCCGACCAGGGACGTTCAGTGAAAAACTCTGCCAGTGACTTGTTTTGGGGGATAGCAGGAACCGCCGGGTTGAACGCGTTGGCGATGTTCAAGCCGTTATATAGCAATGCGAGTGCAATGCCGACCCATGTGAGCGGATTACTGAAAAAATTGGCCAGTGTACCACGCGCACCAGTCGCCTCGACCATTTCCATTGGCAACTGTACAAGAGGGTAGGGTAAATGCTCACCTTCAGACCACTGTCTGGACATGATGCTGATTAGGGACATGGTGCCAACAAACAGCGCTAGAAAGAAAGCTGACCAAAGCGCCAGCGGTTTGAGCCAGGCTGACCAGGGCACACTTCCCGTGTCCAGACCCTCGTACATTCCCGTGATGACTTCTGGCGAGGTGGGGGCGTACCACGAAGGTATCATCGCCGTATAATCGTCAAACCGGTTTTCGGGTGTCGCATAGTATTGCATGACGGTCAGACGCGGCAAGATGGAGCGCAACCCGTACGTGCCGCACAAGGGGATCGCTATGGTCATCAGACAATAGATGACCAGCAATTCCTGTCGAGATAGGTTGTATCGGCCTAAAATGAGCCGCCCCAATGGGTACAGTGCGACCAGTGCAGCAAGCGTGGCTACTGCCGGGATCGGAGGGATCCCGCTGGCGATGTATCGCCCAGTGACCAGTTCCACCTTGCTAACCAACAGGTTGAATAGAAACACCATGAGCAGGGAAAACAGTACCGCGCGTACAGTGATGCCACGCGAATACACAGCAGGACTCTGCTCGGCGCCAGAGTCTGTTGGCGCTTCTAAAATTGCCACACAAACCACCAATCTTTCATCGACTTGCCTACGCAGTGTCCACTATTGTCGAACTCACTATGAGACACTGAAGCATTCACGTAACCTAACATTTCTGATGGATATACAACAAGATAGCTTGTAGTGCTGCCAGCACGTCGCCACACGGTGACATCAGACTGATGTGATGACGGCGCTTGGCTTGTGTGGTCTGATGCCCGACATAGACAACCATGGGCAGTTGTCAACAAAACAGCAGACCAGACACTCTAAGACTCTGACTTACCCTTTTGCCTGCTCTATGTAGCGGCGCAGCATATCGGCATTCTGCGGAAGTATTTCTTCCGGTGCAAAAGACGATATCCACTCACCAGACAGTACTCCTACAAAGTCTATCGTAGACAACAGTTGAACGGCTTCGTCGTGAGGGATATCGCCCTCGCCTGTGGGGCATAGTTCAACACTGCCATCGGCATCAATCTTGCCGTCGTGAATGTGGCAGTGCAGCACATGTTCTTTGACGTATTCAAACGCCTCGGACATGCTTTGGCCATGAGTGACAGGGTGCATGATGTCCCAGCAAACTTGCACATGCGGATGGGCCGCCATATTTACCACATCCATGACATCATTTGCCAGACAGTAGGCGTCATGAGTTTCCAGGCACAGATATACGTCGGTACCTTCAGCGCTCTCTGCGGCAGTACGCAACGATTCTGCCACGTACTTCTTAGCATCAGCATACTCCATACCCTCAGGCGTAAGTCCGCCAAATACACGGAGATGCCGGCAGCCGACATCATCTGCAAGCTCGATGAAGCGCCTGGTCAAATCGACGCTCTCTGCACGCTCCTTCGGGTCCACAAGAGCATAGCTGCGCGATGTGGCGATACAACTTAGAGCTACCCCAAAATCATCTGTCATGGCTTTGATCTCGGCGCGTTGCTTTCTGGTAGAGCCCAATTCAACTCCGTGATTCTGGTTGACCTCCGAACGCGGCTCGATCGCTTCGTAGCCATATCGTACCGCAGCGGTGAGGATCTCTTTCAGGTCCCACTCGGGACATACCCACGTCATGAAGCTGAGTTGCATAGCAATCGGTCCTCTGAGGACAGAGTAGTCATCTAACAGATACACATCTGCTGTCTGAATAGTAGTAGCGCAATAGCAGGTGTCGGCTCGGATTATCACCCAGGCCGATACGAGTGGTCTGCGTAACCGGACGCACCGCGCCAGGCATGGCCCGACTTATGTACATAGGTGGGTCATGAAGCAGTGTGCGGTTATCGCTGCCATCAATTCCTAACGCTTGCGTAAGCTTCCCCGGACCGCTGGCCAAATCCTCCAACCGTTGCCGCCCGCGTCTACTTCGCATCAATTCGATACCCAACATCGGTTCGAGCGCCCGAATCAATGCCGCCTCAGGTAGTCCTATCGCGCCAGTCACGGCGTTCAGCAGCCAGTGGCCGTGGCTCATGTAGACATAAGCCGTCGCAGGCGCCTCCCACATGACACTATTGCGTGGCGTCTTGCCACGAGCCGCATGGCAAGCGTGGTCCTCGAAGGCCAGATATGCCTCGGTTTCGACGATACGCCCGACACATAGTCCTGCAGGCGTCTCCTTCACCAGCAATTTGCCTAACAGATTTAGAGCTACCAGTTCAGCAGGACGCGCATAAAACTGTACCGGAACAATACAACGCCGCAGCCGCTCGGCATCAAAGACTCCTGGAACACCATTCACCATGTCTTACACGCTACCTCTCGACAGGCTGCCTGCCACATAGTGCACCCAACCCGCCCTCTCCGGAGCGGCAAACGCCGGCTCCATAGGCCCTGCGTGGCCCATGACGCATAACTCTTCCGGTCACATGCATACAGCCACCTGTATACGACACGGCATTGCATTAGCGAGTGCCGCATCGTCGTGTACTATCGCGACATCAACTGCGGACAGTTGTGGTACTCGGATAGGCTCAGACGAATCGATGGGCAGGCGAAACACTACTGCCTATCCGTGCAGATATCCGTACAGCCCTATGGCGGCAGTCCATCTCCGGCCGACACTGCATCAGTACTGCAGCAAGCACGCTAGGGCGGTACAGAGCGGATAAGCAGTTGTCCTGCGCCAGCAGCGCTAACGTCAACATCAGGCGGTGGTATGTGATGGTGCCGGTGCTGCTCCAACTGGCCTTTTTGTCAGCGTAAGTAACCTGCTCCGGTGGTCCTGTCAATTTTGCCGTATGAGCCTCTGTTTGTCAAATCCTGAAGATCCAGGCAGGTATTCTCAGTAGCCTGACTGAAATACAATTCATAGATCAAACGAGCAACAGCCGCCGGCGGCGGCAGGAGGATTGTCATGATAAAACTGGGGCTTTCGGGACGCATCATCGAGACAGGTGGGCCGAGCTACCAGATGTCTACTATCGATTTCATTGCGCGAGCAGCACAGGCTGGATATCAGGGAGTAGAACTGCGCAGCGGTCAATTACATGACGAAACACCGGACGAGGAGGTCTCAAGCATCGCCGGTGCGCTTAGCGCTAACAGTGTCGCATGTACTTTCGCCAATTGCCGGTCAGAAGCGACACCTGAGGGATTGGACGCCGTCAGGCGCATGGCTGAGATCGCCCGTGCCCTGGCAAGCCCCTTCCTCCGGATGAGCTGCACTGACATCGTGTGGATGCAGCAGGCGTGTGACATTGCCGCCGAGTATGAGGTAAGAGTAGTAGTGCAAATCCACACCAACACACCCCTGGAGACTGTCGAAGGTGCCATACGTGTGGCGGCCCAGGTGGACCGGCCGAACTTCGGGCTGACTTATGAGCCGGCCAATTTTGTGCTCGCCAGTCGCGACTATGGCCAGGAAGCCCTTGAGCAGTTGGGCGAAAAGCTTTTCAACGTCTCGCTCCAGAACCTCAAACCAGTGGAAGAAACCTCGGGTGACGGCATAATCGTCCACCAGGGTCGCGGTTTCACCCGCTGCATGCCCGACGATCCTGAGGGTGTCAATTTTGCCCAGGTTTTTGCGGCCCTGAAAGCCGTCGACTACAGCGGCTTTGCCACACTCATAGAGCCTATCTCCCCTGTGATGGACAACTGGGAACTGGCCGAGACATACTTACGCCTGCTCAAACCACTGTGCTGATATCAGTATAGAAAACGCAACTTGGTGGCCGTTCATACCACCGTTGCGAGCCGTGTTGCAAGAGAAATACGCGCCTGGCGGAAGCACGTACAATCGGGGTATTCAGCACCTATTAGCGTCATCCGGTTTGAGCGTGAGCCAGAGGTTGACACAGTCGCCAGGGCAATGCTCACACGCTTTTCCGAAAATGCTTTGTCCATGACCATAATCCGGTCGAACATATGTACAAAACTTAGACTGGGAGGACAGCAATGGAGTACTGTCAACTGGGACGCACCGGAGCGCGGGTTTCCAGGCTCTGCCTGGGTACCATGAACTTCGTTGGATCAACCGATTTACCTGAGGCAAAACGCATCATAGATGAGGCGCTCGATGCAGGCATCAATTTCGTAGACACTGCCGATGTGTATGCCCGAGGTGGCTCAGAGGAATACGTGGGTACCGCGTTGAAGGAAAACGGCCGTCGCGACGAGGTTGTATTGGCAACCAAGGCAGTGGCCAGGATGGGCGACGGGCCGAACGACCACGGTGCCAGTCGCTACCATCTCACCCGAGCTGTCGAAGACAGTCTCCGGCGATTGCAGACTGACCGCATTGATCTGTTTTACCTGCACATCACTGATATCACGACGCCTCTTGATGAGATCCTGGAGACCCTGGACGTGCTGGTCAGACAGGGCAAGATCCTGTATATCGGCACTTCTAAGTGGCCTGTCCCGCTTTTCCTGGAACTTCTCACGCTGGCCGAGATCCATGGTCTGCCACAGACTGTGGCTGAGCAACCCCCCTACAACCTCACTGACCGCCGCATTGAGTGGGAATTGGTATGGGCATGCATGCGAAAAGGCATCGCGATAGTCCCCTTCGGACCACTTGCCGGCGGCATTCTCAGTGGGGTATATCGGAAGGGCAAAAAAGCGCCGCCAGGCCATCACTTCAAGGAAGTGGGTCAGCGTGATGGTCACAACCGCTACACCGAGGAGAGCATGGACCTGGTGGAGAGTCTGATGCCACTGGCCGAGGCGCGTGAAGTCACGCTGGCAGAGTTCTCTCTTGCATGGCTGATGCATCGCCCAGGCATAACCTCTCCCATCTGCGGCCCGCGCACAGTGGAACACCTGCGGTCATCGCTCAAAGCGGCAGAGCTGGAACTGAGCCAGGAAGAGATGGACGCCGTAGACCAGATCATACCGCCCGGTGGACACATAACCAACTACTGCACACTCTACAAACGGATGTGTCGGGCTGTCAACAAACCTGAGCCGCTCGGGCCGTTTTGACCTACTTGCTAAGCGCAGCACATCAGTCTGACCACTTGCTCATGGTCACAGGAGGATAGTATGGAGTACCGTCAGTTGGGTCGTACCGGTGTGAGGGTGTCAGAGCTCTGTCTGGGCACGATGAGTTTTGGTGCAAGCGCGGATGAGAAAACCGCCATAGCAGTTGTGGACAGTGCCATAGACGCGGGTATCAACTTCATAGACACCGCGGATTGCTATGGCGAGGGCGTATCCGAGCAGATCCTGGGAAAGGCGCTGCAAGGCAGTCGCAAACGGGATGAGATAGTCCTTGCGACCAAGGCTGTGGCAGCCATGGGTGTCGGGCCAAATGACCGTGGGGCCAGCCGTTTCCACTTGTCGCGCGCCGTCGAAGACAGCCTGCAACGCCTGCAGACTGACCGAATTGATCTGTTCTACCTGCATGTGGTAGACATCACCACTCCCATGGATGAAATTTTCGGACAGCTTGATATACTCGTCAATCAGGGGAAAATACTGTATGTAGGCACATCAAAATGGCCGGTTCCTCTGATCATGGAGGGGCTGATGATGCATGAGAAGTACGGCTACCCTCGCATTGTCGCTGAACAGCCCCCCTACAATCTGTGCGATCGGGGGATAGAAAACGAACTGGTGTGGACCTGCATCCGCCACGGTATCGGTCTGTGCACCTGGGGCCCTCTGGCCAGCGGTCTTCTCGGCGGTGCGTATCGCAAAGGGCAACCTATACCTGAAGGGCATCGGTGGTCTGCTGCTGACCCCGAAACCAACAAGCGTTTCACTCTGGCGGCACTTGATGTGGTCGAAAAGCTGTCTGTAATCGCGGAAGCACGCGGCGTTGCACTGCCGGATCTGTGCCACGCATGGCTGCTCCAGAGACCGGGGATTACAGCCCCCATAATAGGGGCACGCAAGCCTGAGTATGTTACCGCTGCAGTTCGCGCGACTGAGATGCGGCTAACCACTGAAGAACTGGCCGAGATCGACCGCATCATCGCGCCTGGAAGTGCTGTCAGCGACTACTATGACGGCAACACCTATGCGCGAATGCGTAGAGCAGTAAACTCTGATCAACCCTGGAGCTATTGACATCCACAATTTTCGGGAAAACCGCCATACAGGAGGACACGATGGAATACAGGCAGTTGGGACGCACTGGAACGAGAGTCTCGCAGTTGTGTCTTGGCACGATGAATTTTGGCGATGTCACCGACCAGTCGGCGGCAACTCAAATAGTTGATGAAGCTATTGACGCTGGTATCAATTTCATTGACACCGCTGATGTCTATTCTCGCGGCGTATCGGAAGAGATGGTAGGCAAGGCCCTGCAAAAAAACGGCAAACGTGATGACATAGTGCTTGCTACCAAGGCCGTAGCGGCCATGGGTGATGGGCAAAATGACCGGGGTGCCAGCCGTTTTCACCTCTCACGGGCGGTGGAAGACAGCCTGAGGCGACTGCAAACGGACCGCATTGACCTGTTCTATCTTCATGTTGTTGACATCACCACACCTATGGACGAGATTTTCGGTCAGCTCGATATTCTGGTCAAGCAAGGCAAGATACTGTATGTCGGCACATCCAAATGGCCCGTACCGCTCATCATGGACGGCCTGGCGATGCATGAGAAATACGACTATCCACGCATCGTCGCTGAACAGCCGCCGTATCACCTATGTGATCGCGGTATTGAGATGGAGCTCGTGTGGACGTGCATGCGTCATGGCATCGGGCTGGTCACCTGGGGCCCTCTGGCCTACGGTATACTGAGCGGCATGTACCGCAAAGGACAGCCTATACCCGAAGGGCATCGCTGGTCCGGCGCCGACCTGGAGACCAACAAACGCTTCACTCCAGAGGCACTGGAACTCGTCGAGAAACTAATCCCGATCGCTGAAGCCAAGGGGATAGATCTGCCTGCACTTAGCCATGCCTGGCTTCAGCAACGGCCCGGCATCACCTGCCCCATCGTGGGCCCTCGCACCATCACACACCTGCATGCAGCGCTCAAGACTACTGAAATCAGCTTCACACAGGAAGAACTTGACGCCATAGATGCCGCCATAGCGCCGGGCACGTGGGTGAGTGATTTCTATTTTGGCAACACCTATGCACACATGGTGCGATCGATCAATCACCCCGAAAACCCAACTGGTTACTACTAAGTTACTACTGAATAGCAAACAACACCCCATAGCAAGCCGCCTGTGGGGAGTCATATTTGTGACGCTACTCACGACTCCCCACAGGCCTGAGAATGGAAGCCGCTGCTAACACTGGCCCACAAACGCCCTAATGGGATAGTGTGTACACATCTACATGCGTAATGTACTCGCCCATTCAGTCGTCATCTCTGCGCTGGAGTGTTACGATCGGCGACAAGCAGCATGCTGATGGTGTCCCTATTGTACGGACAGGGGGCCGGTCTGTCAGCAGCCATACGCAGAAACGATCTCTGTGCGAGTGCCGTTAATGCCTCACCCCCATGTGCACCAGTTCCCTGTCTTGCGCCAGGACGACGGCTTCGTGCCAGTTGGTGCCCTCGTGAGACTTCCGTGATGCCCTTGCAGCAGTGTGCTTGAGAGCACTGCTATCCCCGTGCCCTATGGGGCCCCGGTACTGACGGCAAGAGTTGTTCTGTCGCGGTTGTAGCCGCTATCGGCACAATCTCAGAGCCTACTCAAGACATCAGACAGCCATTTGTGTACTACATGAGCTGTCGTAGAAACGTTGGTTGCATGCCTGGCAATCTGGGTACAACTATCCATAGACGTTTCCAGCCGGTTGCTGTGTGCCGGACCGCTTTGCCACATGCGTGACAACCTACGGTAGTCATTGGGGACATGGCGGATAGGAAAATTGCGCCACTGAGTCACTGTATGTCGAGCATTCGGCGTGACGATATCGTAGCTGGTTGGCTCGCTTATTGGCCGACCGCGGGCTATGGTAGCCACATATGCTCACTCCAGCACACATCGGCAGCCCGTGTCCGAAACACATCACAGCCTTACGACACCAGCATCAGCCGCCGAAGAAAATGATGTATAGATGCCGCCATTTTCGCCGACTCAAGTCGAAAGAATAGGAGTAGAACGCTATGGCAGACGCCAATCAGACAGGCTTTTCTCAGGCGCTGTACGCAGACTTCTTGCTGATAGGGCGCAGGCTCCTGAGCGCAGGAGCCGCAACGGCGGCCATGCAATGCGCCGCGCATGCTCTGCAGATCCGCCCAAGTGCGCGAGAAGCCGTCCAACTCTGTCTGGCGGCACGTAACCGGATGGATGCCACCACTGCTGTATCACCACCCACAGATGCTATGGAGGCTCTGCTAACCCGGAAAAAGCGCCTCGAACAGTCACATTTCGAGCATTTGCATGAGCGCGCCGACGGCAGAACTGGTCTCGCTGCACGCCTCCTGACTGGCATTTCGATCCCAGACTATCAAGCTATGCCCGCGCAGTTACGGGCCCGCATGGCTTATGTGCGCCTGATCGCGGACCAGACGTGCAAATTGGCCGAGGCAAGAGTGCTCAAGCGCATCAAGGCATTGTGTGTTCGCCACGGTGTTAACGACGATGACCTGTCGCAAGCGAAGCCGGACTTGTGGGAGGGCCACGAGCTCAGCCATGCTCTACACTATTTGGGGAACGATCTTTTCGAGCTGGGCTTTTACCAGGACGCCAGACAGTGCTACAGTCTGGCCCTGGAGCTTGACAGCAGCTTGCTGGAGACCTACTTCAATCGCAGCCTGGCTAGCGCTCGTCTCGCTTTGTACGACTCGGCACTTGCCGACATAGACCATGTATTACAGCACAATCCCACACTGGCTGATGCTCACTATGCTCGTGGCACGATCCTCGCAGATGTGGGCGAATATGAGCAAGCTGCTGAGGCGTTCATGCGCGCTCTGGCCGAGGACGGAGATCACGACGGGGCGCGAACAGAGCTCGACAACGTGCGTGAACGTCAACGACCAGAGTTGACTGGCAATGAAAGTGACGAAATAGACCTGGCAGCTGACGACATAGATATATAGGGGGCAGCTAAGAAAACCTGCCCAGGATGGGCACAACTGTACTTTGTGACGACTACAGGCGAGCCGACATCGCCTGCAACTCTGATGTCGGATAGTAGATTGTTTGCGCTTCGAGAGAATGCTATCTTTCGGCAATACATGACCATCCACTATAGCCGGCATAATTTTATCGTGCACAACTGCTGCAGATCAGAGCGGAAGAACACCAGGAAATCAGCAGCCAGCGGCCAGAGCATCAGTAGGTAGAACAGTTTTCAGCACAATCCAAATCAGAGCCAACAGTGGCGTGAACATGCACCTGAGACCGGTACCAGGCATAAAAAGGCGTGGGCGCAGCGGTACCGGAGGCCGCCTGCTCGGCTTCGAACACACAGAGCCCGTTGGCTCAAACGCTGTGACGATGGGGCTACTGAGGCCGGAGCAGGCTTAGTATGTTGCCTTCGGTAACTCTGGTGTAATCTTCAGCACTGAGTTTACACACCTGAATTTTAGCCAACTCAATTGTCGGGTGAATGAGAGGGCCGTCTGACCCGAAAATGACCCGATGGGCACCCAGTCGTTCGATAGCCTCGGGAATCTTCCAGGGGCGGTGACAATACGAGGAATCGAAATAGACACTCCTATAAGCCTCAGCCATCACGATGAACTGTTCGATCAAGTCTTCATCATTTGGTGCTCCAAGATGGGCGATAATCAGCTTCAAATCTGTGTAGCTTTCGGCTAGCTGTCGGGCCAATGTGATGTTGCCGCACATGTCTATCAGCACTGGCGCCTGGTGCTCAATGCAGACTTCCAAAAGCGGGGCCAGCAATTGAACCGACGGCTCGTCCATCTCCCCGCAATGTAATTTGACACCTCTGGCCCCATCCTCGGCGAAGCTACGTTTCAGTTCGTCTACCGCTCCCTGGCCTTCCCCAGGCAGTACATGGGCGAAAGCTATGAAGCGGTCCGGAGCTTCCTGCAGACACTCCATCGTGAGGGCGTTTGACTCGCGGGAGGGCAGGCATATGGAGAAGATCACTGACCGGTCAATTCCTGCTTCGTCCATGCACTGCAGAATTTGCCTCGCACGAAACTCTCGCTTGTATTTGTCGCCACCTTTAACGTGAACATGACAATCAATCAACACGGCCCCTCCTTTTGTCGTCGGCCCGATACTCCAGTGGACTGGGCGAACAAGCCTATCGACAGCAGTCCAACCTCAAAGTAAAACGCACCCTCTGCTATGTGTCACGCACCGACACCAATAAATGCACACATCATTTCCACTTCCCGAACAAATCTCCTGCCACAAGCATCCGCACAGCCTCCAGCAACAGCGCAACAGGCTGCCAACGCCACCTGTCAATTCATACCGGCAGGCCTATCGCCACTCTCGAGCAGCATCCTGTCGGCTTTTGCCATGCCAGTTCGGTGGTACTACAGCCCGAAATGCGCAGAGTGCAAGTGACCGAACACCGCGCGGTGGTGTGCCTATGTCCGATGCGCATAAGGATACATGCCCATAACCGATGAAGTAGACATTTACCATGGGTATCAGGCTCTATTGGGTTACATGGGACGATTTATATTGAGACGAAGGATATAGCTGTGCTGCAGGCGAACCTGTCTACTGGTCAGGCAGGGCTTCCAGCAGGCCCAGCAAGGCAGTCGGCCTCCGCTTGGCCACTACTGCAGGTTGGTGGCAGTTTAGCCAGCGTTGATTGCATGGGCCGCCGATGTCGGGCACCTTGCCGGGCTGTCACATATAGCCTTTGCCGAGACGCAGTCTGAATGCAACTGTTGTGAAGTCTACGCCGAGGAGACGGTATATGGATCTGCGCAAGTATAGACAAGCCATCGTAGGTGGACTCAAATGGATTATCAGTCAGCAGAGACCTGATGGCACCTTTCAGCCTCTAGAGTTCGGAATGTGTGGTTATCACAAGCTGCCGTACATGCTCTCGCTGGTCGCCCAGGGAGAAAGAGCCACTCGACTTTGTGCATGGGTGGAAGCCAACGTGATGGACGAGGACGGAGATTTTGACGATCCTCACGGACGCCAGGGCCCTATGCAGGATATGTACATATATCCCAACGCCTGGCTGGCAATGGGGGCACATCGTCTCGAACTGTATAGCATGTCCTACGCGGCGATGGAGTTTCTGACATCCCTCCAGCACCCCACTACGGGCGGCTTCCTCACAGCCGGTCCTGAAGCCAGTCTGAGTGATCGACAGGACATCCTCAGCACAGCGGTCGCTGGCCTGGCCTGTCTGCAAGTCGGGGCGACTACCGTTGCACAGCAGGCGGGAAGCTTTCTGGTTAGCGTGTTCAACAGCCAGCCCAGCGCTGGTAGCAGATTGTATTTCTATCTGGAGGATACTGATAAATTCGTCACTGAGTACGACGACGAGGTGGCCACCCAGTACGCGCTCACCCTCAATCGCCCAGGCCAGTGGTATTTTGTGCCCGGCATGGCAGCCTGCTTTCTGGTTAAGCTCTATGAAGCCACTGGTGAACAGAGCTTCCTTGACGCAGCGCAACAATATGTCCGGTTCGCCGATTCGTCGGGCGAAGACCGCTACGGTGAGGCTCGAGGGGGCTTTTTCGGTATGGCCGCGGCATTGCTGTATGCCATCACCGACGTCAATGCCTACGCTGATATTGCTAAAGCGGTTGCAGACAACATCGTCTCTGCCCAAATGGGTAACGGTAGCTGGGCAGAGGCCTCTATGGGTTACATTCCTCCGGCCCCCATTCTCGATGCTACCGCAGAAAACGTGATCGTGCTAAGTGGGATCCTGCAGACGATGGGTGGGCGGGAATACTGACGGCCTGTCACGCCCCTTTCCCGTGCCCAATAGGCTGTGAAATCACCCAGGGGCGTGATGCTCGGGCCACAGAAGTCGAATCCAGTGCACTTACTCAAGGACTACACGTAACGGAGCTAAAATGATGAAACCGTCAAAAAACGAGACACTGGGATGGGCTCTGGTGGGCAGTGGCGGGATTTCAGGGGCACATGCCAAAGCGATCCAGCATGTGGAAGGCGTGCATTTGGTCGCCTGCTGCGACGTAGTCAGGGAGAGAGCCAAAGCCCGGGCTGGAGAGTTTGGAGATGCAGATACGGCAGTCTACACAGACCTGGAAAAGCTGCTATCCGACCCGAACGTGGACGTAGTTT
>JAAYSP010000117.1 GCA_012518355.1 candidate division WS1 bacterium | reverse complement strand
CCAGCCAGTACCTCCAGGTGCCCCAGGCCCAGGAAAAGCCCGTAGCAATTGCGTCGCGCCTGGCGTTCACTCCCCCACACGTACCTGCTCTGTCCCTTCACGCTGACCAGCCAATTGTCGCGTCTGTGGCACAACAGACCCGCATATGGCATCACGAACGTGCCATACGGATCTGCTTCGGGCTTCATCCCCAGGCTGAAGTAGGGCTCATCACTGACGGCTTCGGGCGCCAGACGTAGATAGACAGCAGCCACTTCCGGATCAACCGCCTGCGTACCATCCGGTGTTCCGAAGCGTGCCAGATCGTCGAGGGCTTGCACGCCGTATGGGAGGATGCCGCCTATGTCACGCACAAAAGGGCTGCGCCCACACAGCGAAAGCGGTCTGTCATACTTGTTGCAGTATATCCTCTGGGCCAGCATAGCCCGGCTCAGACGTGCATGTGCTTCGGGGCTGAGCCGCCAGGGGGTGTCGGCCACTCTTCGGAAGACCTTCACGAAGTTCGGGAAGGCGCCATGGGCATAGGAATGGTAGTGCCCGCCATGGTGGTAGGAAGAGCCGTCAATCTTGAGGGCACCCTGCGGCTGAAGTATCGACCGCTCCAGCATGGCTTTCCAGGCGTTCAGCCACCGCACGAGCTCACGCGGATCGGTGTGCACAAGTGACAGTGTGAGCAAACGGTCAACGAAATATGAATAGAAATCCATGTTCGAGCGAACAGGTGAATCGCCTTCAACGAAAAAGTCATCGCCACCCCAGCGTCGCAGCGCTCCATCCAGATGTGGCTCCAGACGCCCGCTATCCTCCAAAACCTCGGCCATCCGCACTACTGCCGGCATGTCCAGCGTTTCGCCCTGATCATCGAGGTAGTCGGCGACAAGCAAGAACGCATCGGCCAGAAGCGTACGCTGCTGCACATCGTCGCTTGCCAGATACGCGTTGCCGATCTGATTGGCCAGGGCCACAACCTCTGCTGGCCCATGGATTTCAGGCGCGTCAGGCCCCAGTTCATCAGGCCAGTAACGCACGTCTTTTCCGCCATACTGCCCGGGTGCGGCAACGAAATAGCTCCGGCTATCCAGCCCAGGGCCGCGTACGCCGTACCTGTCACGCACGATACCCAGAGCTTCGAGCTTGCCAATCAGATCGCTTACCCGTGCATCATCCAGTCCTTTTGCCTCCGCAGGCGCACCTTTGAGCTGGCTGATACCGGCCAGTTCTGCCTCAGTCACCTGTTCGGGCCTGGGAAAGCGCTGTTCGTCGGGTATCGGACGCCGTCGTCGGGCGATTTCTTCAGGGATGATCGGCCCGGCGATGAAGTAAGTTAGAGTGTTGTACTTGATGAAATCGAAAAACACTCTACCTCTAGCTACCCCACTCGGAGCGATGATGCGGATGTTGTCTACCGCCGATGTTGGTTGCCCCTGGGGAAAGCCGTCATAGAACAGGCGCCCCTGCCGCCACCCGGTAAACTGTAGTGGGAAACGGAACGACCCGGTGACCTTATCGCCCTCGCGAAACTCAAACAACAGCGCATCGGCCACCGGCTGCTCCACGTAGAGCCATACTGAAAAGCTTGCGCGGTTGAGAAAGCCACCGGTGCGAGTGACATCACCAATCCGTTGGCGGATCGTCAACTCTTCACCCTTGCGCCAATCCCAGCGCAGGGAGGCCTCACCATGCTTGCAGTGCCAGGTGCCCGTGCTCAAACTGCCGGGGCGGGTAGCCGTGAAGTAGTCCGGCACCCCATCTTCAAACGACTCAAAGTACTTCGCACTCTGGCCTGGAGCTGGGGCGCAGACAAGCGCTGCGAGCGCCAGGACGAACAGCATAGCGCTGGCGTTTCTCATTTCGGGCCACCCTCCGTAGGAGATGGTTGCCAGAACGTCAGATTGCCTGCATGGCCTCGCTGGCGGGCTCAGCTACAAACCGCCTACTCGGACGCTGTCTTCCCGGTCCGCGTCCGCCTGTTGCGACGGCTCGGCTGTCATGCGCGAACGCTTATGCTCGCCGGGCATGACCGATGCACCCAAACCGCTAGGGAGCTCTTGCACCCGACTCGAACATCAGGAGCAAATGCTGGCACACGACGCCAGCTACGCACCCATCATGTCCAAAATATGGCCGGACCACGGACCGCGTTGGCTATCCTATCTGCATGGCCCGGTCCACAGAAGTGCACATGCTAATCCCAGCTATCCGATATCACCCTATCTCTGTCACATGGGCCCGCAGGCATACGCTTTTGAACGCATCTTATCATCTTATCGCTGGATGTGGATGCGTCTTACGGACGTTTATCGGCTGGATGGCCCAGCCAGTGGCACCGAATAATAGTAGCTACTCTTCTATGGTGAAAAGTATTCTGGTCTTGGCGCCAGAGCCCTCACTGCTGACTGTCACAAGATGTTTCTCATCGGAGCTCTTGAACTCCCACTCATCTCCGCCCATGATACCCAGTTCGAAGCCGTTGTTGCTCCAGTCAGGAGCCTCAAGCTTCTCCATATAGAACGCTTTGACATCCCGGTAGCTGGCGTCAGTCCAAAAGGTTGCAACAGTTTTGCCTTCCTCGGCAGCGGCCCCTTCGGTTTCAGCGCCTTCGAACAGTGGAGCGCCCACCTGCTCGACTATCGCTTCTGGAGTCGCCGCTTCAGCAGTCGGCGTCTCGACAACCGGTTCATCCGAAGGCAGTGGCGGAAGCTCGAAAGGAGTCTCGTCAATCGGGGCGGGCTTCTTGCTGCACGACGCCAGCGACACAACCAACACCAACACCAGCAGTAGCACGACAGGAGTACTGATCTTCATGGCGTTTCCTTTCCTGACAGCGGTTGTTCCGGGCTGGCACAAGTCCCGGGGTTCGATTGACCCCTCAAATGGGGTTGTCGACGACTGTTCGTGACTCTTTCTTCACCTGCGAAAATACTCCTTTCCAACGCATAAGACAATTTTCGCACGGAATTGAGCTCATCAGCATGACTATCGCGCACGGTTTTTGCAAACCGCAAACCAGACAGCATGCCTACTTGTATAGCATAGGGCATGTTCCATGGTTGCCAGAAGGCAATTGCTAATTGCTTGCATATGAGTACTACATGAGTAAAAAATGAGTACCAATCATGGGCGAAACATGGATATGGGCGAAGCACACCATACGGACAGGAGCGGCAATCACTGTGGGCTCCTAGAGATCCGTGAACGCAGCACCAGGCAGCTCAGAACGAGTGATTTTCAGATGGATAGAGGTCTGTATCAGAAACGGTATACTGACAGGCTGTGAACATAAGCTGCACTCATAGCCTAAACTTACCATTCGACGCGGCATCAAATATCGCTCTCGCACTGATAGCCAACGGAGTTCCATCAGCATTGACGCTCATGCTATAATTAATAGTTGTACCATAGCGAAAATTGGCCGTGCCGGTGGCTACAGAATGCGGACATATCACGCGTTTTGCACAGAGTTTGCTCTGATGCACTCCGTCGAGCCCGAATACTCACATCCGGAGGTGACATCTGTGTAACAGACCAGGAATGCGCGTGAAAGTGAGCCTGGCAGTAATCATCTCAGCCTCACCACATACTTCCTATTTATGTGAGGAGACATGGCCATGAGCAAGAAAACCGGTTTCACGCTGATTGAACTGTTGGTGGTCATCGCGATTATCGCGATCCTCGCTGCAATTTTGTTCCCCGTTTTCGCACGCGCTCGCGCCAAAGCTCGCCAGACCACCTGTCTGAGCAACCTCAAGAACCTCGCCTTGGCACACCACATGTACACTCAGGACTTTGATGAGACCTTTCCAATGTGTTACATGTACAGCTTCGGGAGTCCGGTTCTCAACGAGTTTGATGGCAACGCCCGTCTCTGGGTCTACTGGTTAGATTCGGTCAAACCCTATGTGATGAACAAGGACGTCTACAAATGTCCTGAGACCAAAGAAGACTGGTGCAGTTTCGCTCGCAACATTGAATTGGGCTATTACAACATTTACGCTGTTGACCCGACACCGAGGACAGACCGGAAGTATTTGGGAGTAAGCCTCAGCAACATCAAAAAGCCCGCTGAATTCATGATGATTGCCGACAGACCGAATTGGAGTTGGAGCTATTACCACATGTGGAACGGCATATGGACCAACCCGGCCAACCCCTACTATGAGCAATTCTGGCTTGACCGGCACAATGGTGGGATGAATGCCGCGTTTGTTGACGGTCATGCTAAGTGGTACTCCCGCAATCAATTTGGTGCGGTAGATTACGGCGGAACTTTGTACTGGTTCCTTGGTACAGACGGCTGAGCGCCCATACGACGTCCGAATGGTGCCATGCAGGCAAAATGGTACCATGATATCAGATGGTTCTGGGGAGCATAGACGGCGCATAAAACAAGGCTAGATAAGACAAATATGGCATAGGTACCCGCCTGCCGCAAAGCGGTTCATGGCAGAAATCGCACCCACCGCATCAAGTCATATGTACGGTGCACCTATGCCAATATCATGACGTCCGCCGAAAAAAGAAGGGCTGATGATGACATCACTTGCTTGCTGTGAGATGATTCGTAGCGCGGCCATCTGCGGATTGCTGGTCTTAGCGTTTTCCTGTGGAGCTGCGATTGCCCAGACGCGCGACCTGGGCGGCGGCTTTCGGGACCATGGCCCGTTTGCTCGAGCTACCACCAGCCGCGGCACAGTGTGCACCGTTGACGGTGAGGGACGAAATGTAATCCTGGTATGGCTGTTCGACCACCGCTACTCGTACGCTCTGGCTGTGATTGATGCTGCGACGGGCGATGTTGAACTGGTCCCCCGCCCCATCCCCAATGATGCACCTTTCGCCTCGATTCTGGGCAGCAATGGTCGCTACTATACCTACATGGGCGGTCACTTCATCGAGTTTGACCCGCTCAAGCGCGAGTTCACCTTCGTCGAGGAAGGCCCATCACGCGCTGCGATGAGCATGACCGAAGATGACAACGGCACCATCTGGGCGGGCCTCTACCCTGGCGGCGATGTTGTCAGTTACAACCCCGAAACCGGGGAGTATCGCGTGTGGGGACCGCTCGGCCAACACCCTTCCCAACGGTACCCGCGCACGATCGCAGCCGATGACCAGGGCTGGATTTATATGGCCATTGGCCATGCAGAAGGACAGGTTTTCATACTGGACCCGGGTACAGGCCAGGTCAGCACACTCATACCCGAAGAGTTCACCCGTGCGAATAAAGGTGTGGGAGTGCGACGCCATCTAGACGGGAAAGTCTACGCATGGGCCCCATACGGTGACGAAGACCGCCGCTGGTTTGAGCTGCATGGTGGCCAGGTGACTGTGCTTGACGAGGCTCCACGCTACAACCCCAGGCCAATCATCGCCGACACGCAAGGCCTCTTCCACCGTGATCTTCCCAACGGTGAAAAGGTGCAGGAGCTCGATTTAATTGAGGGCAAACTGGTGGTGGAGAATCCCGAGACCGGCGATCTACGCGAGCTCAGCTTTGAAATCGAGGGTGAAGGCGGCGCTGCGATGGGTGTCGGCCTCGCGCCAGATAACACTATCGTCGGCGGCACATATATACCTTCGTGGTTTTTCAACTATGACCCACGTACAGACAACTGGACACGTGAAGGCTGCTACGGGCAGTGGAACGTCACGACCTCTGCCGGTGGTCGCCTCTATGTGGCCAGCTACACCGAGGGAGTACTGCTGGAGTGGGATCCGGCCAAAGAATGGGTGCCCACTGAGAAAACTAATCCCGACAGCAATCCACGCTATCTTGAGCAGACATTCGCACATCCGGAAGTCGGTCGTCCGTACACCATTCTGGCCTATCCTGACGAAAGGCACATCATCTACGGCGGCACCGGCGGATACGGCTACACAGGCAGCGGATTGGCCATATATGATACCGAAACCGAGACGTCTCAGGTCATCTCCCACCATGATCTGGTCCCCTGGCAGTGCACTACCAGTCTGGCGCCCCTACCCAACAACAGGCTTCTGGCTGGCACCCAGGTGGAGCCCGCCATGGGCGGCGTACAGAAGGCTGATGTCGCAGAGCTGTACATCTTCGATATGGATTCACGCAGGCTGGAATGGCATGCACCGATGATACAGGACGCCACTCGCTACAGCGAGCTGCTGGCCTGGCCTAACGGAATGGTATTCGGTTTCGCCGGGCGCAACATACTGTTCGCGTTTGACCCCGACAAACGGGAGATCGTGTACCAGGAGGATATGGAGCCTCGTTTCGGCCTGACAGCCTATCAGCAGGGCCCCCGCATTTTCGTACCGACCTCCGATGGGCGGATCTTCATACTCTTCAACGCGGGCATAGCCGAACTGGACCCGGAGACCTACACCGTCACCATGCGTGCCGAAGTGCCCAATAGTATAGCCAACGGTGGGGTCTATCTGGATGGGCGCATCTACTACTCGACCGGCACCAACCTGCACTCGTGGGAGATCCCCACTGCTCAGTAAGCCTACGCCACCTGCTTGAACTGAAAACGAAACTGCCTGTGGATGCACCATGGCGTCCACAGGCAGTTGCTGTCATCAGCAGGAATTTAGCGAGCGGTAACTCGATTTGTGTTGGCCCTACTGCCGCTGTCGCTGCCCCTGCTCACGCTGGGTACCCTGTCGCTGACCTTCGCCCCACGGAGCACCGCCGCGACCTGCACCAACGGTCGGCTGCAAAAGTGTATCCAATGCAGTCTTCTGCTCTTGGGTCAGCATCTCAGGCAGCCTGGCGTCAAGCGCAGCCTTAGCATCTACGCCCGCCTGGCGGTAAGCCTGCATGTCGCTGTTCTCGATGGCGGATTTGATCGCGGCGTTGCGAGTGGTCAGAACTTCCTTGTATAGCTCCCATAGCTTCTCGAACTGCTCATCAGTAGTCTCGATCTGGAAGCACAAGGCGGTCCAGCTCCGCTCCAGGAAGTTCATGTCACCCATCGTCCCGCGCTGTCCAGCCTGAGCCTGCCCCCTCTCACCGGGGCCACGCCCCTCACCGCCACCATCGCGTTGCCACCCTCCGGTTCGTCCCTGGGCAAATGCCGTGGCGGCAAGTGCAACGATGGCTACTACTACCCCGATTAGCACTAAGGTCGAAACTGTCCGTTTGCGTGCCACAATACCACTTCCTCTTCTGTCTGAGATATTCGTGTGGATGCCACCGGACCGCATGTGAAACACTCGTATCTGCCGAAGGCTCACGTCCTGCGATTTATCCGGCGTCGGATACAAAGACGAATCCGAGCAGCAGACAATTCCCTCAAATTGCGTAAGCGGTGGAAAAACGCAAGTGTCGCGGTGGCCCGGCAACTGCCTCTGGCGGTTTTTTGCTCGTCAGGTAGCCGAAACGGGACGCGAATCTGTATATCATCAGGCACAAGTCAGCCCGATGCATGTCAGGTTCGCAAAAGCCGCCCGATCTTGAGCACAGGCACACTTCATCTGCGCCCACACCCCCCGCCCTCCGCCCTCCGCCCGATGCCCGATGCCCGATGCCCGATGCCCGATGCCCGATGCCCGATGCCCGATGCCCGATGCCCGATGCGTGATGCGTGATGCGTGATGCGTGATGCGTGATGCGTGATGCGTGATGCGTGATGCGTGATGCGTGATGCGTGATGCGTGATGCGT
>JAAYSP010000079.1 GCA_012518355.1 candidate division WS1 bacterium | reverse complement strand
CAGGCGTACTACCGTATGGAGGTGCTGGAGCACTTCGCGCGGACTGCACTGGTGGTGGCGCAGTTGGGAGCTGCCGATGAAATCCCTCCGGACCGGCTGGAGGCCCTGCACGCTCTGCGGCGCAAACTGGGATAGCTATGCATGGGGGCGGAACAATACCATGCGCATCCCAGCCAGCCATAGGTCTGACTGTACACCTGAGCGGAGCCCGACACTACGCACTATGAAGGGAGACCAGCCGTTGGTCGGCGATGATCATGCGTAAGATAGATGTAGTGAACGCTGTTGCATCTCTGATAGTCCTGATGCTGCTCGTGGGTCAGGGCGGATGTGGCTGGCAGAGGTCCACTGAATCCATTTCCGCAAGCTCATCCGAAATGGCGGCTCCACAGGCTGACGGCTCCCACGAGATGACGCGCTCGGCATCGGCAGAGGATGCTGAGACGGCCGATGATGTAGACCTGTCGAAGGCAGGTGGCAGTCCCGGTCAGGTCACCAGGCGTATCATCAAGACTGGAGATGTCACCATCGAGGTGACCGATCTGCCTGCAACTGTGGATCAGATCAGCAAGCTGGCTGAAGATGCCGGTGGCTATGTCTCAGGCAGTCGTGTGTACGAGACCGCAGAGGGCAGACGCAGTGGATCTATAGAGGTGCGCGTGCCGGCTGACAAGTTCACAGTGACCTTCCGCAGCCTTCGAGAAATCGGCAAGGCTGTCAGTTATAGTGAGGACGCCTCAGATGTGACCGAAGAGTGGATAGACCTGGAGGCGCGGATATCCAATCAGAAGGCTGAGGAGAAAAGCCTGCTGGCACTGCTTCAGCGCAAGGGTGAGCTGAGCGATATAATGGAGATTCAGCGCGAGATCTTTCGTGTTCGTGGCGAGATAGAGCGGTTGGAGGGGCGGCTGCGGTATCTGAAGGATCAGGTCAGTTTGTCCACGATCAGTGTGACGGTACAGGAGTTGGGGGAGGTGGGTCTGGCAGAGCGCGGTCCATGGCGTCTGGCGTACCATCTGCGCACCGCCTGGGCTGCTCTGGCACGCATGGTCGAAAGTCTCGTGTACGCCATGGTATATGCGCTCATCGCAGGAGCGGTGTTCTGGATCCCCCTGGTTCTGCTGATTTTATGGATTCGTCGCCGGCGTCGAGCGCGAGAAGCACACCGAACTTGATGCTTGCTGGCTTTGTTGCTATAATTAGTTGTCTGCGGTGACAGGGTTACCGCCCATACACGATATAGAGAGGTACGATACAGGTGGCAGACGACAGAGACAGCAGGCCCAGAGGGGGCAGGCGGCGCAAAGTATGCCGTTTTTGCGCACGACGTGAAGACAGTGCGATCGATTACAAGAACCTCCAGATGCTGCGCAACTATGTTGATGACCGAGGCCGCATCAAAAAAGCTCGACAGACTGGGACTTGTCGGCGGCACCAGAGTCGAGTAGCCCAGGCCATCAAGCGCGCCCGCGAGATGGCACTTTTGCCCTACACTATGGACTGAGGCAGCGGCCAAAGCCTGCTGCATTCAAGTTTCACGCGGAGTTCTTAGATCACGTGCTTTCCTGAAGCCGCCCTTCTGGGCGGCTTCTGACGTGTCAGTCAGGGGGAACAAGCATGTCCTGGCCACAATTGAGAAGCGGTGTGTACTTCATCCTGCCCGAGGGATTAGATCAGGTCGAGCTTGTGCGTCTGACAGAGGCTGCTCTTGCTGGCGGAGTCGGCATGATCCAGTACCGAGAAAAAGACAAGTCTACGAGGCAGATGATCCTGGAAGTAACGGATCTTCTGATGTTGACAAGTCCGATAAGTGTGCCTCTAATCGTAAACGATAGGGTTGATGTTTGCCTGGCAGCGGAGGCCGACGGGGTGCATGTGGGGCAGGAAGACATGCCGGTGCAGGTGGCGCGCCGCTTACTGGGAGCGCAAGCTATCGTCGGCGCTACCACTCCCTCGCCACAGCTGGCGCAGCAAGCCCGCGCTGACGGGGCCAGCTATGCGGCCATAGGCCCTGTGTTTGCCTCCCCGACTAAGCCGGAAAAGCCGCAGGTGGGAGTTGATGCAGTGCGCCAGGTGGCCGCTGTGACAAGCCTTCCCGTGTGCGCGATCGGCGGGATAGACGCCCAAAACATCGCTCAGCTTCCGGCGGCAGGTGCCTCGCTTTACGCGGTCGTTTCAGCCATAAGCGCCGCCCAAGACCCTGCCGAGGCTACAGCAGAGTTGGCACATCTCACTCAGGCATGACGCGCGGTCGCTGCAAGCCTCTGCAACGCCTGTCTCATGGATTTCTAACTCCATACAGATAGCGCATGAGAGTGTCGCCGACCTGATACAGCGAATCGGGCGAGCAGTACTCTGGGGTGTCATCGATGGTGTGCCATTCGGGGGGGAAGTCAATTATGTCCACTGCAGGGATGCCTTGCAGGATGAACGACAGATGGTCATCTATGATGTGGCCACGCCGGGCACGCACAAACGCAGTGTGACCGGCCTCCTCGGCGATGCTCCATATCTCATCCACCAGCCCTGGTGCCGATTGGCGCGAGTATCCTTCAGTCTGTAACTCCATGTAGTTCTTCGACCCACGCGGTGTACCCACTCTGGAGTTGGGGATTGACCCACGCCCAACCATATCCACCACTATAACCGCTTCTGGTTTTGGGATCTCTGCAGGCAGGTTTTGTGCCAGGTACGATGAGCCTATGCACCAGCCGTCCAGAGGAAATTGCCCGGCTGCGGACTTGCCGGAGTCCTCGGCATCAAACAGGGCTATGATGAGGGGGCGTCGGGCGGTCTTGTCATGAGCCTGATGTGCGATTTCCAGCAGAACCGCTATCCCAGATGCTCCGTCGTTTGCCCCAAGCACCGGTTGTGTGCGCAAAGCTGGATTCGGGTCTTCGTCTGCTTCCGGTCGGTTGTCCCAGTGAGCGCCCAGCAGCACTGGCCCACCTGGTTTATCGCCTGGGAAGTAGGCTATGATGTTGGTGAACTCGAACGGGCCACCAAAAGGCGTGCTGGCACTGAACTCTTGCCGGATCACCTCGCCGCCCAGGTCTTCTAACTCCTGTACGAGCCACTCCAAGCAGTCTTGATGTGCCTGTGAGCCGGGTATGCGCGGGCCAAAATCGCACTGCTTCTCCAGATAGGCGAACGCTGTGTGACGGTCAAACTGTGGATAGGGCAGGGGCGGTTCGGTGGCTTGACTGCCACCCGTTTGCGAGCAACTGGTGCACGAACTCAATAGCAGGGCAATCAGGATAGCGTAGGGCAGTAGATACCGCTGGCAGGTGCGCATGGATGTTCCTCGATCGCGAGAGTGTAGCATTTCGATGGAGAGCCAGCAGTGCAAAAATGGCACGTCAAGCTGGCCTTTTGCATGAGGTTTCGTCACAGGTGCCGAGATGACCTGCAACGCCTGTGACTACTTGATTACCACGATCGCAGGAGTGGTTGGGGTTTGCTTCAGATCACCCAGTTCTCGCGAGATGCGCTCTGAGGCATTCGCCAGGCGCGACGAATCAGCCGGTGGCGCGCTGTACACTGAACGCGTTGCTTCATGCACAGGGAGCCAGCTAGCCGAGGCTGACGCCAAACGGGTTGGTCCTGCCGTTTCTGTGGGCGCACTTTCTGCTGTCCGAAGCGTCGGTGGTGTTCGAGGTGATGCCTTGGCAAGGGTCGCACCACTGCTGGTTGGTCTCGACGGTTTCTGAGGTTCAGGCGGTGTGGCGGGCCTGGCAGGCGGAGTAAACGGATCCGGAGATAGGTCTGTCCTGATAGCCACAGCTCTAGATGCTGGCGGTACGGATACCTCACTGCGCCGGGCGATGTCTACCGGTCTACCCTCGATGAGGGGAGCAGTTGCAACTGGGCTTGGCGATACCACAGTCTGAGCCTCCACTGCAGTCTCTGGCTGCACGGAGGTGGGCACAGCGGCGGTTTCGGATGGCACGCGAGCAGACTCTGTAGGAGCTGCCGTGGCTATCCGGACGCCAATCGGAGGTCGTGTAGCCCGAGCAGGTTGCGTAGGCTGTGTGGCCCGTGCGGTGCGGCGAGATACAATTGTGGTATCTGGCACTGCCCCTGGCGTAGATATCGGGGCAGGGGTGACCGTTGCTGGTGGAGCTATCTGGATATCAGGTTGCACTGTAGGCATGTCGGGAGTCGCTGTAGCGTCAGGTGGCAATACATCTGTCGCCTGAGAGGGTGTCATCGGAGCTTCGGCGATGATCGGTGCTGGAGATATGGGCACGCCCTTGGGTGCCCACAAAACCCCGGCATACTGCATGACGAGCGCTATCATGATGGCAGCCGCAGCGGCCAGGCCAGCAACTGCTGTCATGCGCCGCGGGACCCAGGTTGTGATCAGGTGCTGCAGGCTCAGCGCACTCTTCTTGTCGGCCTTTTCAACCGCAACTTCGATACGTTGGTGCAGGCTTTTCGGTGTTGGCACATCGGGCACCTGACGCAAACCTCGAACCAGTATGGCCATGCGGTCAGCATAGAACCGACAGTCTTCGCACTCGTCCAGATGCCCTTCCAGCGAGGTAAGCTGGGATGCCGAAAGCTGTTCATCCAGTGATAACAGCACCATTTCGCGAGCTTGCTCGCACGGCAAACCCTCTCCGCGGAATGCGACGGCTGCCTGTATCTGTTGGCGCAGGCCATCGGGGACAGCGATTGGGGTAGCAGCACTCAGCAGCGAGTGCACTCGCTGCATACGCAGCAGGGTTTGTCGGCAGGCGAAGCAGTGCTCTACGTGGCGCGTTATCTCCTGGAGCTCGAGCTGGCCAAGTTCGCCGTCCAGGTAGCTTTGCAGGGTGATTTCGCTGGGACAGTTCGTCATCGCAGTTCAGCCACTATTCGTCAGCCGCAAGCAGCGGTTGTGACGGTTCTTTCAGCACGTGGCAGTGAAGTGGTGGTGTAGCTTGTGCCGAAGTGAGTATCTTCACTTTAGTAGACACGTTCAGAGGGAAAAAGTTTCACCGGAGTGGTAAATCTCTACCACGGTTTGAGAGCCAGGAGTCGATCCCACAACTCACCGATCCACGAGCGAACCGTCGCTGCCGTGCTGGCTGCAGGGCGGTCAGGCCCTGCAGCACCGATACCTTCTTCTGCAGCCACCATAGCCAGGCCAACTCCGGTGGCGTACATGGGGCCGTTTACCAGGTGGGCCAATCCGGTGAGATTTCTGGGTTCGCTTGTACGCACCGGTGAGCCGTCAAACACTCTACTTGCCAGCTTGCCTGTGCCAGGAGCCAGGCTTCCGCCGCCGGAAAGTACAATTCCACCGATCTTGGGTACCGGGGCACGGGCTGCTTCCTGCTTAACCATGTCGAAAATCTCGGACAACCGAGCTTGCATGATCTCGGCGATCAAGCGTCGAGGAACTCGGTCGAACTCGTGGCCGTCGGCCTTGCTTACGTGTACCAGGTCCCCTTCAGGAACCAGATCAGGAATGGCGGCCCCAAAACGGCACTTGAGCGCTTCGGCATCTGTTCGGCTAACGCGCAGAACTTCGGCGATGTCACGGGTAATCCGGTCTCCGGCTAACGGTACCGCTGCGGTGTGGCAGATTGCGTTGTCCACGAACACTGCGACGTCTGTAGTGCCGCCACCGATATCTACAATTAGGACTCCGATATCACGCTCGGCATCGGTGAGTACGGCACGGGCGGTGGCGATTGGCTCGAGGATTTGAGCTTGCACCTGAATGTCGGCCTCTTCGACGCAACGCCGGGCGTTGGCGATGACAGTGCTCATGCCGGTGACTACGTGCAGCAGTGCGTCCAGACGACGTCCGGACATGCCCAGAGGCCGTGAGACACCCGAAGTACCATCAACTGAGAACTCGCGGACGATACTGTGGATGACCTCCCGCTCAACGGGAAGAGGCACGCTGTCCAGGGCGCTTTGTTTCGCCTGTTCGATATCATCTGCGGTGACTTCACTGTCAGGGCCTGTGTGCACCCGTCCCACCACGTTGATGGATCGCACATGATCTCCGGTGATGCCTACGTATGCGCCTTCGATGACTACCTCCGCCATCTCCTCGGCCTTCTTGACGGACTCCTTGATCGAGTCGACCGCGCTCTCGCGATCGACGATTATGCCTGATTTCAGACCCGCACAGGGGCTGAGGCCAACACCAACTATTTCTAGCGGACGCCCACTGAAGTGACGCCCGATCACTGTACATATTTTAGTGGTGCCGACATCAATGCCGGCCACACATAATCCCGCGTCAGACATCCTGGTCTCCCGCGCGAAGCAGCAGAGTGCACACACTACTACAGCTCGCGAACGGCATGCCGCATGGAGCAAATCCCATAGCAGACATACCGCATGGTTGTGAGCTTATCGGTTTCGTGTTGTAGTTGTCAGTTACGGGCACGTCGGCGGAAAGTCGGCGCGCTCTCTGTGCTGACATCTATGTATTCAATTTGTCCTGGCTGGTCCTGCAAAGCCTTGAGCAGCCGTCCAAACATCACGGTTTTGCGCCGCAGATGGTGCTTGTCGCCTAATTTGCCGACCACTCCATCGGCGGTCTGCATCGTAATCATATGCGGATCAGATAAATCGAGACGTAGCTTTTGGTCCATGCCATCTTGCTCCGCTGCTTCGATGCAAGCTTTTAGCAGGCTCAACGCCTCAGGCGAGATGATTCTGCCCAGTTCCGGGCGCTGTCCCACTACCCCCTCGGCCACCGGTAGCAGGCCCGGAGTATCGGTGCGCACCAGTGCCATGCCCTCATCATCTATAACTGTATAGCCACTATCAGGCGAAACTAAAGCGGCCATAGGTTGGCGTTCATGCACGCGGATAACTATCTCTTTGGGCGAACGCCGCCTCACTGTCAACCGTTTGACCCGATAGCACTCGGTAGCTCGGGCCTTCACATGTGTTAGTGGCAGGAATACCGTATTGGCCTGGGCCGGAAGCTTCAGCCCGGCTGCCACTTCTGCCGCGATTGTCTCAGTAGGACCGACCACGGTCACGTACCGAATTCGGCAGGCTGGCGAAAAGACTAGCCCGATGGCCGCACCGATGACGATGCTTAAAAGCATGGCCCGTCGTGCTGCAGGAAGATGCGAGTGCATTCAGTGCTCCTCCGCTAGCCATCTTCTTGCGCCAACCGATTTGCGATGGTGTGCCCGACGCGGTAGATGTCTCCTGCTCCCATCACCATGACCAATTCTTGATCGGCCAGGTTTGCCCAGACATGCTCAAGCAGCTCATCCTGGTTCTCAAAATAGAGTACTGGTTTGTCCGCGTCAACACTCCGAATTCGCTCGACCAGGGTCTCTGCCGAAAACCCCGGTATGGGCTCTTCGCGGGCTGCATAGATGGAATTGATGATGACGGTATCAGCCAGACCGAATGCGGTGGCGAAATCATCCAGAAGTAGCCTGGTACGGCTGGGCAGGTGCGGCTGGAAGACCACTGTTAGCCGGGCATTAGGAAGCAGGTCACGTGCACCACGCAAAGCTGCTTTGACCTCTGTAGGGTGGTGCGCATAGTCATCGTAAATGCGCAGCCCATCCCGATGGTACAGGAGTTGAAAGCGGCGCTCAGTGCCTGTGAAACGCTCCAGCGACTGAACCGCCTCCTCCACCGCAACCCCCATACTGTGAGCCATGCCGACAGCCGCAAGTGCGTTGCATATGTTGTGGTGACCCGGCTGTTGAAGCGAGAGGGTGCCTGCTCGCCGGCCACCAACGTGTATCTGGGCAAGACAGCGGAAATCCTCAGTGCAACGAATCTCGTCGGCACGGTAGTAAGCGTTCGGGTCGTCGATTCCGAAGCTGCGAGTGGGCCCGGGAAAACACTGGGCCATATCAGATAAGCCTTCGATATCCGAACCATAAACCAGAAATCCTTCAGGATTGCCGGTACTCATGAACTCGGCGAACATCTGCTTTATGTTGTCCAGGTTGGCGTGCTTGTCGAGGTGGTCCTGGTCTACGTTGGTCACTATTTGCCAGCAGTTACGATAGCGACGAAAGCTAGCGTCGCTTTCGTCAGCCTCGAATACCACCAGATCGCTGCCGCCCAGCCGGTAGTTGTCTCCCAGGTCCAACGAAATGCCCCCGAGGAAGACAGTAGGATCCATACCTGCGTCGATCAGGATCGTCGTGAGCATAGCGGTGGTGGTCGTCTTGCCATGGGTGCCTGCTACTGCCACAGCACGTTTGCCCTGTAGGAAAGCTGCCAGCAGCTCCGAGCGATGGATGACCGGTATGCCAAGCTGAGCTGCTGCCTCCCATTCGCAGTTGTCTCGTCGGATAGCACTGGTGTGGGTAACCAGTTGGGCGCCATCTACGTTTGCAGCGTTGTGCCCCAAATGCACGGTTATCCCCAGGGCTCTTAGTCGCTGCACCTGGTCCGATTCGATGACATCCGATCCGGTCACACGAACTCCCCGGTCATGAAGAGCATGAGCCAACGCGCTCATGCCGATGCCACCTATGCCGATCATATGGACGCAACTGATGTCAGCCAAATCATACATATATCTGATCACAACTCTCATGAGAATGGGTGAATTGTAAACCGAGGAGGACAGAATGGCAACTATTTTGACCTGGAGCGAACTGCTGCCGGCGGGTTTTGAGACAGGAATCGGTGGGTTACGATGGTGGTAGTAGGGTAAGCAATTGCTCGGTTATCTTACCTGCCGCGTCTCGCGTCTCCATAGAAAAGGCAGCTTGTGACATGGTGTGAAGAGTGCAGGGAGCTTCACGCAAGCGGTTGATGAGCCCTACGAGTCGGGGTGCATCGAAGTCAGAGTCCTCGACGGTCCACGCTGCACCGGCGCGTTCATACAGCCTCGCGTTGTGATGCTGATGTCCGCCGGCGTACGGATAGGGTACGACGATCATGGGGCGGCCCCAGGCACTGGCTTCAGCCAGGCTGCTGGCCCCTGCGCGAGTGACAACCACATCGGACGCGGCCAGTAGGGTGGACATATCACTGCGGTGCTCCTGGACCAGATAGCGTTCTGCAGGTAGGCCCAGGGTATGCAGTTGCGAAAGGTCTGGCAGCTTCCCTGCACCTGTCAGATGGATCACGTGGATGTTCGGATCCTCAAGCAGGTTTGGCAAGGCGCCAGTCGTGGCGCGATTGAGTGTCTCTGCACCCTGACTACCGCCTGTAACCAGGACCACAAACGCAGACGGGTGTATGCCCAACTCGTCACGAGCCTGCCGAGGATCAGCCTGGAGCACCTCAGGCCGCACCGGCTGGCCTGTGACGACTACGTGGCGAGCTGCCAGCAGTGCACCAGCCTCATCGCTGACCACTGACATCGAGGCGGCCCATCTGGCAAGCAGCCGATTTGTGCGATCAGGCATGGCATCACAGGCGTGCAGCATCACCGGAACGCGTAGTGTGCGGGCAGCGAGAACTGTGGCCGCTGAGATGAAGCCCCCGGTGGCAAACAGTACTTGAGGTCTCACTTGCCGGATGATGCCCATCGCCTGAATGCAACCGACTCCCAGGTGTGCCAGGCTCAGCACGGTTGCCGGTGAAATGCCGTATGGCATTCCCGTGCCGAAGATGGGGTGGTAGTCTAGGTCGCGGGCGGACATCATGGCAGCATCTGCAGAGCGGCGCGAGACGACAAACGTCACCTTTGCCTCGGGGCGGCGCTCCAGCAGACTCTGTGCCACGGCCAGGCAGGGTGTCAGGTGCCCCGAAGTACCGCCACCGGCAAACAGTACGCGCACAGGTGTCACGACTGCACCTGTGTGGAGTGTGACGAATGCCGTTGAACCGACAGCACAACACCTATCGCCGCCAGTGAGGCTATCAGGCTGCTGCCTCCATAACTGACGAACGGTAGCGTCAGGCCGGTGACCGGGATTAGGTGTGTCGCGACCCCTACGTTGATTAGCGTCTGAATGGCGAACATCACGGCCACACCGGCGGCCATGAAGTACCCCAAATTGCTTGAAGATAGCACAGCGATAGCTACGATACGGCTTATGACTAGCCCCATCACCATCAACACTGTCAGAGCTCCGATAAAGCCGAATTCACTTGCCACCACACAGAATATGGCGTCAGTATGTGCTTCGGGCAGGTGACTGAGCTTTTCTGGACACATGCCCATCCCCAGACCGGTAAGGCCGCCACGGGCTATGGTAGTCTTCATCACCAGCACGTGCCAGCCGCGGTCAGTGCGATATTTTAGCGGATCAAAGTGAGCTGTGATGCGCTGCATACGGTACGGTTCCGCTTGGATGCCCAGGGCCAGCACGCCGATGGCTATCATCACAGAAAGGACAAGCCATCGGCCCCGCATATGTCCCAGATAGGCCATGACCAGTGTGATCAGGCCCACCAGGACGGTCATGCCCTGGTCCTTTTGCAGCAGAAGAAGGGTTACCAGGATCGCAAGTGCCAGCCCAATTCGCACCGTTATCCGGCCAAAATTCGCACCATTCAGCGGGCCTTCAGCTAGTTTAGCAGCTATATACAAGATAAGGGCAAGCTTTGCAAACTCGGAGGGCTGTACCTGAAAGGAACCATGCCCCAACCATCGGGCGGCACCGTGTGAGGTCCGCGCAATGCTAAAGCCAGTGAGCGTAACTGCTGTCAAGGCCAGAGTGATAAACAGAAGCTGAGGGATATAGCGGCGGATAGTCTCAGGATGTACATTGCTGACCAACAGCATAGCTATCAGGCCGATAAGGGCATAACCGGTCTGCAGACGCAAGAAACGCGGACTATCGCCGGCAGGTGCGGCTTCATCGGTTTGCAGCGCCTTGGGGAAGCTGGCCGAGTACACCATAACTAGCCCGAATGCTACCAGGCCAAACACCAGTAGCACTAGCCACCCGTCCGGAAGTCTACGATCCGTAGAAGAAGTCCTGGATCTCCCAGGCGCAGCGGCCTTGCCGCGCATATGCCCTCTATCCAGGCCCTGCTTCCCGTTCATGTTACGGCGAGAGCCGACTGGCAAGTCTCTTCACCTCTCGGCAGAAGGCGTCACCGCGTGCTGCCATGCCGTCAAACATATCATATGAGGCGCAGCCTGGTGCCATCAAGACCGTATCGCCAGAATTTGCCACCTCAAAAGCTTTCTGCACTGCTTCTTCCATGCTGGTCGCGATAGTGACGGGGCACCGATCTGCGATGGCTGAAGCCAGTGTGGCGGCGCTTTCCCCGATGAGTACGATATGTCGCGCGCGCTCAGCCGCGACATCGGCATACTCGCTCAAGTCCACGCTTTTGGCATGCCCCCCTGCGATCAGAATCAGCGGCCCCTGGATCGAGGACAGGTCCGCTATTGCCGCCGCCGGATTTGTGGCTTTCGAGTCGTTTATGAAGCGCACTCCTCTGACAGCGCCCGCATCCTCCATCAAATGACGGGGGGTAGAGAAGTCACGAATAGCTGCCGAGATATCGTCACTGGAGGCTCCACATGTCGCTGCAGCCACTGCTGCAAACAGAGTGTTGCGCATGTGGTGGCGGCCTAGGACAGTCAACTCATCAGAACGGCACAGATGCACGACTCCGTGGCCGGGAAGCTCCACCATCAGGGTCCCATTCTCCGTCCGGCCGTGAGCCGTAGTGTCTGCAAGCGACACTTTCAATACCTGCGCGTCAAGTCGGGATGCGACGGCCGCTACACGATTGTCATCGGCGTTCAGAATCGCGATATCGTCATCACTCTGCCTGGCAAACAGTCGGCATTTGGTAGCCAGGTACTGTTCCAGATCCGGATGACGGTCTCCGTGATCTGGCGAGATGTTGAGCAGTATACCGATCCATGGCCTGAACTGGTCGATTGTTTCTAGCTGGAAGCTGCTTATCTCGGCTACAATCACCTGTGGTGCCGGGGTGCTGTCAAGCAGCGATATCAGGGGGATGCCGATGTTTCCCCCGACTGCGGCACGGACGCCTGCGCGGTTGAGCATGTCGCCAAGTAGGGTGACGGTCGTGCCCTTGCCGTTAGTACCCGTGACCGCGATGATAGGGGCGGGGCAGAAGCGATAAGCCAACTCTACTTCGCCGATGACTGTGGCTCCGCTGGCACGTGCAGCCTGCAACAGAGGGTGCTGAACAGGTACCGCCGGACTGGTCACTACCAGTTCGGGATTGCTGAGTTGCTCATAACTGTGCGCTCCAGGGATGAGACGGACTGGCAGGGCCCCAAGTCGTGCCATGGCATCAGTGAGCCGCTCAGCCGGTGCTTCATCGAATACAGTGGGCACTGCGCCTTTGCGAACCAGAAACTCGGTCAGTGCCATGCCGCTGCGAGCCATGCCGAAAATCGCTACCGGCCGCCCGTGCAAGTCTATCTCAGGAGGCGAGGTGGGCTCAGGCACTCCGATACGAAGCTGTCTACCGGTCACGGAGCACCACCTACCCAGGTCGCAACGCCGATAAGTATTCCCAACAGTGCGCATACGGCTCCGACAAGCCACAGTCTGGTGACCACTGTGGGCTCAGGCCAGCCGTACAACTCCAGGTGGTGATGAAACGGAGCCATGCGGAACACGCGTTTGCCGCCGGTACGTCTGAAATAGGCCACCTGGATCATCACTGACAACGTCTCCCACACGAAGACTGCGGCTATCAGGCCAAACAGCAGCTCCATGCGTGCTGCAACAGCGACTGCCGCCAGTGCCGCCCCCAGTCCCAGGCTGCCCACATCACCCATGAAGATTCGTGCCGGATGAGCGTTGAGCCACAAAAAGCCCGCAGCAGCTCCGGCAATCGCAGCAGCGACAAGTGCCATCTGCATGTCGCCACGCATCGCCAGCAACGCTGCCATAGCCAGTCCGCATAGCGTGGTGAGACCGGCCGCCAGGCCATCCAGGCCATCGGTGAGGTTCACCGCGTTCGCTCCACCGACCAGGGCAACCAGCCCCAGAGGCACCCAAAGCCAGAGCCATTCTGTGTGCCAGGCCGGACCAGCGTCATCTCGTAGCAGTACCAGCCCGACGAGGAAGAGGATAGCAGCCGCAGTCTCGGCGACGATCTTGTAGCGGGCACGCCAGCCGGTAGGGTTGCCGGTGCCGGTTTTACTGAGATCATCATACAGACCGACGAGGGCGTATGCCAGCATCGCGGCCACCACCAGATACAGTCGCAGGCCCGCGACATCGGTGGCCAGACCGCCCAAAAGCACCACGACGGCTATACTGAGGATCACTGCCAAACCGCCCATCGTGGGTGTACTGCTTTTTTGCAGGTGTGTCTCAGGGCCATCATCACGGACTGCTTGCTGCACTCCCCGCCGGCGCAATTGACCGAGCAACACTGCAGTGGTCAGTGCGCTGAGGAGGCCTGAAGCCAGCAACACAGTGACAAGTAGCATCATGGCCGCAGCAACTCCTGGACGACTCTCTCCAGCCCCATACCTCGCGAACCTTTGGCCAGCACCGTATCGCCGTCCTGCACATGCTGACGCACCAGGATAGCGGCCTCATCGGCGTCATCTGTCTTGTAAGTCTCCACTCCGCTCTGCGCGGCGTAGTCCACGGCTACAGCGGCCATCGGGCCGACTCCCACCATGAGCTCGATACCATGGCGCACTGCCAGCCTGCCGATGTCTTCATGGGCTTGCTGGGCGAACGGGCCCAACTCCAGCATATCGCCGAACACAAACAGCTTCCGCCCCGAGGCCTGGGCGAGCATTTCCAGAGCTGGTGGTACAGAAGTCGGACTGGCGTTGTATGCGTCGTTGATGACCGTATATCCACCGGAGGCTGTCAGCACCTGGCTGCGCATATCGCTACCGGTAAAACTGCTGAGCCCTTCCTGTATACATGCTGGGTCTACTCCCAGGGCGTAGGCCACTGCTGTTGCCGCCGCGGCGTTCAGGGCGCTGTGCCGGCCTGGTACCTGCAGATTCAGCGCCAGTCGCTCACCGGTTGGCAATTGGATTGTCGCTGTGCTACCCTCCAGGCCGTCGAGTGCTAGATCTGCGATACATACGTCGGCTGTTTCGAAGCCGAAGGACACCACACGAGCCGCTGTCATGTTCGCCATCAGGTCAAAGAAAAAGTCATCACGGTTCAGCACAGCGATGCCCTCGGCAGGCAGATGGTGAAGTATCTCAGCTTTGGCTTGAGCGACCGCCTCGCGAGAGCCCAGCAGACCGACATGTGCATCTCCGACGTTGGTGATGACGGACACGTCTGGCTGACTGATACCTGCCAGGTAGTCTATCTCGCCGGCACCACGCATCCCAAATTCGAGCACGCAGTAGTCGTCATCGTGCTTCATCCGGAGCAGAGTCTGGGCAACTCCGATTTCGTTGTTTTCGGTGGCATGGGTATAAGTCGTAGAGCCTGCGCGCTTGAGTATGGCTACTACCATATCTTTTGTGGTGGTCTTGCCCGCACTGCCGGTTATCGCTACGACCCGAGCCCCACACTGCCTGCGCCAAACTAGAGCCACCGCACCGAGTGCGTGCACTGTCGATTCGACTCTGATGAGTGGTACTTCGATAGTCGGGGGCACCTCAGCGTTCGTCTCGGCTATGACCGCCACCGCGCCTTTTTCGACCGCATCGGTGATGAACTCATGGCCGTCGAAGTTCTCGCCCCTGAGTGCTACGAACAGCTCGCCGGAACAGATAGATCGCGTGTCGGTGGACACACCCGTGATCTGCAGGTCTGGGAGTAAATCCGGCGTCTCAGTCGGTTGCAGCTCATCTACCAGCTGATTGAGGCTCAGCATGGGTTCGTGCATGGTGTGGTACTCCTGACTAAACGGATTGGTAGCCGCTTTGTTTTAGAGCCTCGGTGGCCACCAGACGGTCATCGAAATCTATGCGATGATCAGAGAACTCCTGATAAGTCTCATGCCCTTTGCCTGCGATGAGCACCAGGTCTCCCGCAGTTGCTTCCGCGATGGCGTCCGCGATCGCAGTGCGCCGATCTACCTGCACTGCATAGCGGCCTTCGCGCGCCCCGTGGGCGATCTGGGCCACTATCGTCTCGGGATCCTCACTTCGAGGGTTGTCGGAGGTGATGATGGTTACGTCCGCCAATTCAGTGGCAACTGCGCCCATTTTTGGCCGCTTGCTCTGGTCGCGATCTCCACCACAGCCGAACACACAGATGAGACGGCGGGGGTTCAGGCCTCGGGCGGCCTCCAACACGTTTCGCAACGCTTCTGGGGTGTGGGCATAGTCTACCAGGACAGTGAACGGTTGCCCCGCATCTACGCGCTGAAAGCGTCCATCTGCACCGGATGCCCACTCCAGACCGTCTCTTATCGCGGACAGCTTGACTCCGAGCGCCCAGGCAGTCGCTGCCGCGCCCAGGCAGTTGTAGACGTTGAACTGGCCAACCAATTGAGTTTTGACCGGCAACTGCTCATCGCCCAGTCGTATCACAAAGCGGTTCCCAGTAGGGGAGAGCTCCACTTGCGTGGCACGAGCATCGGCCTGAGATGTGAGCCCGTAGCTGATGGTTCTGCAGCGGGCCAGCTCTAGCATTTTGGGCCCATACAGATCATCGAGGTTGATTACTCCCACCATATCGGGAGAGAACTCCACGTAGTTACTGAATAGCGCTGTCTTGGAAGCGAAGTAGCTCTCCATGGTATGGTGCCAATCCAGGTGATCCTGAGATAGGTTGGTGTAGATTGCAGCGGCGAAACTGGTCTGGTAGGCTCGATGCAGATCCAGAGCGTGCGAAGTTATCTCCATGGCTGCATGTGTGACATCTGCTGTCACCATCCTGGCCAGCAGGCTCTGTAAACCGACGGCATCGGGAGTAGTTCGGTCGCCGGGGACATGGCTGTCCAGTATGGTGGCCCCAAGGGTGCCGATGGTGCCGGTTTTCAGGCCTGCAGCACGGAAGATGGCATCCAGCAAGCTCAGGACAGTGGTCTTGCCGTTAGTGCCGGTCACTGCCACCAAATCCAGCAGGCCTGATGGATGGTCGTAGAAGCGGTCGGCGATAACTGCCAGGGTCTGGCGGCTGTCGGTGACCTGGACGGTGGGTACCCTCGTGCCCTGTACGGCATCATAATCAGGATTCTGATATACGATTGCTTTCGCGCCGTTATGTATCGCATCGAGGATGAAGTTGTGACCATCATGTACGAAGCCGGGTACGGCCACAAACAGTGTGCCGTTGCGAACCTGGCGCGAATCGGCAGTCACACCGGTTATCGTCAAATCGCGATTGCCGGGAGCTACCGGGGCTAATCCGGCCATCAGTTGACCCAGATTCTTCGGACGTGTGATTCGGTTGATGCGGTTCACCTCTCACGCCTGGCTTCTTTCGTCGTGGGGCGGTCAGAGAGCAGTCAGTCTACAGGGCGTCGAGTTGTCGTAGTGCAAAGCCGGCGATGTCGCGGGCGGTGGGGCCGGCGACGTCTGAACCGTGCGAACCGGCCTGGGCATCGTCAGCGGCAACGTATATGACGAAACGAGGCTTGTCAGCAGGGCAAATCAGCACAAAAGAAGTGAGATATCTGCCAGGATGGAAGCGTCGAGCCTCTCGATCCCATATCTGCGCTGTGCCGGTCTTGGCGGCCACTGAGACCCCTTCGATGGCCGCCGTACGCGCCGTTCCGCTTTCAACCGCCGCGACCATCATCTTGAGTACAGCCTGAGCAGTCTTAGCGCTACACACTCGTACAGGCGGCGGCTGCGCCGGAGTGCGGAATACGGTGCCGTCCTTGTTCAGTACCTGCTTGATGATGCGTGGTGGCTGCCTGACCCCATCGTTGGCTAAAACGCTGATGGCCGAGGTGAGCTGCAACGCACTGCAACTGAGGCCCTGGCCGAAACCCATGACCGCCACGTCACGTCGCGAAATGGCTTTCGGATTGAGTACGAACTCGCTGGCTTTGGTTGACGCCGTCGGTTCGACCAACCATTCTCGCTTAATCATAATTCCTGCTGTTTCGGCAGGGAAGCCAGCACCGGGGACCTCTCCCAGGCCAGCCTTCCGCAAGAAAGCAAGATACTTTTGAGGTCCAACCTCTAATGCTATCTTGGCGGCGGTTACATTGCAAGACATGCTTATCATACGTAGCATGTTGACCGTACCATGGCCTTCGGTACGATACCTGCCCCAGCAGTTGATAGGCTGGCCGCCAGCATTGTAACGGCCTGAGCAGTGATGGGCGTAGCTGGGGTTCACACCGTTTTCCAGGGCTGCGGCTGCTAGCAGCACCTTGATTGTGCTGCCTGGCTCATAGTCCTTTTCCACAGCCACGTTACTGCGGCTGTCCTGTGTCGCAGCGCTGGTGCCTTGTCCACTGGCGCCGGAGGAAGACGATGTTTCGGGATCATAGGCGGGCCGTGATGACATCGCCAAAATCTCTCCGGTGGTAGGGTCCATCACAACTGCACACGCGCTTTTCGGATTCTCTCGCTGCCACAGCTCATCCATCGCGGCCTCGACATAACGTTGCAGCGCCAGATCCAGGGTTAGCACGATGTCGTAACCGGCGACAGCCGGAAGCACTGCACCATCCTGTCCCAATGCTATAGCACTGGGATCACTGCTAACCGAAGCCGTGGCCGAAGGCTTGCCGTCCAGTAGTAAGCGGTAGCGGTGTTCAAGGCCGCCCAGGGGATCATGAAACTGATTGCGAGATCCCAGTATGTGGCAGGCCAGAGTCCCATAGGGGTAGGCACGACGGTATGAAGGGACGAGATTGATGCCGTCAAGGCCGAGGGCACGTACCGCTGCCAGCTGGTCTGCATCGAGCCATTGCTTGAGCACGGCGTACTGCCGACCCTTGCGATGCTCCAGAAATTCCTCCAGTTCGGCCTGCTCCCTGCCGATCACAGGCGCCAGTGTGCTGGCGATAACTGCGAAGGGTTGCCCGTATTTTGCCAGTTGCTTGCTCTTTGCAATGCGTGAAGGATCGGCAGTCAAGGTATAGGAGTAGGTACTGCGAGCCAGTTCACTGCTGTCACGTGCTAGCAGGGAGCCGGGTATGGCTGCATCGGTGCGAGGTTGGGATAGTAGTTGTGGCGATAAGGTATCCAGATAATAGCTGGCATCTATGAGCTGGAGCTGCATCAAGCGTCCTGCGACCACACCCAGCCCCAGCACGACGACCAGGTTAGCCCACTGTAAGCGCTGACGCCTGGGCCTGTAGGAGTGATCGGTTTCCGGCTGCCGGGAGCCCTGGTGTCGCGGATTGGCCGAGCCAGGCTGCAAGCTACTGTACCCTCCCTGCATGGAGTGATCGTCTCAGCCACGCCGAAACAGCGGTGTGGGCGTGACTGAGCCAGACCGAACTCTACCGGCGCGAGGTCGAAAGGTGACGGTAGGCGAAGGCGCCGGCCTGCATCGGGGAAGTCATGTGGGCCACGGAGGCTCCCGACGCAGGTGACGTTCTGGAGACCAGCAGCGCTTCGCCAGAAAGCTGGTCGGGTGCCGGCAGCATTCCCACCATGACACGTTGTCCCTTCACCGGGGCCTTGACCATATTGTGTGCTGGCGCAAAGCGTTCCAGTTCTGCCGCGTTGCACACAACAGATCGTGCCCGCGTCAGCATCCCCTGCTGGGCAGCCTCGTTGGCAATGAGAGCATCAAGGCGACGAGATTCGCGGCTCAGTTCTCCCAATCTGGCGACTCCTGCCAGGTAGCCGATGGCCACTGCCGTGACCAGGCTTATCAACAGCATGTTCTTCCACGGTATGCCCGTGTCGAACCTGTAGTCCATCTTCGTGTATCCCCCCTTGAATACGATGCGCCCTATAGGCGGCCCGACCACGACCGGAGAAACCGGTTAGGTCTTGCCGCACAATCGTCAGGTCCTGCCCTGGATCATCAGATTCTGCCCTGGGTCATCAGTGCAGTGTCCTTTACAAGAGATGAACACTTGCAGGCAAACACCGATGATTTCTAGTCTCCCACATGTGTAGTATGCAGCAGAAATACTGCCGGTGAGTGAGGCGACGTAGTGCGTCTGTTGCATTGAAGTAGCTATGGATGTTGTTGGCGACTTGTTCTGCGAAACTTGCATTGACGTCTGCAGCAGCTTTTGTTATCCTACGTTTCCTAGTGCTGTGAGTTAGGATGTGACCTTTGCTGTGATGTAGGCTGCGAATATTGCTGCAGCAATTGATACATCCGTTGCTGTGGTGATGTCGCACTCACTCACCTGTCTGCAGGTCCGGGCACCCGCGCCTGAACGGAGTACCGGCCTCCAGACTATGTGGCAGTATTATCTGTCAAGGTTCACTGCGATCCGGGCCCGTAAACGGCCCGGTTTTCGCATTCTATGGATCTGGCGGCAAATAAACGGACACTTCGGCATGTCGGCGCCTCCGACTGCGAAGGCTTCAAAGGTTTGTCAAGCAGGCTCACGATGATTGGACAGGCATCCGGAGGATCGGGAAGCCATGGTGGGGCATCGTGGCCTCTGGCCAACTTCTCCAGGGTCTGGCGCACAATCCGAAACTCGAGCGAGTGATATGTCAACACTACCATCCTGCCGCTTCCAGGTCGCAGCGCTCGGGCCATCGCTTCCACCCCGGCCTGCAGGTGGTCAAGCTCACGGTTTACGTAGATACGAAATGCCAGCATAGCTGAGGCGGGCTGACGTCTGGTCGGCCGCTTGCGTCGAAACGTGGCTTCCGTGATGATCTCTGCTAGCTCAGCGCTTGAGGCGATAGCTTGCCGACTCCTGGCTCTAGAGATAGCTGACGCAATTGCCCGACTTTCACGCGGCGTCTGGGTGAGCCTGAGTATCTGACGCAACTGTGACTCTGATGCTGTGTTGATGATCTCATGGGCACTTGGGCCCACCTGTTCGCTCATGCGCATATCGAGCCGACTGCCCTCGAATCCAAAACCGCGCTCTGGATCTACCAACTGGGGGCGTGCGACTCCTGCGTCCAGCACTGCGAGGTCGGCCCACTGGAGTCCGGCCTGCTGCATGATTTGAGGCAGCTCCGCGAAATTGCTGGTGAAGGTCTGGACACGAGGCAAATGCTGTTGCAGCCTTTGACGTGCGGCCTCCAGCATTGCCGGGTCCCAGTCGATCAGGATTGCGGGTCCGTTATCTGCCGTTTTTTCAAGGATCGCAACTGCGTGGCCACCGAGGCCACAGGTCATATCTATCAGAGTCTCACCGGGCTGCGGGTCGAGCAATTGCAGTGTCTCCTGCAGCATACATGGTGAGTGCTGCAGGTCATAGGCCGACATCTGCTGCGGCTCCGACTGGCCCGCGCATGGCCTCGATAAGACGCTCATAAGCTTTGTCAAACGAATCTTCGGTGTCGGGACCGGCACTGAGGCCGTCCGCAGGCCATATCTCCAGCCACTCGTACCCATCGCCAGACATGTGCAGTATGTCCACCTCAGGATGGTTGGCATCCAACTGCATCCGCGACAGGTACGGCTGGGGAATACGAAAGCGTTTTTGTGCGTCTATTGAAGCGGCAAATCTAGTGGCAACAAGCTGCCTGTATATGGGCACTCTCTCGAAATGCTGGAGATACTTTTCCAGTGCGGCATACACGATGTCCTCGTGTACGGCAAAAGCCTCGGGGCTGTACATGCAGATGGACCTACGGGGGCCGAATGCGACGATGACTTCCCTGCCGACAAGTGCAAGTTGCTCATCCTTCATCGTCACGCGCCCATCAGTGACGCTGTGTCGAGTGAGGAAAGCTGGCTTTGGTGACTTGTCCGCATGCCCGGCCATGGCGTGCTCAGTCTCACTTAAGCTTCTGCAAATGTACTATCGGATACAACTGAGATGCCTATGTTAGCTTCTATAATCCACACAAAACCAAGAAACTACATGCTACAACCTATCACTGCCTACAATTTACATCGTAATCGATATGCCGGCATTCTAATTGTCCCTCGAGATGTTGTCAAGGCCGAGAGCAAAATAGTTTTACCAGGTTTGCTGTCTGACACATCCGTGTCTGTAGTGAGCGTACTGGCAAAGTGCCGGTGATCTTGACGCTGAAAACTGGCTAGGGTACCATGAATCAGATGTCACAACAGATTGTTGCAACCAATCGGAAGGCCCGCCACGAGTACTTCATAGACAGGTCTTATGAGGCGGGAATAGAGCTGTTTGGCGCCGAGGTTAAGTCACTGCGCGCCCGCAACGTAAGCCTGAACGAAAGCTTTGCTCGAATTGAAGACGGGCAGGTATGGATTCATGGGATGCACATAAGCCCATATGCGAATGCTGCGGAAGCCTTACAGCCTGATCCTCTGCGCAAACGCCGCCTGCTTTTACGCAAACGTGAGATAAGTGCTCTTGAGCGCCAGGTGCGCCAAAAAGGTTACACTCTGATACCTCTTCGGCTATATTTCAACCCTCGCGGCTATGCCAAGGTGGAGTTGGCACTGTGCCGTGGCAAACGCCAGTACGACAAGCGTGAAGCCATCGCGAAAAAAGATATGCAGCGGGAGGCTGAACGAACACGCCGTGAACTGGAGAAAAGATAAGTCCGGTGCCGCCATATGGCCCACAACTGCGTATATAGATGTGCTGCAGCCATGCCTTCTTTCGTCACTGTGACCATGAGGAATGTGGGCGGAAAAATGCCGAGTGTATTAGTCGTTGAAGATGACTACCAATTGCGTCGAGTGGTGACCAACAGTCTCAACGAATTGGGATTCCAATACGATGAGGCAAGCAACGGGCGCGAGGCTTTGCAGAAGCTATGTGAGGCCACTAGCGAAGGCCTGATGTATGACTGTATCCTGCTGGACATAGTGATGCCCGAGATTGACGGCTGGCAGGTGCTCGAAGCCGTCAAGAGCAATCCCCTCTGGGCGCCGATCAAGGTCGTGGTACTGACCGGGTACGCCAACAGTCCCTCTGATGCGTCAAAGGTGGCCAAGTATGACGGCGTCCACATCCAGAAGAAAGGCTACTTTCTGCAGACGATTGGTGAGCTTCTCAAACGGCTACTGGATGGCAAGTAAGCACACTACACCTCGCAATCGGACAGCCATAGCCGTGTGCACAAATACACCCTGACGGGAGGCAACCGCCTCCCGTGCTGCATGTGTGACTGTCATCGCCGGAATATATCCAGAAGGGTGCGAAGACAAGTGTCGCAAGATCCCCACAGACTGCCGGACTGGCTGCGCGTCAAGATAGGCAAGGATTCTCAGGGCCAACAAACACGTACACTGTTGCGCAACCATGGCGTGTGCACTGTGTGCGAGAGCGCACGTTGCCCCAACATAGGCGAGTGTTTCTCGCGGCAGACAGCCACTTTCATGCTGATGGGGGAGGTTTGCACCCGTCACTGCCGCTTTTGCGCAGTACGCCATGCGCGCCCGTCGGACACACTGGACCCTCTTGACCCTGACGAACCTCAACGAGTGGCCGCCACTGCCGCACACCTGGGCCTGCACTTTGTGGTAGTCACCTCAGTTACTCGTGACGACCTCCCAGATGGTGGGGCCGCGCATTTTGCAGCCACCATAGATGCCGTGCGCCAGACGCTTCCACAGGCGGGTATAGAAGTGCTGACCCCAGATTTCCAGGGTGATATGTCGGCTTTGCAGGTGGTACTGGATGCCGGGCCGACGGTGTTCAACCACAATGTCGAGACAGTCCGTGAAGTGTCGCCATTGCTCCGTCCGGAGGCCGACTATGATCGGTCTTTGCAGGTGTTGGCTGCTGCTGCAGGGAACGATTCAGGCATAGTGATCAAGTCTGGTTTCATGGTGGGCGTCGGCGAAACCGATGAGCAAGTCCGAACGCTACTCGACGACCTGGCGCAGGGCGGCTGCGACATCGTGACCATCGGTCAGTATTTGCAGCCCACTCGTCGTCACCTGCCCGTCGCCCGATATGTGCATCCCGACCTTTTCGACCGGTATGCCGAGTGGGCCGTTGGTGCAGGTATACGGCATGTCGCCGCAGGGCCATTTGTCCGCAGCAGCTACCGCGCAGATATCCTGGCCAAGGCGGCACGAACATCCCGGCGGGATTAAGACACATAACAGAACCGAGCCGGTGAGCGGTCTCTCAGGTGCTATGCGACGGCTATTTCTGACCCTGGGCATCATGATTCTGCCTCTGGCAGGGCTACTGACTATCTGCTATATGGTAGTCAACCGAAGTGCGTGGGTGCAGCATCGAAGCCAGGAAATGGTTGCCCGATATCTGGCTGACCTGACAGGACGTGAGGTGCGAGTAGGCCCTCTTACCGGCAATCTGCTCACCGGCGTCCAGGTGGACGGCTTAGCTGTGGCGGCCGGCGAGAACTTCAGCGAAGGAGCGCTGGTCACCGCGCGACGTCTCCGAGTATCCTACGATTTGCTTGCAATCGTGCGTCGTCGCAGCACTCCGGCTGCAGCAGTCCGCCAGGTGCGCATAGAAGGCCTCGAAGTTGATCTGGTTCGCGATGCCGATGGGCGGCTCAACCTGCAGCAGCTCCTCCCTCCACCGAAGGCGCCCGTCCCCCCGGAAGATCAGTTTCAAGGCGAAGTGTGGCTGTCTGACGCTCACCTGCACTACACCGATCACAGCAACGAATTTGGCCCCACTCCACTGCATCTGGAGCTGGAGGATCTGTCCGGGCATGTAGACATGCGCCGTGTTGGGCTGATCCGAGTGGACCTGTCGGCCACCGGTGACAGCGGTGACTTTTCCAGCCTGATAGCTGAGGGTGTAGTAGACACAATCCACGGAGGCTTCAGCTTCGATTTGCAGCTAGCTGACCTGGACCTGGCTTGGGCCCAGCATCGCCTGTCGCCGAACTCTCCCGTGTCGGTCATGAATGGCAGAGCACAAGTGGAGGGGGCGCTCTACCGTGTGCCGACTGAAAACGCCACGGACACTGGTTACAGCATCAAGGCGAAGCTGGATCCCACTACGGTGGCTGTGCCCAGTCTGCCGGCAGGCCCGGTGCAGATGGACGGAGAGCTAATCGTCACACCACAGGGTGTGATCACTGACGCAATGCGACTGGCCTGGAACGGCCAGAGCATGCTGGTGACCGGTAGCGTAGTAGATTTCGACCAGCCCAGCCTTGACCTGGAACTGCAGGCATCGGCGGTGGATGTAGGCAGGGTACTGCAAGCACTGCCTGCGAAGACCCGGTCCGAACTGCCACCCTTTTCCGTGCAGGGGCCGGTCAGTGTGCAGGCTCGGGTGATCGGGCCGCCACAGCATGCCGCGATTGACCTTCGGCTTGGTACGTCAGGAACGGTGACGTCCGAACCGACTGAAGAGCTGAGTATTTCGGCCGACGGGCTCGACCTGAGCGTGGCGCTGGTAGACCTGTCCGAACCGGTGCTGGTTGGTAGAGCGGACATGGAGACGGTCCATCCCGGGCCAATTCCGTTGGCCGCTCCTGATGATGACAGCTGGCCGGAGCACTTGACTGTATCAGCTTTGCACAGTGTGACTGCACAATTGCAGTGGTATGCCGGAATGCCGGAGGTGTCCGGCAGTCTGGTGGTCGAGAACGCGCACTTAGCAGAGTCCGATCTCATGTCGGCTGCGCCACTTGATGCCCTGACAGTGGAGGCGGCGGTGATAGACGGGGCGCCACAGGCGCACAGCCGCCTGGCGCTGGATGGAGTGCGTCTCTGGGATGTGGAGCTCAGTGACATTCGCACAGAGGCAACACTGGTCGGCACTGCTCTGCGTTTGCGTGACTTGCAGGCAGATGTGCTTGATGGGCGGCTGGCCGGTGAGGCAGTAGTTGACCTGTCGGGTGATACTCCTGCGATATATGCCGACGGCACGCTCCGTGATGTGGAGCTGTCGGGCCTGCCGATTGCCCGCCTTGGGTTCCATGCGCCGCCCCGGGGGCTGCTGGATGCCGACTTTGTGGTCAGTTACCACGACGGGCAGCTTAGCTCTGCGGCCAGTGTGCGCGGCAACGAACTCGCCTACCAGCAGTATGAAGCCTCAGGTGCTGGAGCGCTGCTCACACTGGAAGGCGAACGGCTGGAAGTGCCTGTTGCGTTTGCCGTATCGCCCATGGGCACGGTCTGGGCCACGGGAAGTCTGGGCTCGGTGCAACAGCCGTCAGATAGCGAGCTTTCGGCAGACTTCCAGGTGGCGGAAGCGCACCTGGACAGCGTGCTGGAGCAATTCGACATAGAGCAGGCCGGCGGTGTACTCTATATCCAGGGACAGGTGTCCGGTACGCCCACCAATCCCAGCATACATGCCGAAGCTACGGTTTTCGAGCCGCGCTATCAGCGATATCAGTTGGATGCACTGAGCGCAGAGTTGACCACCGACCTGCAGGATGTGCACGTCACACAGATGCTCGCCAGTCGCGGTAGTGCTGCGATCTCTGCCAGCGGCTCGCTTGAGGGCCTGGAGGATCTGCGCAAAAGCAAGCAGTATGCCGACGCGCGTATAGCCGGGCGTTTTGATGGTGCCGGAATTCAGCTCGCGGACGTCGTCGAAATGCTAGGCCGTGATGTGGATAGCCTTGACGGACTGGCGGAAATACAGGGCGTGTTTGGTGGCACACTTGCCGACCCGATAGCAACCGGTCAGGTGCAGATTGCGCATGCGATGACCACCAGCCTTGACATCAGTGAGGGTCGCATACCGTTTGAGTTGTCCGGGCTAGTCATCTCTGTAGATGACGCAGTATTTCAGGTGCAGGGCTCGGAATTGCATGCGCAGGCCAGTGTTGATCTGCGCGATGAACCTGCACTGACAGCGAGTCTGTCGGCAGCCGACATCTATCTCGAGGGCATCTATCAGTTGCAGGATATGGGGCTGGATGTGGGTGGTTTGGTGCAGATGCCTGTGGCCTGGGTAGTCGGGCCACTTGACAACCTGAGCGGCCAGGCGCGGTTAGTCAGCGACAGGATAGTCATCGGCGGGCAGCCGGTGGAGGGTCTGCAGGCTGAGCTGGCGCTATCAAAACAGTTGGTGAAGCTGTTGGGCATGCAGTGCCAGTTGGCAGATGGCGAGGTCGGTGCAGTCGGCGAGTATGACATTGACACTCGCCAGATGTACGCTGATGCCATCCTCACTGGCACCAGCGTTTCTCGCCTCCTGAACCTGGCCAGGCCAGTGGCAGCCGCAGTGAATTCTGAACAGGATGCGGAACGCCGCGAGTCACTGCTTCGGACTGTGGATGCGATGTCTTTGCGGCTGGATGGCCGCCTGTCGGGTGAAATCCACATCGAAGGTGGTGCGGACAACCCTGTGGGCAGGGCGCAGGTGCAGTTGCATGATGCGGTGTTCGACAGAGTGCCCCTGCCTGATGTGAGGACGACTGCGACCGGCGACAGAGAAGGGCTTTACGACATCGCGATGGAGGCTACTCAGGGTGATGCGCTGATCACCGCTGAGGGCGATCTGCGCTATGATGGCGAGATGAACGTCCTTGTCGTCGGTTCGGGTATGGACATGGCCCGCTATGATCGATGGACGCCCTTCCGCTCGGCTATGGGCGGTGAGCTTGGTTTCACAGTCATGGCCGGTGGGAGCACTCGCAAACCACAGATCATGGCCAGTGTGGACGTGCTCAATCCGCAGCTGGCTGGCGTTTCGTTCGACGTACTCAGTGCCCCGATCATATCGATTGAAGAGGGTACGTTGGCTGTTGACACTCTCACCCTGCGGCGAAGTTACGAGCGCCAGGAGGCCTCTGAGCCCCAGGAGACATCTGATTCCCAGCAGACGCTCGCAGGGGGGCACCAACTGTCGTCCTCCCGTACCGGAGAAGAGATGGTCATAGATGGGACGCTGCCGTTTTCTTGGGAGCCGGTGGGTATCGTCGCTGACCAGCCCATGAAGCTTGAAGCGCGCATCGAAGACACCGAAGTCGCCTTGTTTCCGGTCCTGATGGACGAGTTCGCACAGTATGAGGCACGGCGGGACGGTGTGGATGCATCAGACATCTGGACCAGACTGTCGCTGGCAGGCTCTGTGGACAGCACCCTGCGCATGACCGGCACCCCTGCCAAACCGGAGCTGTACGGATTTCTGCAGGTCCAGGATGGATCAGTGGCTATCGGTGAGCGCACAAGCATGCTCAAAAATATCGCTCTCGATTTGGAGTTGCACGGGCAGGAACAGGGCAACAGTATCTTCATCAAGCAAGCAGATGCTAACTGGGAGGATTTGAAGCTTGGTCTGGCCGGGAACGCTACGATTACCCAGACAGCGCCTGCCAGGATGGCGGAGAACCAGTATGACCTGACCCTGACCCTGGATGCAGATCAGCAGCAACTGGCTCGGGGGCTGACCGCCTGGGAGGTCGGCGGCAAGGCCACACTCAAGGGTGGAGGACTGCACGCACCGGAGTTGACCATCGAGCAGGTCGGGGGCAAGTTTGGCAAGGGCCACTTCACAGTGGATGGCACTGCTCAGATGGCCGATTTTCGCTTCGCGAATCTGGCAGACAACGCGATGGATATCACACTGGTGGCAGATCGTGCGGAGATGGCGTTGCGAGGCCTGGTCGAAGGCGTGCTGGAAGGCAGAGTTGATGTCACTGGCGCAGGAGATGGGACGCCTGCACAGATAGCTGGTGCCTATACTCTGAGCCACGGACGTCTGGGCTTACCGGCCGGTGGCGGTGGGCAGGGGGAATTGCACGCACCAGGCAGTAGTTACCCCAAGCCGCGCCTCGATGTCCGCCTGGCTCTGGGGCCTGACATGCAACTGGTGGGCCCCGGTATTGTCGCTCCGATACAGCCGACAGCCAGAGCCGCGCATGTTCAAGGCACCCTGCAGATGCCGGTAATCGAAGGCGTCGTAGAGGCACAGCGAGGACGGACACAGGTATCCGGAGGTATGGCTACTATTAAGACCATGAGAGCGCAGTACAGGCTGGCTCGCAAACCGGAAGCCATCAGGCGTGATCCTGTGTCCCTCGAATTGACTGGCAACATCCTGGGCGAAGCCGAGACAGCGGTGCGGTCTGCGGTGGTCTACGGCCGTGACATCGGTACTGTCATGATAGACATGAAGCTCAGTGGCAACCTGCCGGACCAACTGCGGGTGGACGTATCTTCCCATCCGCCTCTGCAGGAAGCGCAGATCTATGCCCTACTGGGGTCACAGCCGTTCTCATATTTCACTGGAGAGGGCGCCGGTGGAGCTCTAGAGCTGGAAAACATCGTCTCTGAGCAATTCCTGGGAGCTCTGGCAGCGGGCTTCCGGGTTGCCATTTTTGAGCCGTTGGAGCAGGAGTTGCGTCGCCTGCTAGGACTTTCAGAATTCAGCCTGCATTTTGCTTTCAACCAGCCGGTGGAGTTGCAGTTGGGCAAGTATCTGCTTGAAGACCTGCTAGTAACCTATCACACCACGATAGGCACCGGAGGCGATAGATACGACCTCACTGTGGCATACGAGGTAGGAAGAGACTGGCGGGTATCGTACAATACCGATGAGACAAACCGCAACCGGGTACAGTTGGAACGCGTCTGGAGCTTCTAATGGCGCGGTCCTGGATTGAGAGAGAGGCTTTGCAACCGACATGCCCGGTTCGTGTCTAAGTCCATAACTCGCGCTCCCGCCTGGCTCCGGTGGGACGGAATCTATCAGGCGTGAAGGCTGAGTGGCAGACCACCAAAAGCAGCAAGAATTCAAGCGAATCATCGCGGACAACTATGAGCGCGTGTACAATGTTGTCTATCGCCTGACCAGCGACGCTGAAGAGGCCGCGGATTTGACCCAGGATACCTTTGTGAATGCCTATCGGGCCTGGGATAGTTTCCGCGGCGACTCACAGGTCTATACCTGGCTGTACCGAATCGCAATCAACCTGACCAAGAACCGACTGGAACGTCAACGCCGTATCAACCGAACCGAGGTCGTGTCACTCGATGCGCCGCTAGACACCGGAGACGATTCTGAGATTTACGTTGATGTTATTGATGAGACTTTGGCGCCGGAACGGCTTGCTGAAAATCGTGAGTTGGCGCAGGTGTTGGCCCGTTCCGTGGAGCGATTGCGCCATGATTACCGTGAGGTCATCATTCTCCGCGACTATCAGGGCTTTTCCTACAACGAGATGGCTGATATACTTGGTTGCAGCCTGGAAGCGGTCAAGTCCAGGCTGTTTCGAGCACGATCGGTGTTACGTGAGCGTCTGGAAGAGTATCTAAACGAAGAGCCTTGAGCGCCGGCGGATTTCGTTCCACCGGTTGAGGCCGGCAAACCAATACATTAGCGCCACGGCCTGTTTGCCCAAGAAGAGGTGTAAACATGAACGATAGCCGAACACGTATTGCCCTGTTGGCGGCGATCGTCCCTGTATTGTGTGCCATGGCATCATCCCACGTTGTATGGGCCCAAGAAGAGCCGCTCATCGCCGCACTGCGCGTCGAAGGCAACGACTATATCTCTGCGGAGGCGATCATCGCGGAGGTGTCGGATGTGCTCAAGATCGGGGCACCCTTTACCGCACGCGCTCGCGAAGAAGCTCAGCGCAAGCTCATGCGGATGGGGTACTTTGACACAGTGGCAGTTGATGCCCAGGATGCAGATACGGGTGTGGCCGTGGTAATCACCGTAGTGGAAAAAAAGCGGATCACCAGAGTGGAGCTGGTGGGCAACACTGTAATCACGGATGCCGAGCTGCGGGAATCTATGTTCATACGCGAGGGGCACGTGATTGATGATGCGGCGATTCGGCGTGATGTGGGCCGTATTGCTGACTACTACAGTCAGAAGGGCTATCTGGCCGAGGTCACTGATGTTCAGGTATCCCAGTTTGGGGTAGTCACATTCGTCATAACTGAGGCACGGATTGAAGAAGTACTCATCGAAGGCTTGATACGCACCAAGGACGAGGTAGTCAGCCGCGAGCTGGAACTGCAGGCCGGAGAGCTGTTTCAGGAACAGAAAATTGTTGAACAGATTCGCCGCATCTATAACCTGGGCATGTTCGAAAACGTGAGTTCAGATATCCGCCCTGGCGTGAAAGATCCTGAACGGGGCGTCATCGTCGCATTGCAGGTCGAGGAAAAACGCACCGGGCAATTCTCGGTGGCCGCCGGTTACAGCAATCTTGACAAATTCGTGCTGGTATTGTCTCTGGCAGAGAACAATTTTCGCGGAAAAGGTGAGCGTGCCTCTGTGGACGTCGAGTTGTTCGGCCGCACCAGCTACGAGACCAAGTATTTCAAACCGTATGTGGACAGTAAGGGCAGCTCCTTCTCTATCCGCCTTTTCGACACAGAGAGGAGCCGACGATTCGTCGGAGGTGCGGCAGTTACTACCTCTGAGGACGTGTTTGATGAGCGTCGCACCGGTGTCAACATGTCCCTGTCGAGACCAACTGGCAGCCAGTCGCGTATGACTTTCGGCTTCCGCAGTGAGAAGGTCTCGAGCAGCTTTCTGCAGGGCACTCGGCTCATCGGTGAAGGAAGCATACCCGGCGTCGGAGGCAACTTGCCCGGCGACCACCGGACAGGAGATGGGCTCAGTGGCGACGGCGCTTCGGGGGGCAACTACGACCCCGGCAGCATAAGCGATACCCCGGGACCTGGCGACATGCTCGGCCCCATACTTGTAGCCGCTCCGTTGCATCCCGGAGGAAGACTGGCCAGCATCACACTCGGCCGTACCATGGACAGCCGTGACTTGCTGGCAAATCCGACGTCTGGTGGCTATACTGACATAAGCCTTGAGCTGGCCCACAAGCTCGTCGGTGGAGAAGTGCAGTTCCAGAAGCTCACCGCCGAACGACGCATGTACCGCACTCTGGGCTCGCCGAAACAGATTCTAGCTGCACGTCTGATGCTAGGAGCGGCGTTTGGAGATCTACCACTGTTTGAATCGTTTTCAGTGGGCGGCAGCAACACTCTTCGAGGCTATCGCGAGGACCGCTTTCGCGGAGAGAAAATGGCACTCCTGAACGTCGAGTATCGACGGGCCATCAGTGACAAGCTGTGGGCAGTCGGTTTCGTGGATGTGGGCAGTTCATTCGATGGCAAGTTCCCGACAGTCATACCAGGTTTCAGCATACCGGCCGAAGACAGCAGTCTGGACCCGCACGTAGGTGCAGGAGTGGGTCTTCGGGTGGAGACGCCGATAGGGCCGATCCGGCTCGATTTCGGATATGGTGAGGACGGAAGCCAGGCTCACTTCAGCTTCGGCCACATGTTTTGAGCCGCCTGATGGTCCACTGAACAAGCGTGCCTGGGCAACAGGATTGTGTTTTCCCATGACGACTCCAGGAGATGGGCGCAGACCGTCCAGTCATGTGGCCAGCATGGATAATTCATGGTACTATCGGTGACTCCTGGTGCTGCTTGGTGCCTCTTTTAGACTCTATCGCTTAAATCGCCTCTGGACGAGCTGTATGTCCGGAGTGCACATTGCCAGACGCGACTGCCGCAAAGTGGCCCGTAGAGATGTGCGAAAGGAGTCGGTTGACACCAAAATGAATACACGCAGTAGGTGGATAGCCACTGTTGCTGTAGCGGTGAGTCTGCTGTTGCTGTCGGTCGGGATGATCGTGGCTCAGGAGGCCGAAACACAAGCTGAGGCTGGGGCCACAACCGCATCACCGATCCTCAAGGTAGGCGTTGTGGACCTGGACATAATCAGTGAGCAATATCAGGAACTGATTGCGCAACAGGAGCAACTGCGCACCTGGGCTCAGACGCGTACGCGTTACATTGACCAGTTGCGCAACTACCTATTTTTGAGTGAACAGAACTTTGCGGAAATCGCAGAGCTGCTTCAGATCTCGCGTGATAAGTGGACCGACGCGCAGACCAGCCGTGAGGAAGAGCTGCGGCAGGTGTCAGAGCAGAAAGAAAAGCGGTTCATGGACCTGCAAGCCAATACGGGCCGCACACCCGCTGAGGGCGATGAGTTCAACAGTCTCTCAGACACATACGAGGCGCGCCATGCCGATATCACTATGCGTGCCACCGCCATTGAGCGGGAGTACCTGGAGAAGCGCTCAGAGACCCAGGTGTCACTTGTCACCAGCGTGCGGGAGATCATCACCGAGGTCGCCCAGGCCGACAAATACGACCTGGTGGTGGACCGAGGCATGGTATTTTACTGCAGCGAACATGTAACCGATTTGACTGCAGTGGTGCTTGAGAAACTCAACACCCCGCCGGAGCAGTGATAGCGTCATGAGAGCCAGGGCTAGTCGTATCGCTGCCTGGCAGATCGCCACCCTTGTCGCAGTAATGCTGGTCGGCGCAATAGTCATATCGCAGACAACTTTCGCTCCGGCGTCAAGATCTGACACCGATGCGCCCATCAAATCCAGTGATTTGACATGGGGGGCTCTCGGCGAAACATGTCATGCCTATCCGGCACGGCTAATGTCCGAGCACCCTCTGTACCCGCAATTGATGCGTTTGGATGCCGAAATTGCCCGCTTCAGTAGCCTGACTGTCCACCGCTGGGAGCGGAGATGGCACTGGGGACCGCGCCCCGATAGCACCCTGGTGCTCATCGGCCCACAGCCACCGGGTTTCGATAGTGTGACCTACGATGATTATGTGACACTGTGGCGGCAGAGTCGCACCAATGCTTTCGCGGCATCGCCAAGTGAATTGGCGCCAGATCTGAGGGCCAGGCTTGGATGGATTGAGCAGCAACTAAGGGGCGATCTTGAACAGAAATTGCAGGCCACCCGATACGCCGAACAGCTTGAATTGAGCCGCAAGGAAGCCGACCTGGTCCGCAAATATCAAGAAGCGCTGATGAATGCGGACCTGATGGTCCGGCGCCGTGGCGAGAGCACTGACGCGGCACCCTCCGAACGCGAGCGGATTCTGGCGAGGATCGAAGCGCAAATGGCAGAACAGGCGGATGCTTCGCAACGTCTGCTTGACGAGTACGAAGCTCGGATGCGGCAGGAGGCACAGCTTGCTTTTGACACGGCACAGCAGCAAGTTTGGCAAAAAATGCAGAAAAGATTGCATAGTTCGGTAAGTTCCGGAAGCAAAACTGCAGATCGTTTGTCTAAACTCCTAAGCAATTGGGAGGTCCCTGACTACAGCGGCCGTGTGCTGGTGCATCAATCGAGTGCGGTTGACGTCTTGACGCACGAATATGAGCCCGGTGGTACGGATGTAGAAGCAGTCTATGCTTCCGCCGGCAACCGTCTGGCTGCTATGCTCTCAGTGCAGAAGTCGAGGCTAAGCCGTCGCATATATGACGAGACGGTGTTAGCGGTGCGCAAGAGCGCTTTGGAAGCCGGCACTCGCCTGACTGTACCGCCGACCCAGCCGACAGCGGGGCCGGATGTCACAGAGCAACTAAGACCACAATTGCGCAGAATGTGGCAGTCGTAAACAGGATTTGCGGGAGGTTCTCGAGTGTCAGAACAGAGCTACCCACTATCGCAGCTTGCTGAGATGCTCCAGGGGCGCGCCCAGGGTGAAGATGTCACCATCACAGGCGTAGGCTCGCTGGATCAGGCTGGCAACGGGCAGATTGCCTTTGTCGAGAAGGTCGAGTTACTACCACTGGCAGAGACCTCCGGTGCGTCTGCCCTTATCGTACCGCCAAACGCCACCGTTGGGCACAAGCCGATGATTGTCACCGAAGACCCTCGCCTGGCATTTAGCCGTGTGCTTGAGATCTTCGCGCCCAAGCCCAGGTGTTATGAGGGGATACATCCCACTGCGGTGGTGGAGGCCGGAGTGGTGTTGGGAAGCAACGTGAGCATCGGTGCACATGCCTTTGTCGGCGAGAACACTATCCTCGGCGACGATGTGATCATCCACCCGCTTGCCTACGTCGGCCATGAGGCAGTCATCGGCAATGCCACCGCGGTTCACCCACAGGTGTATATCGGCGAGCGAGTTATAATTGGTGCCAGATGCATCATACATGCAGGTGCCGCCGTTGGTGCTGATGGCTTTGGCTTTGCGCCTACTCCCGAAGGCCATAGGAAGATACACCAGATTGGCACCGTCATCATCGAAGACGACGTAGAAGTGGGTGCACACACTACTATTGACCGTGCCACGATCAACGCCACCCGCATTGGCCAGGGTACTAAAATGGACGACGGAGTTCATGTAGCCCACAACGTAACCATCGGCCGTAACTGTCTGCTGTGCGGGCAGGTGGGCATAGCGGGCAGCACTGCCATAGGCGACAATGTCGTCATGGGAGGGCAGGCCGGGATCAACGATCACATCAAGATTTGCGATAACGTAACACTGGGCGGAGGTTGCGGCGTGATATCAGATATCACCGAGCCGGGTATCTACTCTGGCTTTCCTGCAACCAAACACAGCTCCGCGATGCGGGCAGAGGCGTCTGTACGCAGGCTACCGGATTTGCTGCGCGAGATAAGAGATCTCCGAAGACGTGTCCGGGAGTTGGAAGAACTGCTTGACAAGGACGGCTGACACCGCGCCTGACGAAACTGATAGCATTTCCTGAGTCTGGCGTCCGCGCAAATGCAGTGGCGCCAGACTTTTGTATGCCTACTATCATGTTGTTCTGGAGTAATCCATGAGAAACAGATGTGCCGCAGTAGTGGTGGCAGTGCTGGTGCTTGTCTCCACCGGTGTCGGTACTTGCAATTGTCTGCTACAGTTTGAGGCTTTTGCAGGGGCGGACAATACCAGTGCCCAGGTGGTTGCTCGTGGAAAAGTGATACTGCGATTGCGCGGTGGCAATGCCGAAGGTCTGTTGACAAGAGCCCAGGCGATTGCCCAGAAGATGAATACAGCCGCCATGAGTGGCGCACGACCAACAGATGTGACCGTGAAGGCGGCTGATCAACAGGCACAGCTTATCGTAGCCGGTCAGGCCGTAGTCACAGTGAATGCTGCCCTTGCCAAAAGTGCCAACAGTTCCGCCGAAGGCCTGGCACAGAGTTGGGCGGCGAATGTCAAAGCTGTGCTGGCTGACCCGTATCTGACGATCACGCCGTATCCGGAAGTGTTGGTGCCGGTGGGGGAAAGCCGCACAATCAGGTGGGGAGGTACCGCGGGACGTCCGGACAGCATCAGCGTTGCTGATGAGTCGGTAGTCACCATGCAGGATTCGCAGGACGGCAAAGGTGTGGTGGTGTGGGCGTTGCAGCCTGGCGATACGCAAGTGACTGTTGGCCTCCGTGAGTGCTCCAGCGTCATCTCAGTGCTGTGTCGCAAATGGGCGGCACGTATACCGCCGACTTCACAGTTGCAGGTATCTGGTGCGCGGTTGCGCAAGGAGCAACTGCCGCAGGCGGTGGAGTGTCTTGTCCGTAGCGTCACAAACCTCGAGCCGGGGGCCTGGCTTGCTATCGGCACGCCGGTGACATCTGCTGATGGCTATCAAGTCAATGTGAAGGCCGAGGGCGGCGCCTACCTGCCGGTTGTGCGCACTCATATGGTGCAGATACAACGCATAGCTGCTCCAGAGATGACTGCTGACACGCTGTTAGTCAGCAACGTGCCCGAGAAGGTTGCCGGGTCGGCTGTGTTACTACGTGAGCATCTGGGCCAAAGACAGGGCGCTCGATTGCTCTGGCATCATGTAAACGCGTCTTCTTCGCCGATGCATCTGAGTGTACGAGTTCACAACCTGGGCGACAGGGCTATCCCGCTACACCTGACCGAGGGGCGAGCAGGTCCCAGTCTGGATGAGCTTTTCGCGGGCCATGTGGCGGCATCCAGATTTATGTCTGATCTGTTTTCGGGCATCGGCTACGTGTTACCTATACCAGCAGGAAGCAGTATCGAAATATCAGAAGTCCGGTTGCGTCCTCGCGAGTTGGCCAGTGGAGTCAAGCGTATGGTGCCACTGGGCGATGGAGAGCTGATCGTAGAGGTGACGGCTGAGGAGACCACCGGTACTTCGCGTAGATCTGTCACCGCGGCACCGGGGAGTATGTACGCTGATCGCCCCACCAGTGGTTTTGCGTACGATGGTGAGAAGCTGGTAGACATGCTCCACACGGTAGGAGATGGCTGGTGCTTCTACAGCCTGGGCAAAGATACCGACATGAGCACTGCCGGAAATCCGTTGATGGGCAGCTATGGTGTGCTGCACCGCATCAACGCTACTGTCGAAAATCCGACTGATCGATCTGCGGCGATAGAGTTGGTTATGCACCCACGTGGGGGGATAGCCCGAGGGGTATTCTGGATTGAGGGGCGATTGGTTGAGACACCGATGCTCGACAATCAATCAGAGAAAGTGATCCATAGAGCAACGGTGCTGGCCGGAAATCGGTATTCAGTGCGGGTCTTCACCATACCCCAATCGGGTTCGCACTACCCAGTACTGCTGACTTTGCGAAGCCGACCTCAGTGATCCTGTGCCTGGCCTGGCCAGGCAGTGTACGGACAGCTTCGTACATATCCGGTGCAACGACAAATCGCCAGCCATACGCGGTGATCGATATCGCAGCGTGTCGGTCTCGTTTGGTGATGCAGTCCGTGCCCCATCTGCATGGTGACTTCACGCAGTGCCCGGTGACCGCGCGTGTATCGCTTCGATTTTCACCATGAAGGATTCGGTCATCTGCTCGCTCGGGTAGGGCAACAGGTGCTGAGAAGCAGTTCCTGGCGTCCAGTTCCACCGGTTGACCGTCTGCAGTCATCCGTGTGCCCGGCTCACCATGGCCGAGCACTCTCACAATACAGACCCAGAGGCTGCGTGCGTCGTATCAGAGCACGGCCATCTCAGCGTTATTTGCCTTGTTTGTCTGGCATTTGAGCACTGTCATCGAGCTGTTGGGCCCGACAATCATGTGGGTGTAGTTAGGCCACTCAAGTGTCATGCCAACATAGGCGATAAAATCACACGGCCTACATCGAGAAAACCGCCTCATATATGCATATATGACCCAGTCCTTCCCGCAGGTGTGGCAAACTGCACACGCAGCGAGGTAAGACACCAAGTCGTCGGGCTACATGAAATTCTGTGGAGTGCACCACCCGACCTGGATCTTGATTGGCCTGCGAGTGCCTGCGAGTGCCTGCGAGTGTCGAGAGTGTCGAGAGTGTCGAGAGTGTCGAGAGTGTCGAGAGTGCCTGCGAGTGTCGAGAGTGTCGAGAGTGTCGAGAGTGTCGAGAGTGTCGCAAGTGTCGCAAGTGTCGGTCTGGCATTCCTGTTCGCGACATGTCATACTGCGGCGGATGGGGATTGGCATAGTTGACGAAAGAATTGAGACAGTGCATCCTTATCTTTGAGGCAAAGCGAGCCGAATTGGGCCAGAATCTGAGCTACTGCCATAGAGAGAGCTTGAACTACGTGTGATTGGGGGATAGGATTACGGCAGGCTGCGTTTTGAGGCGCAGGGACCGGCCTGGTTCTCTGCTGCTTTGAGGTGGCAAGTCGGCAAGCGTGATCAGACAGGCAGGAGTATAGTGACCGAGTGCCGAATATGGCTTCGTCACATGATTTGCCCAGGTGCGGGCATGGAAAGCCCGGCCTTCGCACCTGTCGCGGCAAGGGGGATCGCGTGTGGAGTTCCAGTTACGCGACAGTATAGACGACCAGTACAAGGTTATCGAGAAGCATCGGGGCGGCATGAGCGTAGTTTATGTGGTGCTTGACGAGTTTTCGCAGCGCCGATTTGCCGTCAAAACACTTAAGGAAGAGCTGCTGGCGGATCGGGCAGCGGTAAAGCGCTTTTCCCGTGAGGCCAAAACCTGGCTCAATCTCGGCCGTCACCCCAACATTGTTGAGGCCATCATCTATCGCGAGATGGATGACCAGCCGTTTCTGTTTCTCGATTACGTCGCCGGCACGGACTTGCAGAAGCTTTTCGACTCTGAGAAGCGTCTATTTCCCCCGCAACTGCTCAAATTCGTCCAACAGATATGTGCCGGTATGGAATACATCCACAACCTGCCCATCGGGCCTACCGAACTCGGTGTAGTGCATCGCGATTTGAAGCCATCAAATCTGATGCTGACTCGGCAGGCCAACATCAAGATCAGCGATTTTGGCCTTGCGAAGGTGCGCGGTGGTGTGACGCATCTCACCGAGACCGGCCAGGGTGTGGGCACATACTTGTACATGCCTCCTGAGCAGTTCACTGACGCTGCTTCAGCAGACCGAACTTCTGACCTGTACAGCATCGGGGTGGTCATGTATGTCGCCACCACAGGACAACCGCCACATCATGGCTCCAATCTGGGGGTGCTGATCCGAAGTATTCTCAGTGACGAACCGCCGCAGCCCAGCCAACTGGTGCCGAATGTCCCCGAACCATTGGAAGAAGTGATCATGCGATGCCTGGCCAAAGATCGCGCTGAACGCTTTCAGAGTTTTTCAGAGCTGTCGCAGGCCATCGCCGACGTAGAATCTTCGGTCCTGGAGGCGGTGGCCGGACAGTCTGCAGTGCGATGCAGCCAGTGTGAGTATATGACCTGGCGCCGCTATAGCTCCTGTCCCATCTGTGTGGGGCCCATGGAGCGTGTCAAGTATCGGTCTTATGGCCAGACCGATACTGCGCCGCCTGCGAAGCGAGCTGACATCCAACAGCAAAGCACTGCCAATCCTGCTCCTGCGGGGGCAGACACCTCTACAGCAGAGGCTGCCCAGACACTGTTCAAGCGTGCACAACAGTGGCAACACGAAGGCGACCTGCGCCGTTCCATCGCACTGTTTCGTCAGGTATTGGCAATAGATCCGGAGCATACCAAAGCACGACGCAGTCTGGATGAGGCTGCACTGGCGTTGGTGCGTCAGCGCTCGCAGAAGGCGACGCGCGCCTACAACTGGCCGATGTTTCGCGGCAATATCACCCGTACGGGTTACACTCCGGAGGTAGTATTGCCGCCGTTGCGCTTACGCTGGCGCAAGAAGATCGGGCACTGGGTTATCGCCTCTCCGGTTGTGGCCAACGGCGTGGTGTTCATCGGTGCGGGAATTGACATGGGGATGAATACCGGACGCATATCGGCGCTTGCTACAACTACGGGCAATGTACTGTGGGAGCAAGAGTTCAACCATGAAGTGATGCACAGCGGCTGTGTGCTGGGGGGGAAGACAGCGTTTTTTGCGGTCCACAATCGGCTTTTGGCATTGGATGCGATCAGGGGCGACATACTGTGGCAGGTCAACGTCCGGGCTCACATCAGTGCCAGTCCCGTAGCATGGCAACATATGGTCTATTTCGGCACTGATGACGGCCATCTAGTAGCTGTAAGTGCTAAGAGTGGCCAGCAGATATGGCAATTTAAGGCCGATCTGGGCATATGTTCACCACCATTGGTCTGGCAAGGTAAAGTCTATGTTGGCAGCCTGGACCATCGCCTTTACGCTCTTGACGCATCTTCAGGACGCGAGCTATGGCAGTATATGACCGGCGGGGAGATCTATGGGACGCCGTCGTTTCATCAAGGCCGCCTGTATGTTTGTTCTGCGGACCATCGTCTGTACTGTCTGGAGACACTGCACGGAAGGCGCGTGTGGGAGTTCCAGACGCAAGGACCACTTGAGTCGTCGCCTGCAGCATGGCAATCGTTCATCTACACAGGTTCGCGAGACGGTCGCGTCTACGCAATAGACGCAACAACCGGTGACCATCTGTGGCACTTTCAAGCGGGTGACTGGGTGAACTCTTCTCCTGCAGTCAGTGGGCGCAGCGTTTACGTTGGAAGCCATGATGGCAACCTATATGCACTTGATACGCATACTGGCGTATGCCTGTGGCAGTATCAGACAGGTGGAGAAGTGCAAAGTTCGCCTGCAGTCTCGGATCAAAGCGTGTATGTTGGCAGCAACGACGGCTACCTGTGTGCTTTTGCATCTCGTTCGATGTAGGTTGGCGCAGATGTAGGTAGGCGAATACAAATGCTGTTGCTGAAATTGTTAATTGTACTTGATACCAAACATGGTACGATAGGTTGCGATGCTCACTAACAGCAGTCCTGCAGACAGCCGTGACATGTGTTGCAGCACATGGTCCCGGGTTAACAGCCGAGCCTATCTGTTTGCCAAGCGCTGCATGGACGTGATTGGCGCTGCTACGGCTCTGCTCATCATCAGCCCACTGTTGCTGGGGGTGGCAGTGGCAATCAAGCTGACCTCTCCCGGGCCGGTCTTTTACCGCCAACTGCGTCTTGGTCGGGATGCCAGGCCCTTCTATATGCTCAAGTTCAGGTCTATGCGCAAGGATGCTGACGCGATGCGTGCTCAGTTGGCCGAATTCAACGAAGCTGATGGTCCGGTGTTCAAGATTCGGAGCGATCCGCGAGTGACGTCAGTAGGGCGTTTCATCCGCAAGTACAGCATAGACGAGCTGCCCCAACTGTGGCATGTACTGGTCGGAACCATGAGCCTGGTCGGCCCGCGGCCACCCATCCCTGAGGAGGTCGCCAGTTACGAAGAGTGGCACAAACGTCGTCTGACGGTAAAACCGGGGCTGACCTGCATATGGCAGGTACAAGGGCGCAGCGATGTCAGTTTTGACGAATGGATGCGCATGGATATCGAGTACATCGAGACACGCAGCCTTCTCCTGGACATCAAGCTGCTGCTCAAAACCGTGCCCGCCGTTTTAGGGGGGCGCGGAGCCTACTAGAAGTCATCAGCACAGACCCCTCTCATTTTGCCCATACATAGGGCTGGGTGCACGTGCAGCCTTGTCAGAGGCTTGCATATGGCGGCCTCTTGCAAACATGCCCCGCCTTCGGTATCATATGCAGGGAATTTGTCGTCGGCTGTGACCCTCGGTCGTCGTATCCGGGAGTTCTCCACATGTTGTGCGGGGCTTTCTGTGAAGCTCACAAGGGTGACGATGATGTATCAGCCCCGGTACTATCGGCGGAATGTGGATGCGACGGACCTGGTGCGCTTCTCGGCGGCGCTGGGCGAAACCGATTTACTGGTTTTAGCGGACACGAACCTGGCGGAACAAGCGCTCGAGACAGTCCGCTCAATCCGTGCGGAGATACAGGGCCATATCCTCAACCGTCGTGAGTTTGTCACCAGTATGGAGCCTCTCCCATTGCCCGAGAAGGTTGCGTCAGCCGACCTGCCTCCTGTGGTGGTCGCGATGTATCGAGCAGCGCAGATCGCCGGTACAGGGCCGATGGCTGCTGTTGCTGGCGCAGTTGCGGAAGCTGTTGGGGACAGCCTGCTACAGTACTCGCGGCAGGTCATAGTCGAAAACGGTGGCGACATCTTCATCAAGTCAGACGAGCCGCGTACTGTGAGCATCTATGCTGGAGACGCGGCGCTGAGCGAAAAAATCGGGCTGGTGGTCCCCCCCGGCCGGGTTGGGATTTGCACCTCTTCAGCGACGGTTGGCCACGCCATCAGTATAGGATGTGCCGATGCAGCGGTGGTAGTATGCTCTGACACTGCGCTGGCCGATGCCATGGCCACTGCCCTGGGCAATCGGGTTAAGTCCGCAGACGATATCGAGCCTGCGCTGGATTGGGTGCAGCAGATCGAAGGGGTACTGCACGCTGCCGTGGTTTTTCGCGATCACTTCGGCACCTGGGGCCAATTTGAGGTCGTACCTGTCGGAACAGGCGGGTAGACGCTACCAGACCTCTAACCGGCGCTGGATTAGGTGCAGCAGGTCGAAGAGGTACTGCCCGCTGCCGTAGTTTTTCGCGATTACTTTGGCACCTGGGGTCAGTTGGAGGTTGTACCTGTCGAAACAGGCGGGTAGATGCTGCCAGACCTCTACCCGACATGGTGCCGTCGCCTGATAAGTTCGAACGCACGACCCGGCAATCTCGGTCGCAAAGGAGGGATGAGAAGATGGCGGATGCTTCGATCAGTTTGGCGGTTCAGGTGATGCCTATGGCGATGCCTCAGCGCCGGGGCTACCGGCGCTTTTTCGCATCGTCCGGATCACCAACAGAAAATGTGGCCGTTCGCCATTTCTCCAGAAGCGACTACTCCGGTGAGCGGCAGGAGGTTGATAGGATTGCCCAAGACATATGCCGAAATAAACGACAAGATTAGGGCAGGCAAGGCGGTGGTCGTGACCGCCGAAGAGATGATCGATATTGTGGCCGAAGAAGGCGTGGAGAAGGCTGCCCAGCACGTGGATGTGGTCACCACCGGCACCTTCGGCCCGATGTGTTCCTCGGGTGCGATGCTCAACACAGGCCACACCACCCCCCGCATGAGATACTCCAAGGTGTGGCTGAACGAAGTGCCCGCCTACACCGGTGTAGCCGCAGTTGATGTCTATATCGGAGCCACGGAGCTCGTGGACAACGATCCGGCTAACCGCGAACATCCAGGGCTGTTTCCCTACGGGGGCGCTCATGTCATCCAGGACCTCATCGCAGGCAAGGACGTGCGGATGACGGCCACTGCTTATGGCACCGATTGCTACCCGCGCAAGAAACTAGATACCTGGATCAACATAGAAGACCTGAACCAGGCATACCTGCTGAATCCGCGAAACGCCTACCAGAATTACGGTGTGGCGGTCAATCTCAACACCGAGCGCGACATCTACACTTATATGGGTGTCGTACAGGCCGATTTGGGATCGGCCAATTTCTGTTCGGCGGGGCAGCTTAGCCCACTGCTGAACGATCCGTACTACCGCACAGTTGGTATCGGAACACGGATCTGGCTTGGTGGCGGAGTGGGCTATGTCTACTTCGAGGGGACGCAGCACAACCCCACCGTGGCCCGATCCGAAACGGGGACGCCAATGGAAGGCGCCGGCACCATCGCCGTAGTTGGTGACATGAAGGCGATGCGGCCCGAATACGTGGTTGGTGTCAGCATGTACGGTTACGGCGTGTCACTGGCTGTCGGAGTGGGGATACCGATTCCCATACTGGATGAAGAAATGGCGCGATATACTGCGGTAAGGGATGAAGACATCGTCGCCCCGGTTCTGGACTACAGCCGCAATTACCCGTACAACGAGGGCGGACCGCTGGGCCATGTAAGCTATGCACAGCTAAAAAGTGGTCAGATAGAGGTGCAGGGGCGCAAGATACCTACGGCACCGCTTTCCAGCTACGTGAAAGCACAGGCCATCGCCGCCGAACTCAAGCAGTGGATAGATGCGGGCGACTTCCTGTT
>JAAYSP010000237.1 GCA_012518355.1 candidate division WS1 bacterium | reverse complement strand
CCCAGGCATCCACCAAAAACAGGTCAGATACCGGTTCGCCGGTCGCACGGAAAAACGGGCGGTTTACCTCAAAACTGAATTCTGCCTTCACTTGTCCTGAAGTCTTGTGTCTGAGCACCGGATCACGCGTGGCAAAGCCGGTAAGGACCACCACGTTTAGATGGGAATCTGACAAGTCATCCACCTCCAGCTTCCTACCCATGGCACCGGAAGTAATCGGTGCTCTTGCCTATATGACTCTGGCAGAGAGTAGTAGTTAAGCGATTCACATCCGTCATTATACCAGCATCAAACCCTGAGTCAAGCTCCCTCAGTGCCGGTGCATTTGGGACCGGTTGATAACTTGACTCTGTGTTGTTGCACGGTATATCATATCTTTTGTTATAGCGGAGGCCTGCCATGACGAAAAGGCAGCACCCGAATAGGGACGACCCACCGGGCCGCGCGTCTGCTGCCCGGTATCTGGCTTTCAGCGGTATGGGTTTGGTTCTCGTCGCCACCGTAGGGGTAGGTATCGGCATTGGGATGTGGCTCGACAGCCGACTCGGCACTACTCCGTGGTTGGCGGCCGCAGGGCTGTTGCTGGGCGCTGCAGCCGGTTTCCTCGAGATGTGGCAGATGGCTAGTCGGATGGCCGATGACGAATGATCGCGAAGTCTGCAATACGGATTTACCGACCCTGGCTTATCGCACTGGCACCTGGCATAGTAATTGCTGTGATTGTCTGGAGCATAGGTCAGCGGGATTTCGGCATTGGCATCCTGTGTGGCGTGATGTTGACAGTCGCCAGTCAAGCCATACTCAGTTTCTGCGTGTCGGGAATTACCTCCCCTGGGAACTGGAAGCGAATTGTCGCTTTAGTAGGCGTCCATCTGGCGAAATACTTGCTGATTGCCGTGGCCATCTATGCCGCAGTCCATCACCCGCAAGTTGACAGTATCGGGATGTTCGCGGGTATCGCACTAGGAGTAGTTGGTTTCCTGGTAAGCCAGGTGCTCACAAACCCGACAAATGAGGCGCTACGATACAGTGATGACTGAGAACGGCGATGGCTGAGAACAGCAGGGCCGAAGCACTACTAATTGCTTAAGGTATACTGAAGCCGAATGCAAGACGATAGCCAAGTCCTCGAACAACACGGACACTGGCTCAACGCAGCAAAGCCTTACATACCGCACTGGGCCGAGGGGTATGTTGATCCGGTAGTATTGACAGTTTGGATTGTCATTGCCGGTTTGCTATTGTTGGCTTACTTCGGTGGGCGGCAGCTACGGCAAGTCCCCGAACCACTGCAAAATATCTGGGAATTTTTCGTCGAGACAATTCAGGGCTTCTGCCAGCAGATAATAGGTCCTGGCGGAGAGCGCTTTGCCCCGTTTATCGGCACTATTTTTCTATACGTATTTTGCAACGCCGCGATCGGATTGGTTCCTGGCTTTGTCGCCCCTGCCAGTACTCTCAACACCACACTTGCCCCTGCGCTAATCGTGTTTTTCGCTGTCCAGTATTTCGGTTTCCGTGAGCACGGTATTCGCTATCTGAAGCACTTCACTGGCGACATCTGGTGGTTGGCACCGCTGATGGCAGTGTTGCATCTAATCGGTGAGATAGCCCGGCCGATGACGCTGTCTCTGCGTCTTTTTGCCAACGTTTTTGGTGATGATACGCTGGTGCTGAAATTTATTGACCTGGGCGGCGACGTGCTACACGCCATATGGCTGCCGATACCGCTGCATTTCCCATTTCTGTTCCTGGCGCTGTTCATCGCGTTTATCCAGGGGCTGATATTCATCATGCTCACTTCGGCATACATTGCCCTGGCTGTTGGGCATGACGAAGATGACGACGAGGTATCATCTGTCGAGACACAATCCTGCACGATGAGTTCAACAGAGTCTTCCTGATGGAATCACCATGTAAGATAGAATTATGAGGAGCGTATGACTATGTCCTATGAAGCAGCTCTAGCTCTAGGGGTAAGCCTGGGCGTCAGTATCTCCACCATAGTCACTTCTTTGTCCATGGGCAAAGCAGCGGCCGCCGCTATGGAGGCGATTGCCCGCCAGCCTGATGCAGCAGGCAACATCCGGACCTTGCTGTTGATTACCCTGGCGCTTATCGAAGCGCTGGTACTGTACTGTCTGCTGGTCTTCATCCTGCTGCAGGGTAAGCTAGCGCCGGTGGCCGAAGTGGTGAAGATCACCGCAGGTGGAATGTAACTAGGAGCCGGAGGTTATAGATGGCTTCCGTACTTGATCAGCTAGGCATCCAGGGTGGAGCTCTGCTCGTCAATATAGTAGGCTTTCTGCTACTTTTGTACCTCATGCGGAGAGTTGCCTTCAAGCCAGTCGGGGATTTCATGCAGCAGCGAGCCGACCGGATTAAGGCAGACTTAACCGAAGCGCGCCAGTTGCGCGAT
>JAAYSP010000065.1 GCA_012518355.1 candidate division WS1 bacterium | reverse complement strand
AGGCCGCTTTCGTTTAGTTTGCCACTCTCAGCATGCATGGCTATCAACTGTTCCATAGGCACGTACTCGATTACTGGTTCTCGTTCCAGGTATTCGCCCAGGATTTGCGTGTAGTAGTTGAGAGTGATTGCGTAGTCTGAGGTGATGTTATAGATGCCCGGCCTGTCCGGCTGATCTAGTGCCAGTACGAAGGCGTCGGCAAGATCGCCCACATGACCGAACTGTATCAACGCACGCCCATCGTTGGGGAGCGAGATGACTTCGCCGTCTATGATGCGCTGAAAGCACTTCGGATTGCGTGCGCCCCACAGGTCTATCGGTACGTCGCCGGCGCCGATGATGGCACTGGGGCGCAGTATTGTGAGTGGCACATTCCAGTCGGCACACAGGCGTTCGGCCACTTGGTCGGCAGCCAGTTTGTGGCTGAAACCGACATACTTGCTATCAGGCCCGATCTGCCGCGGATTGGTGGGATGGCTTTCATCGGCAGGCACGCAGTGGAGTGGTGCATACACCCCAACCGAGCCGCACTGCACATAGTGCCCCATTTTGCCTTCCAACGCCTCCAGGACCACCTCCGCGCGTGGCGCGGACATAGCGATCATGTGCACGACCGCGTCGAAAGTCATATCTTTGACGGCGTCTGCCAGAGCTCCGGTTTGGTTGAGGTCCACCTGTAGATGCTGTACTCCGGCGGGCAGCGCGCTTTCGGTCTGTCCACGGTTTGCTACGATGACTTCATCTCCACGCGCCGACAGACGCTGTACGATGTTCAGACCCAGGAAGCGACTGCCTCCGACCACAAGTATTTTCATGTGTACACCTCGTATGCCACCCTTCTGTAGGTGCGTCTCTATTTTGGGCGGGTGGAATTCTATTCTGGATTTACTGGTCACCAGTGACTATGACAAGTGACAAGTGACTGGTGATTGCGTCAACTGATTGACGGCTACGACAACTGATTTGGGACCTGCGACAAGTGACTGGTGACTGCGATACATGTAGCAGTATCGGCCCCATGCAGGGATAGTTTCACGGTGTGTGACCGTTGCAGTGCTGCTACTGGCTCAGCCGGTACTTCAGCCAGCAGTAGATGCTGTCTGCGATCTGGTGGTATCCCTCCGGAGACGGATGTACGCCGTTGTTTTGGCGTAGCACTGTCTGCTGATTGCGTGCATTTGCCGGTTCTGAGCGTGCAGGATAGTTGTTGGCGCAATCCAGATTGCCCAGTGCCGGAACGATGAAGATGTTCTCGGCTTCTCGCTCTCCGAACTGCTCCAGTTGCCTCTCCACCAGCCGGTGCTGATTGCGCCGATACTGCCAGCGAGGCTGGCGGCAACCATAGCTGGCCCCGAAAGCATCTTGAGAGGCTGCAGGCGGTACCAGCAACAGAACACCGATCTGTGTGTCGGGCCGCACGCGATGGAACTCTGCAAGCAGTGTGGATGCATGGCCGAAAAGCTCGTCTATGACCTCTTCGATGTTTTCGTCTGTGGCTGAAAACACGTCGTTGCAGCCCAGCAGCACGGTGATGAAATCCGGCCCTGCACCGTTGTTTTGGGCGGCACAGTAGGTCCAGAAGTCCAGGATCGGCTTGCCCTCCTCCAGTCGCATGAAGGGACTGTTGGCCTGGTCAGGGCGCTCCTCCAGCCAGCGAGTGGCAAAGGCACGCCATGTCCATCCACCGTAACCTTCGTGCATCGCACCTTCAGCGGGGCCCGAGCGGGTGCCGATCATCCGCAACTGCGGATTTTCGACGCTACGGCATAGACTTACTAGTTCGGCAGGGTAGTGGCCGTTCGCTGTGAGACTATCGCCTACAGCCAGCAGCGACATCTCTCGGCCGGCTCCGGCATCGGCGGGCACCACGTGCACCACCGTCTCGGCTTCCGCCAGGAGGTTTGCCGACAGGTCGTAAAGCTGCAGCTTCAAATTGTGGCTGCCAATCTCTTCAGCCTTGGGTACGTACGTCCAGCGGTGCTGCTGCTGACGGCCTACGTTGCAGCGTACAGCCACAAGATAGTTGTCCAGACTGGGCACCAGCATGACGTTGTCGAAGTAGATGTTCATCTCATGACCTACCACCGAGTAGATTTCCGGTGGCAGTAGCAATCGCAGCCCGTCGTGGGGCGCAGTGACCGTCACCTGCCCACCAGCGGTTGCTTCTGGTTGCGCGTGGCCCGGCATGGCCAACAGGACGGCAAATGTCACCCACAGTATAGCTTTCAGTCGCGTGTTCATCAACACTACCCTCGCTTTCCCCGGATGCCCTGCATAATCGGACTGTAGCTTTGATCTGCAACTTCGGATTACAGTTTCGGTCTGCAGCTCTGGTGGAATTGTGGTCTATGCTATCCGAAGTAAACGCTGTACAGACGCGTGCCCTCGGCGGCAAACGATCCGAAGATACCGTATAGCACTCCGGCGGTGATATAGTGGCCCAATACCAGGCCCACAAACATGGGTATCAACTGACGGTAGGCACGCATGCCGCCGAGTTTGAACACCAGACTCTTGATCAGCCACACGATGAAAAACGGGCCCCAGACCAGTTCGCCGTAGGAACATATCATGCAGAAGGCAAGCGGGTGCAGAGGGAACCGTAGGAAGGTCATGCGAAGCAACATGAGAGCTAAGGCCACGACAAAGCCACTGGTGGTGGCGATGATGCGTGGCACATCAGGGCCGACGGCCGCTCTGGCGTAGTCTACTACGGCCGTGTACTCGGCTGTTGCGATGCTCTGGCCCCAATCAGACATCTGCCTCATGCCACCGGCGCCCCATTCATAGTACACTCTCAGCAGTCCGGTCATCGAGATGGCGTAGCCGACCACCAGTGCGGTAATCAGCACCCAGGTCATGGATGTCTGCTTGATCCCGGTTCCTCTGGCCAGCCGATAGCCCTCGACTTGATATCCCATGGTCGCAGAGTAGTAGCCGCGGGACATGAATGTGAGAGTGGCGAAAATGGTGGCACTCTGCCAACTATCGTTGTGGCGCAAAGCCTGGGAGCCCAGGAAGAAGCGGATGCCCTTGTACGTCTGGTAGTATGGATACATCCAGATGAGCGGCACCCCAACCTCGGCCCGGATGCGAGCGTACACCACTGCCACCATGAACACCAGGATCATGTAGACCAGTGCCAGCCACAAGGCCATGCCTGCCGCCACCAGCCAACCCATCAGCACGATGAATGCCAGTAGCCCGCCAAATACGGTCACCCGGTAACTCATCGCTTCACTTGAATCGTCTATGCTGGGGTCACCCGTGAATGCTTTCCGCAGCACCAACCCGATATGCTGCCGGCCCACATAGAAAAGCAGCACGCACATGGCCACATAAGCGCCCAGTCCTCGTTCCTGCCAAAACGGATAGCCGGCTATCTCTATGCCAGCCATCGCCGTCGCCAGCGTTTCCAGTTTCATCAGCAGGTAAAACACCCATACCCCAAGAGCGATTTCAGTGGTCACCAGATAGCCGAAACCGATAAGTTCAGGCCGGTAATGCAGCGTCATAGGTCTCAGTGCCGAGAGGGGATGCTCTGTGAATAGCCCGCCCAGGTCGAACGACCGTCCGATACAGGTGAATGCCGGGTTGTAAGAGTTGATTATGTTGGTCACGTTTTGCAAAAAAGCGATCCCGAAACCGATCCACACGAGGCGGTTGCGTAGGAATCGCACGATCAGAGCATCGCCATCCACTCCGTCGGTGCATTCCATGGGCAAGTACAGCAGGGGGTAGGTCAGTTTTTCGCGTTCAGCCCACTGGCGGTTGAACAGAGCGCTTAGCGACAGCATGCAAAGCCAGACTGCCAGGAAGAAGATGCCCCACATGATTAGGGGTACGGCCCACGCTCCCCAGGGCACTGAGCCGCCCTCAGAAGCCTCGTAGAAGCGACGTGTCACCTCGAGATCATGAGGCACGAGCCAGGTGGGCATATGCTGTTGCAGACTTGCGTAGTTGTTCTCCGGGGTGTCGAAATAGAAGAGCACCGGCAGCGTGTTCATGAAAAACCGGCCGATACCGCAGCCGGTCACCGTGGTAGCCACAGTCAGGAACACATACACGATGATGATCTCGCGCCTCTCCAGGCTGAAGCGCTTCGAGATTCGTCGCACGAGCGGGTTGATTAGCACCAGCAGCAGCAGCATGCCTACGGCAGGAATCGGTGGGACCGACTCCGTTATCTGCGAGAAGCGGGCGATGACCTCAGTCCAGTTGATCCAGTGGCTGGCGATCCAGCACAGCAGCAGAGCGACCACCAGGCTCCGTGGCGTGAAGCCAAGCAGTGGGTGTCGTGCCTGGTCAAGAGAGCCCTCATGTGCTGCCGGGTGCTTTTCGCTTGCCATGTGACCCACCAATGGACAGGGCCCTCCATATCAGGGCCCGGTCAAGTCTAGTCAGGCGGAAAGTACTGTTTAACACCGTCTGTTTCCGGCTGCTCTGTACCGCGATCTCTTCGGTCAATCGCCACTGGCGACTTGTACGTCAGAGATGAGCAGGCTGGGTGCTATGATGCCCGGCTCATAACGATAGTCACTGGATACCGCCTCGATGCGTGTCAGCATCTCGAAAGCGTCGCTTCCGACCATCGTCGTGGCTACCGGATACGCCAACTGTCCCTGTTCAATCTTGAAGCCGAAATCCACGGTTGCCGATATGTCACCCGAGGCGCCATCGGGCTGCAGACCTCCGAATGCGATGTATAGTCCCTCATCTATGTCGGATATCAGCTCCGCTTCCGTGCGGTCACCTGTGGCCACCTGCAGGTTCGACACCGTCACGCCAACTGAGCCGCCGTATCCGCCACGGCTGGCATGACCGGTGTTGGCAACTCCTGCCTTGTTGGCGGTATACGAATTGTACAGATAGGTGGTGAGCACACCGTTGCGTATCAGATCTCGCTGCTGCTTGGGCACGCCTTCGCCGTCATAGCCCCCAGAGCTGAGCCCCGCGGGTACCAACGGACACTCGGTGATGGTCAGTAGTTCGCTGGCGATCTTCTCTCCTTGCTTGCCAACCAGAAAGGAGCGATTGCGCTGTATACTCTCTGCGCTGGCCGAGCCTATGATAGCCGATAGCAGGCTGGAAGCCGCAAACGGACCCAAAACCAGCGGGAGCCGCTTGGTGCCGACACTACGCCCTCCGAGGTAGCGCAAGGCCTGCTCAGTTGCGATGCGGGCCACCCCGGCGGGCACAAAATCAGACATCTGTCGGGCAGCATCATACTCGAAGTACGCTCCTACCTGGTCATCTCGTAGCACCACAGCCTGGTAGGTCATGCTCACACTGGTGCCCGAGCGTTCAAGCGCCACACCTGTGGATGATGCCAGAGCGCTGCTGCCGACCGAGAGCGCTGCACCTCCCTCGAGCCGCACCTGTGGATCTATCGCCTGAGCCTCTTCGATGGCCTGCCGACACCAGTCCACGACCCGGCCGACCTCGAGTCCGGCGATGGCGTCATCAAACATGCCCTCTACATGCGGCGCCTGAGCCGGGTCAGGCAGGGCCACAAAGTCCGGGTCCGGATGGGCCACTTTTGCCATTTCAGCAGCAGTCTGTCCACACTCGGTTACATCTCCATGGTCGAGACTCTGGCTGGTGCCGATCCCCATACCGCCTCTGTAAAAGGCGCGCACACCGACGCCATAGTCCCGGATGACTTCCGAGTCTCGCAGACTCGTGTTTTCCACGCCCACATCCACTGAACGTCCGCTGACTGCATAGGCGTCAGCGAATTCGGCCCCGGCGGCTACTGCGGCCTTCACCGCGGTTTGTGCTATGTCGAGTAGTTCGCTCATGTCGTCCTCCAAATCAACCGGGTACTGCTACTTGTCGAGCTACAGACTGAAACCGTCCACACAGCCGCTTCTACTGGCTGCTCTGGCCGCCTACTACCACGTCGCTGATGCGTACATGCGGGCCACCGGCGTCAACAGGCATGGACTGGCCACTCTTGCCGCAAGTCCCGCCCAGTTCATAGTGCACCTCGTCGCCTACTGCGGTGACCTTTTGCAGTGTCTCCAGGGTTCGCCCGGAGATGCACACGTTTCGATAGTGGGTATCGAGTTGGCCGTTCTTAATCGCATAGGCGTGCTCGACGTTGCACGTGAATTGGCCCTGAGCGGTGAACACATAGCCCCAGTAGCCTCCCGTTAAGAACAGGCCGCTGTCCATCTCCGACATCATCTGCTGCAAGTTGGACGTGCCTGGGGCGATGGCTGTGTTGCTCATGCGGATGAGCGGCTGGCTCTGGTGTCCCTGAGCACGCGCCGAGCCGTTGGGTGCCACGCCGAAGCGGGCCGCCGTTTCCAGACTGTGTAGATAGCCCTTGAGCACCCCGTTCTCTACGATTACGTGACGCTGGGCGGGTACGCCCTCATGGTCATAGGTGTAGGAACCGTTATGGCCCGGTAGCGTCGGATCGTCCACGATAGTGACCTGTTCGGCAGCGACCTGTTCGCCAAGTTTGCCGGCCAGAATCGAGTTGCCACTCCACACTGCATCGGCTTCAGAGTTGTGCCCGAATGCTTCATGCACCAGCAGGCCGCAGATTTTCGGGTCTATGATGACATCGAAGATGCCTGCAGGCGGGCGTTCGGCGCTCAGCAGGTCCACAGCCTTACTGGCAGCCGTCTTGCCCATCTGCTCGAGATCCAGCTCTTCCACCAGCTCGAACCCACTGCGATTCGATCTTCGCTCTGACACACGTTGACGTATGGTGCCATCTGTAGACACGACCAGCACTCCGATGGAGGTGCCGATACTCGCGAAATGCAAAAAAGTGCCGAAGCTGTTGGCGAGGAACATCTCGCCGGAGCCATCCGCATATGTCGCAACTGTGTTGGCTATACGAGAGGGGTGCTCGCTTCGAGCTGCCTTCTCCAGCTCTACCACGCTTGCCAACCGGTCAGCCAGAGGCACCTGGCTCGGGACAATACGTGCGGAGCTGCCGATTTCGGCCTGCACTGGCTCCATCTGGGCCACCATGCCGGGGTCGGTGACGTGTGACGCAGCGGCACGGGCCATCTCCACCGCATCTGCAGCGCACCGCAGCAGCTCTTTTTCGTCAGGCTGGTTGGTAGGCGCAAAACCCCAGGCGCCGTCCACCAGCACTCTTAGTCCGGCTCCCCGCGAGCGGCTGTTTGCGACCTTGTCAGCACGTCCGTCTTCGACTGCGATAGAAGTCGCGGTACCGTCAGTCATACGCAGGTCCGCGAAACTGGCCCCACGGTCGAGCGCAGATTGGATGATCTTTTCCATCAATTGTTGCATAGCTAATCCTCGGTACAGGTGTGTAGTGTAGTCTCACTCAACATCGTTGTCGTGTTGGCGGGCCCGGCGCGTGTCTGCCAGCGTCTGCAGCCCTCTCACCAGTCCCTTGCCCACTGCGTGTACTATGTCAGCCCTGCTATAGGTCTGCCCGGGTGTAGTGACAGATGTCGGGCAGTCGTCTGAAGAAGAGGCATCTACTGCCCGCCTGCGCGTGAGAGCAAGCCATAGGCCTGCTCCGACGATGGCCAACCCTGTTGCGGTGAGCATGACACCTGCATGTGTCGGACGTTGCCTGTCGAGCATATGGCAGCCAGCCAGCCGCTCAGTCAGGCTGTCTATGGTGTGGCTGATCTCTTCCAGTGCAGCCTGAGCATCAAGTGCGGGTGTCGTTTTGCGTATCTTCTGGGCCGGGATGCGCATCTCCATCAGTCTTCTTCCTGCATGTGGTCGTCTTCAGCACTATCACTGCCGCCACCAATAGGATGCCACCGAGGATCAGGTAGGGCGGTGCAGGATGGAAAAACAGGCTTCCCAGAGCTCTTATCAATCCTATGGACAGATACACCAGGGCCAGGGTCAGACAGGTGATGGCAAGTGTGAAGAGAACCAGTTTCTTTCCGGCCTGGATCGCGATGTCGAACGCGACGGCCTCGGCGTATCGGGCTAGCCCTCGCAGGAGCTGCCTGACCAGATCAGATACAGACTCCGCTTTCGGCTCCATCGTGTCACCCCGTTCAGGCCCGCCTCATAATTGGGACCAGTCAGCTCAGTCCTCCGGTGTTGGTGTGAGTTTGGGCCGCCCTGCCCGTAACAGACGGAGCTTGCGGATGGACGGCTCCGCAATCCTGAAGAGGCCATACCAGATCGGAGAGTATATCAGGTCCCATTCGCCGATATATTCCACGTACTGGGCAGCGAACCCTTCCTTGAATCGATTCAGGCCGTAAAGCGGGCTGTCAGTATCGTCTTTGTGAGCTACCCCGCGCATGTCGTAGACACTGCAGCCACGCGCTTTGGCCCAGCGCATCATTTCCCACTGCAGCAGGTGGTTGGGCATCTTTTCTCTATGACGGTTGCTTGAGGCACCATACAGATACCAGGCGTGAGAGCCCAGGGCCACTGTGATTGCACCTGCGATCGGCTCGCCGTCGCAAGTGGCCATGAAGAGCGAACCTAGACCGGCCGTAATCAACAGATCGTACATGTCATAAAAGTAGCTTTCAGCGCGTACGCCAAAGCCATCACGTTGGGCCGTCTCGAGCAGTATTCTGTAGAAATCAGCCACCTGGTCGCGGCCACAGTCGGTGCTGATCGTGATCCCTCTCCGTCCGGCCAGGCGAATGTTGTAGCGCCACTTGCTCTTGAAGGCTGCCAGTATCTCGTCTTCCGGCGGGCTGATATCCACCTGCATCACGTAGCGCGGTTGAGTGCCTCCGAAAGCCTGTTTGCTGCTTGCTGCTGGACGCAGACCATGGCGTGTGAACAACTGTGTATGCGCCGTGTCTCCTGCCACAATCGCCGGGTCCATTTTGTAGGCTATGGCGCCGTACTCGCGTGCGAGGGTGCGTATCTCGTCAAGCAAGGCCTTCAGGAGCTCTGGCTGTTCTATGTCAAACAGCGGTCCACCGGGGCTATACAGCAGGCAGCGGCGGACTTTAGGCACCGGACGCTTAAGCAACTGTACCGCAGCAACGATTTCCCCATCTTGCTCCATAGCCAGGCGGTATGGCTGCCAGCCGGTGCGCGCCTTCAGATCACCCCATTCCCAGGCTTGCAGAAAGCTTCCGTGCCGACATGCGGAGACGAAGCTGTTGTAGCGGCATTTATCTTGCGATTCTAACAGCATACAGGAGACATCCTATTCTGTGGGCGTGAGGCGTTGTTGTGCGGCCATCGCCGCCTGCAGGATTTTGTACGCAGGTGGTCCAGCGGTAGTACTGCCATAACCGCCTTCGGTGACGAGGACAGTAACCACAAAGCGAGGCTGTTCGAACGGAGCGTAAGCAGTCATCCACGCATGTGCCGTTTTACCCGGGATATGCTGGGCCGAACCGGTCTTGGCAGCTACGTCAAATGGCAAGGCGTTGAACATGCGCGCTGTGCCGTTTTCAAAAGTGACGGCATGGCGCAGCCCCTGGGCAACTTTCTGCAGAGTTTCGGGCTTGACATCCAGGTGACGGACGACCTTACGTTCGAACAGTGTGGGTTCACGACGCATGTGTGACGGCCAGGCGATTTTGCGCACGACAGTCGGCTCGATGATTTCGCCGCCGGTGGCTAGTGCTCCGGTGGCTATGGCCACTTGCAGAGGAGTGGCCAGCAGCCAGCCCTGGCCGATCACCATGTTCAGAGAGTCACCCGTGTGCCACGGTTCGCCAGTCCGGTTTCTTTTGTACTCCCGGTTCGGCACGAGCCCGGCGACAGTCCCTGCAAGGTCAATGCTAGGCTTCTCTCCAAAACCAAATTGACGAGCGTATTCACCGATTGCCGTGCTAGTCAGGCCGTTCTTGCGGACTAATTCATAAAAGTATACGTCGCAGGACTGTGCTATCCCGCGATAGAATTCCACCGTACCGTGGCCCTGCGGCAGCCAGCAACGGTATGGCTGGTGCTGGGCACCCTCGTAGATGATGCCTTTGCACACATGGGTGACTGTATCTGTGATAGAGGTCGTCTCCAATGCGGCGGCAGCAGATACTATTTTGAACGTCGAAGCCGGAGGATACTGACCTCCTATCGCCTTGTCAAACAGAGGTCTGCGAGGATCGTTGTTGAGCACTTCAAACTCTTCAGGCGACCATCCGCGCACCCAGCCATTGGGGTCGAAGGTTGGGTAGCTAGCCATAGCGATTATCCCGCCGGTCTGCAGATCGAGACAAACGACTGCCCCGGTCTTGCCGGTGCTGCCTTTGATAGCCTCCTCGAGAGCCTGCTCAGCGATACTCTGGATTTGCAGGTCCAGTGTGAGATAGACAGTGGCACCCGGAGCGCTGCTTTCATCGTGGATCATCCGTAGTGGCACATTGCGGGCATCAACTTCGTACACTGTGCGGCTACGTCGGCCTTGCAGGATAGGCACCGGCGGTGCTGTATGGGTGTCCAATTCCAGGAGTCGTTCCACGCCGGTCTGACCCACAACCGAATCTGACCCGTACAGCGGAAGGCTGCGGATGCCTTTGAGGCCAGAAGTGGCAAGAGTGTCGCCAAGAGCCGAATCAGGATAGTCTAGATACTGGTAAGATTCCAGCCGTTCCTTCGTGATGCCACGGGCGTATCCGAGTAGGTGTGCAGCCAGAGTGCCATGCGGATAGTTGCGCTTAGCCTGTTCCGTGATACGTATTCCGGGTAAGTCACGACCTCGTTCTTCGATGTGTGCCACAATCTCGAATGGCACATTTTGTGCGCCTGGGAGCGGCACAGTCTGGATTTGTGCTGAACGCAGTTTCTGCAGTGTATCACGCAGCCTTGAAGCAGAGACGTCCTTTAGGATGCCCGCCAGGATGGCCGATATCTGCTCTAACTGATCTTCACGCGTTGGAAGCTGATTTGGGACTACCTCCACGTTCCACACGTACTGATTGTCCACCAACACTCTGCCGGCACAATCCAGTATCAGGCCCCGGGGTGCCGGTCCGTAGACTACGCTGGTACGGTTGGCGGAGGCCTGTAGCGTGTATGGTGTCCAGTTGGCCACTTGCAGAGTCCACAGGCGTACGATGTAGGACATCAGCACTAACCCAAATGCCACACCGAGGACGAGTATGCGTCTGTTGGAGGTAGGACTATCCATGTGCATCGCTCAACTTGCTAGCAACAGGCAAGACAGGCAGTTTTGCGGTTGCGTGATGAAAAGACCGTCACACGTTTTGGGGATCAGGCCGGGACCGTTAGTCGTTGTCGCCGCCAGTATCTGCCGTGTCAGCAGCGGGTGGGTGAGGATCGGCCTGGCTATTGTTAGTGCTCGGCACGGGTTTGGCAGGGGAGGATGAGCCAGAGGAGGCGCCTCCTGATGGACCGTGCATTTTACAGGTGCCTGAAGGCCCTGTGCCAGACGCGAATCGCTTTTCCACAGTCTGTGGACAATATGGCCCGGCCAGTTGGCCTGACTGCGAACAGACTGTCACGGTACGTCCACCGCCACTAGTTGTCGAGGCTGCGGGCTGGCTGCTAGAGCCTTCCGAGGGCTTCGCTCTTGAGCCACCCGAGTGAATTCGGCATGGTGGTGGTGATGATTCTCCAGGGCCGAGAGTCTTTTCGGCGGTACTGGGGCAGTAGGGCGTTGCGCGGCCGCCGCTGGACGTACATATGGTGACCGTGCCGCCGCCACCGCTTCTGGGGCGTTCGCCAGGCTTTTCCTTGTCCTTTTCTGGCTGGCTGCGACGGCTTGCTACAGCGCCTGCGCCTTCAGGGTATTTGCCATGATAGTTGCGTAGTTTCAGTGCCTGACCCATAAATTTGGCGAACACGGGAGCGCAAAAGCCACCGCCGGTCGAACCTCGCATTGGCGTGTAGTCATCATTGCCCACCCAGACTGCACAAGTAAGGTCAGGGCTGTAGCCGACCCACCAGGCATCTCGGCCGTCCTGTGTTGTCCCTGTTTTGCCACATATCTCATAGCCCGGCACCGACGCGCGGGTTCCGGTCCCTGATGTTACCACCGTCCGCATCATCGAGTTCATGCTGATGGCTGTAGACTGGTTGAGTGCACGTTTGCGGTCCGGCTTGTAGCTAATCAGTTCATCGCCATGGACAGTCGTTATTCGCCGTATGAAACGCGGCTTGACCCCCCAACCACCGCTGGCGAAGGTGCAGTAGCCTACCGCTTGCTCCAGCGGCGCCAGTTCTGACACGCCCAGGGATATGGCAGGCACCAACGGGAAACGGTCTTCGGTTATCCCCGTGATCTGAGAAGTGATTGTTCGGACAACCTGGGGCCCGAGTCTTTGCACTATGCGGACGGACACAAGGTTTACCGAATCGGCCAGGGCCCGACGTAATGTATAGTTGCCTCCCTGTCGGGGCGAGTAGTTTCTGGGGTTCCAGTAGCGGGTGCCTGTTTTGATGCTTATCGGCGAGCCGCTGAACACCGATTCTGATCCATAACCGTTTTCCAGGGCGGCAGCCCACACATAGGGTTTGAACGACGACCCCGGCTGGCGACCGAACTGCGGGGGGCCCGGATAGGCGCGGTTGTATTGGACTTTTTCGTACGGCCCAACTCCGCCAACCATTGCCAATACGTCGCCAGTGCTGACTTCTACAGCTGCCAGAGCACCCTGGCCCACCAAGCCGCGTTTGATCTGGCCTCTGCGACGCAGGCTTTCAATCTGCTCGGTCAACGCCTGCTCTGCGGCCTCCTGGAGGCGCATGTCGAGACTGGTATATACCCGCAATCCGCCCTCATAGACTGGCTCAACGCCGTACTCCTCGCACAGTCTGCGCACAATTAAGTGCGTGAAATACGGTGCACGAAAGGCGGTGATACCCATTTCACGTAGTGGGGCCAGATTCGCCTGGATTTGGTGCGTGTCGGCCTCGTTGGCCTCGGTAGAGGTGATCTGGCCCATCTCCACCATAGCATGAAGCACTTGCTGGCGGCGTTGCTTCGCCCGTTGCGGATGGTTGTACGGGCTATAGTAAATCGGGGAACGGGGAAGACCTGCCAGTAGCGCGGCTTCTGCAAGCGATAGGTCCTGGACATCCTTATCGAAGTACATCTTGGCGGCGACTTTGACCCCGTAGGCACCATGTCCGTAGTATACTTCGTTGAGATACATCTCCAGCATTTCGTCCTTCGAGTAGCGACGCTCTAGCTCCAGGGCCAGGATGATCTCGTTGATCTTGCGCCCAACGGTCTTCTCACGACTCAACCACATATTGCGCACCAATTGCTGGGTGATGGTGCTGCCACCCTGATGAAGGCCGCCACGTCGGAAGTTGACCCATGCGGCGCGAATGATACCCTTGGGGTCTATTCCACGGTGTTGGTAGAACGGACGGTCTTCGATAGCGATGGTGGCATTGCGAAGGTCTAGAGGAATTCGCTGGAGGTCTACCGGTTCACGGTCTTCCTTGAACACTCGTCCCAACAGCGTGTGCGAGGTGTTTCCCTCTGCATCAATCTCAGTGGAGTAGATTTCGGTGGCCAGTCGTGGCCGGTAGGCGATAAGCTCTTCAGCATCAGGCAGGCGGTCACGCACAGCTGCTAGCCCACCGGCCAGCAGCCCAGTTCCAACGAAGCAACAGGCCAGCACAAAAGAGTTGAAATAGCGCATGGCCGTTTGGTATTTGCGGATCGAGCTTCGGCGTCTCAATCAAACCACCTGCAAATATACGATATCGCGGCTATTATAGCAGCAAGTGTACGATCCTGTACAGATGCGCATGTTTATCAGTCACCAGATGGCTGCAGCGGCGGTGCTGCCTCCCATTTTTCTATGCATCGCCGAAACGCTAGTGCACCTCGGCCCATGCTGATACTGGGGAGGAGCGTGTCGGAGGATCGGCTGTCCTCAGGAAGCACGACTGGCTATATCAGTAGATCATACGTGCACAGAGATGGCAAAAAACGCTGACACATGCCGCATCTGGGCACTTGGCAACCCTACTCTATATGCGATTTCGAGAAGCATGGGAGAGTGACCAGAAGGGTACTAAGTATGACGCGCGTAGGATGGGGCTCGTTGAGGCTGTCTCCAACAGAACTGCAGTAGCAAGTGTTCTGCTTGACATGGGGTCAAACTCATGCCTACAATACCTGCGCAAATGTTGGTCATCCATGGCTTGTACTTTCCGGCTATGCCGGCAAAAGGCCCGGAGAAACAGGATGCAGGATAGGTCACGCAGATACCCACAATCACCGCTTTTTCTTTTGGCTGTAGTCAGCACTTGCTGGCTGCTGACAGGTCTAGCTGCACTTTGGGCTGATGTTGCTTCCCCGGAATATCGGGTCCAGCGAGGCGATGCCTTGCATGTGTACGTATTCGATGAGGAGATGCTGACCGGTGCTTATGTGGTAGGAGCCGCCGGAAGCATAACGTTGCCGGTAGTCGGTCAGATACCTGTTGTGGGTAGAAATATCGCCGAGATCCGGGTTGCTGTTGCCAGGCAGCTCAGCGAGGTCTTGCGTGACCCGGTCGTGACGGTCAGACTTGATGAAGCTACCTCGACCCGCCTGGTATTCATGAGCGGTTATGTGGAGAATACAGGGCCAGCGACTGTACCTTTCGGCTTTTCCGTCCGGGATGCTGTGCTCATAGCCGGGCCTACGGATCGCGCCGACCTTAGCCGGGTGACACTGAGTCGTCAGGGAGAGCCGACGCAGCAGTTTGACCTTAGAGGGCTGCGTGCCGATCATCCGGTAGGCCCCACTGTTCCGATAGAATACAACGATGCTATCTATGTGCCTCGACTCGACAGTGTTGTCACGGTTCTGGGCGAAGTGCAGCAGCCCGGTTCTGTAGTTTTGCCCGAAAACGAAACGCTGACTGTACTCGAAGTCATCAGCAAATTGGGCCAGGGATTTGCACCTAGAGCCGACATGAAATCTGCATTGCTATTGCGCCCTGGAGTGTCTGACCCCATGCGCATTGACCTGCAGGCCTTGCTTCAGGAAGGTGACATAAGTCAGAACTACCAACTGCAGGGCGGAGATGTCGTGCTCGTCCGGCGAGCTGAAGAGATCGCAGTGGTCGGGCAGGTCAACAGCCCTGTGGTCTTCTATTCGAGCGAACCGGTGAAATTGACGGAGGCAGTCATACGTGCCGGAGGCTTCAACGCCGAGTCGGATTTGGCCAACGCCACTGTATTCCGCGACGGGGAGTACATCCCCGTGAACCTGGAGAGTCTGTGGAGATTTGGGGACATGAGCCACAACATCGCGCTGGACTCGGGCGACACGCTCATCATCCCTGAAAAGGTCCCTGATGAAGTCGTCCTTCTGGGCGCTCTTGAGCATACCGGTCCGGTGAATATCACCAACATGCGTAACACGAGCCTGCTCAAGATCATCTCCGTGGCCAAGCCGACCCCTCAGGCCGATCTGCGCACTGTGCAGGTGTACCGTGACGACACTCAGTTGACCGTCAATCTCAAGAGCATAGAGCAGACGGGAGACATGTCAGGCGACATACAGTTGCAACCTGGCGACGTAGTCATGGTCAAGGATGCCCTGAAAGTCTACGTGATCGGAGCGGTCGGTAGCCCGGGCATCTATCCTTACGATCCGGACCTCTCACTGTTTGACTATATCACACAGGCGGGGCTGGGGCAGACGGTAGGCTCACAGGTCGGTGCGGTTGTCCGCATCAAGGATGATGGTACCACCGAAGTGATTGACGTGGACCTGTCGCAATTGCGAGTCGGTGAGCTTCCTATGGAAGTGACGATTCAGGCCGGTGATATCATCTACTTCCCACCGCTAAAACCGCGCAAGTCGTTCTGGGATCACGTGCGGGAAAACCTGTGGATACTGAGCGTGATAAACATCCTGCGTGACTAAAAGAGCGAGACCAGCGGGGTGACAACACACGCTCTCGGAAGTACACGCGCTACACCTACTAATCGGCAGATGGTGTGGCGCTGTTGCTTTGCTGCGGTAAGCGGAGTAGTCATGTAGCTTGCTATGTATGCCGCCCATGGCATGACTTAAGCCGTAGGCAACTGCATGCGCACATGCGTAGGGGTGGGGCTCCTCCATATTCCCGCCCAAAGCGGAAGCGGCTGACCTTTTGCTTTACTCGGCGTCTGTGTTGAACCGATAGCCAGCGTCTCGAATGGTCAGTACATAGGTGGGAGCTGAGGGGTTTTTCTCGATTTTTCGGCGTAGGTTGTATATGTGCGTCTCGATCAGACTCTGGTTGCCACTGTCGCGCCCCCATACCTGTTGGAAAATCTGAGGCACCGACAGTACAGCTCCATCCGCCTCCACAAGAGCCAACAGTAGTCGGAACTCCGTGGGCGTGACTTCAATCTGCTGGTCACCTTTGATGACCTGGTGAGCGTGCATGTCTAACTGGAGCGGACCTGCGTTGATGATTCTCTCCCCGACGCCCCTGGGGGCATAGTCCGTCACGCGCCGCAAGTGAGCACGCACTCGAGCTAACAGCTCATCGGACATGAAGGGCTTTACGACATAGTCATCGGCACCTACCTCAAGCCCCACCACTCTATCAAGCTTGTCTCCGCGGCCGGTGACCATGATGATAGGTATGTTTGACTTCCGTCGGATTTCTCGACAAACTGATATGCCGTCAATGTCTGGGAGCATGATGTCCAGAATCACGAGGTCAAAATTACTCTTGGAGATTGCCTCGAGAGCCTCTCGCCCAAGTGCATAGCCCTCAGTTTCGTAGCCATCATGTTCCAATCGCTGGGCGATGACTTCCACTATGACGGGGTCATCTTCGACAATCAGGATTCTCGCGCCTTTCATCGCTGATCTGCGCCCTCCTTTCGGCTACGCACCTTGCGCCGCCGGGCAGCCTGCTTGTCCTCATGGCAGCCGCCAAAACTGAATTGCGGCAGGAAAAGACCTTTCGGCCCCGAAGAAACAAGTAGCATCATCTCGGTAGCCATCTCATCTTAGACCTTGCTCCATGGTGTGTCAACACATAGGCATGAAATGGCGAATGTCAAACAGAAATGGTGGGATACATACAATGCACTGTATACGCCTGTATTTGGTTCTGGTGGTGGGGATGATTGCATTGACCCTAAGTGCGCTGTCTTGCGCCCGTGAGCAAAATAGAGAGACGATGGATTGGGAAACACAGAGAAGTGCCATGGTAGATATGTTGACTGTACAGTGGGAATTGCGCGACAAACGAGTGATTCAGGCTATGCGCGATACCCAGCGCCATCTGTTTGTGCCCGAGTCGGTACGGGCATACGCATATGTTGACTCTCCACTTCCGATTGGTGAAGATCAGACCATATCAGCGCCCTCTATTGTCGCACTGATGACTCAACTGCTGCAACCTCAACCTGACCACCTGGTGTTGGAGGTGGGCACCGGTTCAGGCTATCAGGCAGCGGTACTGGCACCGTTGGTCAAACACGTCTATACTATAGAGATCGTCGAAGCACTGGCCCACTCAGCGCGGCACCGCCTCCGTGACCTGGGCTACCAAAACGTGACGGTTCGAGCCGGAGACGGATATAGAGGCTGGCCAGACCATGCCCCCTTCGACGGCATCATCGTCACCTGCGCACCGGATCGAGTTCCCGAACCGCTTGTCGAGCAACTGGCAGAAGGCGGTCGGATGGTGATACCGGTGGGGGAGCAACAGACCGGTCAGGAGCTATATGTGCTCACCAAACGTGACGGTAAGATTGTCCGCGAGATGGTGTTGCCGGTGATGTTCGTTCCGATGACCGGGGAAGCACAGGAGAAAACCGCACGCTGACTGGCCGGCCGCGGCAGTCTGACAGTCAGGGCATAGGCGGCAATTGCGGGAATATTGCGTCCACTCAAGACGTCATCATTCGTAGATTACGGATCCACTTGGATAGAGAAGCAGCTCAGAGGCGACTGGTAGAAAAGGCTCGGGCCGGTGAGAAGCGCGCATTCAACGCTCTGTACCGGCAGTATGCACCTGTGGTTTATAGCCTGGCTCGCCATATGATGCGTGATGATGAAGCAGCCGCGGATGTGACACAGGAGACTTTTGTTCGGGCGTGGCGAGCTCTGGATAGCCTCAATGATCCTCAGGCTTTCGGGGGATGGATCCGCATGATTGCTCTCAATCAGGTCAGAGACTGGGCACGGGCGCACCGCCCGACTGGCTCTCTGGATGCGGATAGTGCAGATCAAGTGCCTCGTCAGTGGGCCGATGAGAGTATCGGCCCTGCCGAACAACTGGAGATCTCCGAGCAGCAGCAGCAGGTCAGAGATGCCATTGCGCGATTGGGCGAAGATCAACAGGTGGTTGTGGTTATGCACCACCTGGAAGGCAAACCTGTAGCTGACATAAGTCGGGAGCTGGGTATACCTCTGGGCACGGTACTATCACGCCTTGCTCGAGGTCGTGAAGCCCTGCGACGCAAATTGGCGCCCCATGTGGAGGATTGAAGGTGGAGGTATGAAACCAACAGAGTGTGCGAAAATATTGCCTATGCTGGCCGACTACACAGTCGGCGGACTTGACGTGTCCACTGTCGGACAGGTCCGCGAACATCTGGCCGAATGCGCTGACTGTCACCGTGAGCTTGAAGCTCTGGAACGCACTGCAGCTCTGCTGACACCGATCTCGCAGGTAGAGCCTCCCAGACAGCTTTGGGCTGGAATCGAACGGCAATTGGAGCCGCGTCGGACCGGTCGCCCAGCCTGGAGCGTGTACCTGAGGCCGGCAGTTGCGGTCGCGACGGTTGCAGCAGTGTTGATAGCTTTCTCAGTGTTCGTCCCGATCGGAACTACGCCAATTCTGTCTAACAGTGATCTGCCGCTACTAGCTGGGGCAGAGGGCACGGACTATGCCGAGACGCAGATAGCGGCGGCCTGGGATCAGCCGCTGGCCGATGAAGTCTCGCTCGCCCTTGCTATGGCGGCCCTGGAACCAGTCGCTCCGGAAGAGGTGCCCCAGTGAAGCCGCTGTGCCGGGCACTGATGGCGCTTATGGGAGCTGTGTTCGTACTGACTGCTGCCGCAGGATGCAAGCCGCAGAGCCTCAACTCTGAAGAGGCAAGGGAGTTGCTGTCGGCAGTCCGACAGGCACGCGAGCAAGTTGCATTGAAGGGACAGGTAAGCACCAACATCCGACTGGCCGACAGCCAGGTACAGGCCGAGGCGACTGTACACCGCGGCGCAGGTCGGTTCCAGTTGCAGTTCATCACTGGAAGCGTCGAAGGCGTCAGGATTGTGGAGCAAGACGGCGGCGTGTGGCAGATTGCAGCCGACGGCAAGGCAGTGCGCCATCTACCGCGCAACCCCGTGGATCAGCTACCGTTCATGGGGCGCGAGGCCGTGGTTGAGGTCAGTTCTGGGGGGCAAATCGCAGGTCGCCCTACTGACAAGCTTGTCATACGTCCGCGTCCCGAGGCGGTTACACGCATCGAGATGTGGCTGGACAAGGCCAACCGCTTCCCACTCGGCCTTGATCGCTATAACAGCGAAGACCTACTGATAGCGGGCACTCGCTACACGAGTGTGGATTTCTCTGCCCCTCCACCACCGCCCGTGGAGCTTCCAGAAGCCGCAGAAGAAGTGACTGCAGCACTGCATGGACAGAAGGCCGACAAGGCTGAGGTCACCGAGAAGCTGGAGCTCTCACCTGTAGAACCTACATATGTGCCTGAAGGCTTTGCCTTCCAGGGCTACTTTCTGCACGAGCGTGGCAGAGAATCAGCCGTGGAACTGCGCTATGGAGACGGCGTCAGGACGCTATCTATACTGCAGTTCACGCCGAGGTACAGAGGAGAAGGCCGCGCGCCCGACGGCCCTGGGAGTGGCTCTATAGAGATGCATGAAGGCATGTCCGGGGCTGATGGGGACCGACAGCGACAGGTACAGAGCGGGCGCGGCGATCGGGTCATAGGCGAGAGAGTGGGGCGCTCGGATCGTGTCGCTCGTGGTAGCGACGGCGGCCGACGAGCGCGGCGCACACGCTCTGAGGATAGTGCCGGTGGGAGAGAGTACAGGCCCGATGAACCAGGCCGTGCAGGCAGATGGGCAATACCCCGCGGGCAGAGGGATGGAGGCGAGCGTCCAAGCAGAGGACGCCGAGTTGATGGCAGGGACCATGATGGCGTCGAAGCAAGAGGAGACCGGCGCGAAGGCCGTATGATGCGTAGCGTCCTCCGTGGCAAAATCGTACGCTTCCAGGTCGATGGCCTCATAGTTGTTGTGGCAGGTGAGATCTCCGAAGACGAGCTGAACAGGGTAGCAGACAGTATGAGGCCCGCAGGCACCGACTTATAAACTCGCCGGGCTTTGTATGATGGGAGCTGGAAACCGGCAGTTGCCGGACTGGCTATAACCGATCGCTAGCCCGGACAGTGCACAACAGGCAGTGTGCAACAGTATTCACAACTGCGAATATAGTCCTGATAAGTAGTTTTGCTGAGTAGGAATCCTTGCTAGCGGATATAGCAACATGAGGAGGTATATCTTAGATGAAAAGAATAGCTATCGCCCTGGGAATTCTAGGGATGATGTCTCTGATAATAGTACCCGCATACGCGCAACAGAACGATGATGGGACGGTCCGACCTGATAGGCGAGGCCAGACGGGTGCGCGTCGGCCGAGTATGCGTCAAGGTGACAGGAGCGAGAGAGGTGCTCGATACGGTCAGCCTGGTGACCGCACGATGGCGACCAGAGCAGGTGCTTTGGGATTCCGTGGAGGAGTAATGCGCAGCTATGTCGAGCCAACCGGGGAGTCTGCAGAGCTCTGGACCCGCTTGGGGCATCTGCAATTCCGGCTGCACGCGACACAGTGGGGCTTGTTTGAGTTGCTCAATCAGGAGCCGGTCAATCGAGATGCGATAAACGCTCACATGCAGATACTCCGCGACATAGACACCGAGATCCGGGAGGTCAACGAAAGCCTGCAGCCGTATCGCAAGCAGTTGGACGAACCGTTAGGCACGGGTCCGGGGCTCGACACTCGACGCGGACAGGACCCGGCCTGGGGGACGGATCAGAGGCCTCGCGACCGCCAGACGCGATGGTCGTGGCCACGCCAGGGCGCGGCCGACACGCAGCAGCAGGATCAGGCTCCACAGGAGTAGCTGGACCAGCCAGCAACCCTGCGTGTGACATGGCTTGAAAGCCGTAGCGGCGCCTCTGATACAAGCTGGAGGCGTCACACATTTTGTTTTGTGCTGAATTGGGCATGTCGTCAAACGCACATCTCAGCGTGTGCGAAGTAGCAAGACCAGCCCGAGCACTCCGAAGAGAACGTTTTGCGTCCAACCTGCGACTACTGGATGAAGCATCCCGGCGAGGCCAAACGCCAGAGTCCATGAGCGCACTCCGTTGTAAAGAAAAACTACTAATATAGCGATGACCACTCCCACGAAGGTTCCGTAATCGGCAAATCGTATCGCTATTGGGGCGGCCAGCAGGGCGAAGACAAGACAGGCCAGAGGTATAGAGTACTTGAATTGCAGGCGCACTGCCAGTTTCTGGGTATCGCCTCCTCCGGTGCTGAGAGTGCCAATCAGGTCTCTCAGTTGTGCACCGCTCATCTCCAGTTCACGACGCTGACCGGTGTAGTAGTCTTGTAGCGCCTTCCCCAGCATGATCGCCTGGCTGCCGAATTTCTCGACTTTCTCGATGTCCCCATCAGGACGCATCACCATCTCCTGGCCTTCGCGCAGGAGCCATCGGTTGCCACTCAGTTCGGCCCAGTCAGCAGTGACCATAGTCGCGAGGTTTCCGGCATCGTCTTCTGTCCAGATGGCAACGCGTTCCAGCCGGTTGTTGGCAGCATCCATGTGGCCGACGTAAAACAGTCGCCTCTGATCGTCTCGGAAATACACGTCATACTGTTCGCGTACTATTGGCTGGCTGTGCGTCATGCGGGCAAACAGTTCAGTGGCTTTCCGTCCAGCTGGCGGAACGACGTATTCGTTTAGCAGCAGGGCGACTGCACTAGTTAGCAGGCCGACTACCAGCAACGGAGCACAGATGCGCAGGATACTGGCACCACCCACCCGCATGGCGCGGATTTCTCCGTGGTTCATCAGGCTGGTGAGCGTCATCGCAACGGCTACTACTATGCCGACGGGCATGGACCATACGACGGCATGGGGGGCATGGTACAGCAGATAGCCCATGATGAGCGGCAGTGGGGCGCGAAGGCCGAACAGTATCGAGCCCAACTGTCGGGCCACATCGCCGAGCATGATCACCGCGAAAGTGGTCACTCCGATCAGGAAGGGCAGAACCAACTGCCTGCAGACATAGCGGTCAAGAAGTCTCATATTCGTCCCATCGGGCTGGCGGACACTGCTCCGACACTGCCTCATGAACAACATGGCCGTTGGTATGGCATATGGTACTACGGCAGGCTGGGATGTTTGTCTCTGGTCTGCGCCCAAGCGTCTCCACTATCTGATGGCGGGCTTCTTCGCCTGAGGATGCAGTGTGTGGCACGTAGCACGCTTTGACGACTGGATAGGCGTCAGCGGCCATCAGGCCTCCAGTATCACGACCGCAAGTGCCATGTCGCCCTCGTGGGACAGGGATAGGTGTATCCCGGTCACGCCCAGTTGGCGTGCCAGCTGCTCGGCGTATCCAGTCAGCCGCAACGATGGCTTGCCTCGGGCATCTTGCTCAACGCCGATATCCACGAAGCGCAGGCCACCGGCCCAGCCCAGTCCGAAAGCCTTCATGCAGGCCTCTTTTGCTGCAAATCGGGTTGCATAACGCTTGGCCATCACCGGGCCATTGCCGCACTGCAACTGTTCAGCGGAAGTAAAGCAACGGTCCAAAAATCGCTGCCCTCTGCGCTCCACGATCTGTCCTATACGGCTGACCAGACATAGATCTGTGCCAATTCCGACAATCATGATGGTGTCCGTTGTACCTTGCTCAACTGATATGCGCCAGACTCACCGCATGCATGATCCATGACAAGTGCCGCCTTGCACCGAAATGGTGGGGCAAGCTTCGACTCGAATTAGCATGAATGGGGGCATAATTACACATGAGTGTCCGTGTTACAGTGCACCAGATTCGTTCCCGGCATGCCCATATGCCGCCAGTGCATCCGTTGCGGACTCTTAGGAGTGCAAAAAATCAGGACGCTGAACCATGCGCAATCGGCTCTTCGTGAATCCATACTCTGGTACCGATCGGTATGTTGTTGAAAAGCTCGATTGCGTCGGCGTTATGCAGTCTCATGCAGCCACCGGAAATCCTTCGACCGATGGAGCTCGGTTGATTGGTGCCATGTATTCCGATGGCCCAGCCTCGGCTTGAGCCTCGTGCTGTGGTTCCCAGCCAGCGCGCTCCCAGTGGGTTGCGGGGGCTGCCACCGGGTATATACTCGCCCTCATAGGAGTTCCATGGCGGCCAGACTGCACGGTTTTGTATGTGGAAGCGTCCGACCGGAGTGTTGTTGCCCAAACCCATGCACATGGGGTATGACTTGACCGGTTCTCCCAGTACATATACTTGCAGTCTGCGCTGTGAGCGGCTTATGCGCAACAAAAACAGATCTTCGAGGGCCACTATGGAAATCGGTGAAGAGCCCGTGTGTACGGCAAACACATGGCTTTGCTCAGACTGCTCTAACTCGGCGTCGATGAGTGAACCCAGTGCAGTCACGGGTATGGTTAACCGGTCGTTGCTGATTTGTGGGGCAGAAGGGAGTGTCGTTGGCGACAGATTTACCTCTGCCTGGGTTGACCCGGGATGCAATTGAACCACACTGTCGGCGGTAAGAAGCACTGCTTCCTGCTCACCAGGGCTCCAGCGTAGTTCGCCATCGACGTGTTCAGCCATCTTCGCCAGGTCTATATATACCTCGTCCTTGACCCTAATGGCGAACATCAGCGGAGCGTACTTACCTACGATTTCACGTGCTCGTCTGCCCAGATCTCCACCATCGCCGACCAGGGCAAAATTCGGCACTGCATCGGCCGTTTCGGCAGCCGCGGCGATTGGGGTGCTGCGCTCTTCGGCGGGTGTTTCCAGTACCGGCAAATATGTGCTTGAGCCGACTGCTACCTGTTGCGTGGGCAGAGGCACACCGGCCTCAGGCAACGGGGCGGAAGCAGGCGCGTGCGCCGTCTGTCCATCGCCGTTTGCCAGCAACACCTGTAAAGCCCACAGGTCTGCAGCCTGAAGAACAAACACCAGCCCGACACAAGCTACGACCAACCATAGCATCCTGCGAAAAGCTACGAACCTGTCAGTGGGCATTTCGACGGCAGCTCCCCCCCCAATACCGTGTCACTCCCGCTATAAAAGCTGCTCTATACTTTGCTGCATTTATGGTCCGCCAACTCTGGTGGGTAATATATCGTAAGTACTTGAACCTGTCCAGTAGACATCCTCAGACGATTATTTTTATCAGCAGGTGATAGTCATCTAACGGGGAATTACTACGGTCCCGCCCAGTGGCGGCATCCATATGCCTGGCTGATTAAAAAACCTGTTGAAAACTGGCATAAAGTTGTCCAGTTTGGCGATCTGAGGTGCTACTTATTATGGCAGAGCAATTGCTTTTGCCTGTGATAAAGATCGAAGCTCAGAACCTCCCAGAAGGCTGGGAGAAGGCGGTGGTGGCTTGCTGGGAGCAGGGGGTGTCTATCCCCACACAGTATGATCAAGAAGGCGATCCTCTAAGTCGTGATGTGTCACTGTTTCTGGCTGTAGCTGATGCTTTCGCCGAACCGCGCATACATCGTGCCATGCCCGGCGGCATCTATGACCTGGAGGTGTATCGGCAGGAGGTGGTGAACGGTATCCACGACCACTGGATTGATCCTGCTGCAGGCAAGTGGCAGTATACGTATCATGAACGGATGAATTCTTACAGCGTGCCCGGTATGCCTACTGCGCTGAACCAGTTGGATTATGTGGTTTCTGCCCTGACCGAAGCGCCCCACACTCGCCGCGCCCAGGTATCGATTTGGAAGTCATGGGAGGACGCGGGAATTGAAGACCCTGCGTGTTTGCAGCGCCTGTGGTTCCGCATCTTCGGAGACCGCCTGGTGATGTCTGCGCACATGCGCAGCAATGATGCTTTCAAAGCTGCTTTCATGAACATGTATGCCTTCACTGACCTGCAGAGAATCGTTGCCGAACGCGTGTCGGACAGATTGGGCCGCACCATCTTGCCCGGTCAGTACAATCATGTGGTAGATAGCTTCCACATTTACGGTTCATATTTTGAGGATTTCCAGGGCTTCCTGCGCAGCCTGGAAATGCGCAGTTTCGATCAGCGTGTCTACACCACAGAGATGGTGCAGCCGTTGATTGACGAAGCTCGTGAACAGATTGCCGTAACTTTGGCGCAGGAAGGGCAGGCACAGACCTCCAGCCGTGGTGATTGAGTGCAACAGGGGCGTGAGAACTGGCGGCAACGCACGTGGCTGTCTGGCGTGGCATAGGTGTGGTGAGATGGGCTGATCTGGTGGCAGGGATCGGTCGATCAGTTGCCATCAGGGTCAGGAGGACGGGATTTGTGAAGAGAAGCAGTGGCGGCGCATTGGCACTCTACCTGATCTGGGGGCTATCAGTATGCGCTTCGCACAGCATGGCCCAGGACGATTGCGCTGGCCGTGAACCTGGACGGCATCACTTCGCGCAATTTGTGAGCGATGTATCTCTGCCGCTGTGCGCGATCACAGCCGGTTACCATTTGTTGAGCGAGGATATGTCGGAGGTGGAGACAGGAAAGCGGATGGCCGACGCCATCGTCATGTCCGTAGGCACGGCAGGGCTGCTCAAGTCAGTGATATCAGATCGCAGGCCCGCACCTAACGACAGTGACTCAGACGGCATGCCGAGCGGGCATAGCGCTATCTGCTTTGCGACCGCTGCGGTCATAGCGGAACGTAAACCCAGTGTTGCAGTACCTGCATACTGTGGCGCTGCACTGGTGGGCTGGTCGCGACATCACTGCAGGGCACACTACTGGGATCAGGTACTGGTGGGGGCTGCTCTGGGCACTTACTTAGGCCGCCGGGCAGGTAAGGGCGACCTGGGGATATGGGGTGGTCGCACATCGGACGGCTTGAGGCTTTCATTCGGTGGGCATGGCGCGCGTCAGGCCGGCGCCTCTCCGCAGCTTCAGGTAGTGTACCAGAGTAGCTTTTGAGGTGGTGGCAGTGCCGTGTCCAACGCCTCGGAAAAGGGAGATGCAACTGCGTTGTGCGCCAGCAGTGAAGCTGTGGCAGCTACATTTGACAAACTAATCGAATGCTGCTATACTCAGTCTTCGTAGTGTCGCACATCCCCGATATTCGGCTGAAGCCGGTAAGCAACGCAAAGCACGCACCATAGGCTTCCATCGAGATTTCCCATATGATTACTCTTCACTTCCACGGGCAACAACACAGGGCTTGAACGATTCTGTTGGACTCCACAGGGCGGGCATGCGGAGACAGTATCTCGGACAGTGCACCCATAATATACGTACATGTGTTGCGCTGCGGGCGGGCGGTAAAGATATCAGGGCACGCGAAACACCACATCCCCGGGCTGAGCAGTGTGTTTGGTTTCCCCACGGCGCACCCCAGGCACTCGGTGTGTTTTTACGCCCGCTGGCCGGCCGGGAAGGCGTGCATTGATGCCGTGGCCTGAAGAGCTCGAACGCGTACTATTGACACAAAAGCAACTGGAAGACAAGATCGCCGAGCTGGCCGCCCAGATATACCGCGATTACGCCAACAAAAACCCTGTGCTTATAGGCATTCTGACCGGTGCGATAGTCTTCATGGCCGACCTGATTAGAGCTTTGCCTATGGATTTATCGATAGATTTCATCTCTGTTTCGAGCTACGAAGATGCCACTACACACAGTGGCAGAGTGCGAGTACTCAAAGACTGCAGCCATGACATCAGAGGGCGGCACGTTCTCATCGTCGAAGATATCGTTGATACCGGCCTTACCTTGCAGCACCTCAGGCACATCTTGCAAGATAGACAGCCTGCCTCGCTGCGTTTGTGCTGCCTGCTGGATAAACCCAGCCGAAGACGGACTAACGTGACCGCTGATTACCTGGGCTTCGAAGTGCCCGACGAATTCGTAGTCGGATATGGTCTCGACTATGCCGAAAAGTACAGAAATTTGCCCTATGTGGGCGTGCTGAAAGAAGATGCATACCGCAAGACGTGCGGCGTCAACAGCAGAGGTGCATGATGTTAGAACTGGCTGATTTGCAACAAAAGACCGTGGATGAGCTACGTAAGATTGCATCGGAGATGAAACTCACCGGTGCCAGCTTGCTGAACAAACGCGACCTCTGCATGCGGATACTGGTCAAGCAGAGTGAGGCCAACGGCCACGAGTTTCGCTGGGGTATCCTGGATATAGTAAACGGCGACAGAGGCTATCTGCGGGGGCTCGACTACGAACCGAACCCTTCCAGCGACATTTATGTGGCTGATACTCAGATCAAACGCTTCAACCTGCGTACCGGTGACATGGTGAGCGGGCCGGTGCGCCCGCCCAAGGACGCCGAGCGCTACTGGTCGCTGCTGCGCGTGCAAAGTATCAATGGTATGCCGCCGGAGACGGCTCGCACCCGTCCTCACTTCGAAGACCTCACCCCGGTATATCCCGACCAGCGGCTGTATCTGGAAACTACCCAGCCCGACAGTCTCACCGGACGCTTTCTGGATATCGTGACCCCGATCGGGCGCGGCCAGCGTGGGCTCATCATATCGGCCCCCAAGGCTGGTAAGACCACCATGCTCAAACAGATCGCCAATGCACTTACCGCTAACTACGACGATCTGTACCTGATGGTACTGCTGATTGACGAGCGCCCTGAAGAAGTCACAGATATAGCGCGGTCAGTGGATGGTGAGGTAGCGGCTTCTACTTTTGATGAGCAGCCACGTAACCACATGCGAGTCGCCGAGATGGTCCTGGAGCGCGGCAAACGGCTGGTCGAACACGGTGAGGATGTCGTGATTTTGCTCGACAGCATCACCCGTCTGGCGCGAGCCGCCAACCTAACAGTAGAACCTTCTGGCCGGACGCTGTCCGGTGGGCTTGATCCTACAGCACTGTACCGGCCCAAGCGACTGTTCGGAGCAGCGCGCAACATCGAAAACGGTGGCAGCCTGACGATTATCGCTACGATATTGGTAGAGACAGGCAGCCGAATGGATGACATGATCTACGAAGAGTTCAAGGCCACAGGCAACATGGACCTGGTGCTTGCCCGTGAACTGGCCGACAAAGGTATTTTCCCTGCTATTGACATCCCTCGATCTAGCACGCGTCATCAGGAGTTGCTGTTCAACGATGCCGAGATGCAAAGTATATGGCAGCTGCGCCGCGCTCTGCACGCACTCGAACCAGAGAATGCCGCAGAGTTGCTGATCTCAGGATTGCGTAAAACTAAGAGCAATCAGGAGTTTTTGGGCAAGGCTGTAACCACTTTCAACAAATAGCTCCTGGCACCCATGCCGTTGATGGTGCGGGAAGAACAGGCACTGCATGAAAACCGGTAACTGGGCAGACATAAAAGCGGCAGCCATACCACTTGCGGTCATGATGACTGCGGCGCTGATGCTCATGACTTCATGTCGCGCGCAAATGCCCGCCTCGCAGACGGCTTGCGAGTTGATATCGCAAAACACATCTCCCTTGGCGGTGCAGGCCATACAGCAAGATGTAAGCGCGTTGGCTCTGATCAATCGCCTGTCATTGTCACCGGCCCAGGCACGGCAGCTTCTGTCCATCGCCACACGTGCACGTGAGGCATCGGGGGAATTCGATGCCCGGCGTGAACAAGCGGGTGAGAACCTGGAGGCACTGCTACGCAAGCAGTTTGACATGATGCTTCGTGATCAACAGCCGCCAGTTGCTCTCATGGAGCAGATTGCTCAGGGAGAGCTGGAACTGCAGCGAATTGATGAGCAGGCTCAGCAGGCGGTTACGCCTTTTGCCAGCGAAGCACGCAAGGTACTCTCTGAGGCGCAGGTGCTGATAATCACTGGCGAAGACGAAGCCCGGCAAGCCGCAGAAGAAATGCTTATGTGGGTTCGCGAACTGTCCGCAGAGGACTTCGCTGTGGAGGCCCAGTCTAACGCTGAGGCGCTTGCAATAGCCGACATCGGCCTGGATACAGATACGGTACTAGGCATTTTCCGTAACGCCAGATCGCTGACGGCAGAAAAGTACGTGGCCGAGATGGACGAGCTGGCCGGAAAGCTTGCCCCGCTGTATCAATCCGGCGCGGGCGGCGAAGACGTGATGATCGGGAGAATGCTGGCAAATGACCGCTTCGCACCTGTCCTGCAGTTGCGTATGGAATACCTGTCGGATCGGACCGACCAAGGATAGCAGGCACTGCGGTGAAAATTGCCGTATTTACCAACACTTACCTTCCTTTAGTAAACGGCGTGGCCAACGTTGTTGAAGCGTATCGCAAGAGTCTATGCGACCTCGGTCACGAAGTACACATTTTTACGTCTCGCCCCTGCGATGACCGACTGGATGCCGACAACCGGGTGTATCGGTTCCCCTCCATCGAGGCGCCCAACCTCGATTACCATGTAGCCATGCCGTTTTCCGTGCCCATCGTGCGCGCTCTGCAGCGGATCAAGTTCGACCTGGTACATACTCATCACCCGCTGTGGGTTGGCGTCTGGGGTATGTGGTATGCCTCCTGGGCAAAGCTGCCACTTGTCACCACTATCCACACTGAGTATCAAGTTTTCGCCGATGCGGTACCTCTGCCTGCCAGCATGGTAGAGGATTACCTGACCAAACGCGTTGCCAAGTACTGCAACAAATGCGATCTGATCACAACACCAGTCGAGAGTATGCGTGAGAAGCTCTCTACTGCAGGTGTGACGAAAGCTATCGAACTGTTGCCAAACCCGGCCGAACTCTCACCCTTCGAGAACCCTGATGGCACTGCGGCACGTGCGCGAATCGGTCTCGGGCCAGACCACACGGTTCTTGGCTTCGTGGGGCGACTGTCACCGGAAAAAAACCTGGAGTGTGTGCTGGAGGCGGTGAAGATCGTGATGCAGCGGCATCCTGACTGTCACCTGCTTCTGGTAGGCGACGGAGCGGCGCGACCAGCCCTGGCAGAAATGGCAGCCAGTCTGGGCATCGCTGAACGGATCCATTTCGTAGGGGAGACTGCTCACCAGGAGATACCCCAGTGGCAAGCCGCCATTGACATCTTCGTCACCGCATCCCTGAGCGAGACCCAGCCTCTGGCCTACACCGAGGCCATGGCAGTCGGCACACCGGTTGTAGCAGTCAGCGCCCCAGGCTCTGCAGATATGTTGCAACATCTACACAACGGCATGCTGACCGCCCCGGCTGAAGGGGCCCAGGGACTGGCTGAAGCGGTGAATACGCTCGTCGAAGATCGCCAATTGCGAGCCAGACTCGGCCAGCAAGCCAGGCAGTGGGTCCGCCGCTATGAAGTGTCCGCTGCGACCGAACGCTTGCTCATGTTTTATGAGCGCGTTATGGCGGAGCACAAGACAAAGCACGAACAGCAATAGAGTAGGTGACCACTGCCGGACCCCGTCACCCCTCGATGTACCCTCTGACATCCCCGACACCCCGTGCTCCGTGCTCCGTGCTCCGTGCTCCGTGACCCGTGACCCGTGACCCGTGACCCGTGACCCGTGACCCGTGACCCGTGACCCGTGACCCGTGACCCGTGACATCGCGGACATCGCGGACATCGCGGACATCGCGGGAGCATTCCGGTGAGCGCACGCGCCGATTGCCTCTCGGAAGCAATCGGCGTTCTGCAAGTGTCGCAGATGTGTGTTGGCCATCCGTATCTATGGCGTAGCGGTGGTAAGTGGCTTACGACTCTGAGCAAACTCCGCCATGACATCCCACACCACGCCCAGCAATACCAGGGCAATCACCGCTGATGCCAGATATATCATCTTGCCACCAAGTTCGCGCAGTTCGTTCGATTGTGATAGCTTTAGGATTATGCCGAGAATGAGACCCACCGGAGGCAACAGTGCGGCTGCAAGCATCAATCCGAATCGGGTTAGTACTGTCACCCCGACGACGTCAGGAATCTGACCGGCTTTTACTGCGGCAATAGCGCGGCTGGCGGCCACGAAACGAACCGCCTCGCCAGCGGTACAAAGATATCCTGCCAGAGCAAGTCCGGCAGCGACGACAAACAGTACCTGGGGATCTACCATCATGCCAAAGCGCTGTGATATCAGCGCATTCAATTCGAATTCTTTGTAAGAGAGCAGACCTCCGGGCAGCTTGCGAAACAGGCCAGCGGCTACGTGGGTGAGAGCCAGGGCCAACCCGAGGCTGATGATCGTCAATACAACTATGGTGGGCCGTTCTTTGCTCAATTGCTGGGCAAGATGCTTGTCAAAAACTCTCAGTCTAGTTTTTTCGGAATTCTCTCCCGGTTCGGCCATGCCCGCGGCTGCCCCCACCACGGTTTGTCCTACGACTATGCCGGCTGTGACAGCAGTGTCATAGTCAATCTGCTCATCTGCAACAAGCGGACTGCCACACTCTATGCAGACAGTATCCCACCGGCTTACCTTAGTTGCACATTTGGGGCAGGTCTTTTCTTTCTGGGCCATCGGGCGCAGCACCTCCGAACCGGCACCCTATAGGTGCCGAATGGTTTGCGCGAGCACTGGTTTATGTGATATACTCGCGCCGATTGAGACGCATCAGGCGATTCTCAGACAAATACCTGACCAGTTAGCGGCCCTATATTAGCAGCCCATCAAGAGACAAGGCAAGATACGCATGGTGACCATGTTCACGCCAGTCAGGAGTTCGCGCTCATGATGGAAGAGTCGCGTGCAACAAGCGATGTACAAATCACCACTGACGCTCCCCCCACACACCCTCAACGTGGTGTGAATCTGGCCGTAGTTGTGCTATCAGTGGGTTTCCTGGCCATTGGGATGGCCTGGATTTATGCTGCCGGTCTGGTTGGCAGAGGCGCTCAGGTAGACGAAAGCGTCCCAGTCATCCCTGCGATGGCCGCACTCATGCTGTTGACGCTGATCGCTCCTCTGCTCCGTCGGCTCTCTCGTCGGCTGAACTTGACGCAGGCTGACGTTCTGCTGGTCTACGCATTTTTGTGTGTAGCCATAACATGCGCGTCGGTCGGTGTTGTGCGGCTGCTGTTGCCTCTTCTGACCGTAACTCAGTATTTCGCGGCGCCAGACAACGATCTTGGTCTTCTCAGCACTTACCTGCCCCAGTGGGCCGTTCCTCAGGATCCCACGGCAATTCGGGACATGTATGAGGGCGCGGTTGGCGAAGTCATCCCATGGGGTACCTGGGTCGTGCCGCTTCTGACCTGGAGCTTTTTCTTCATCGCCTTCTTCGTGTCCATGCTGGGGGTTGTCACTCTGTTCCGCCATCGGTGGGCGGACAAGGAGCATTTGACCTTCCCCATCGTACACCTGGTGGTAGATATTTCAGATCAGAGTGGTTCCAAACTGATCCCTACATTTTTCCGCAGTCCAGTGATGTGGGTAGGCTTTAGCCTGGCGATGATTTACAACGTCATGAACATCCTGAATGCATGGAACCCAGCGGTGCCTGCACTGGGTAGAGCCTACAACCTTAGCAGCCTATTCACCGAGCGCCCCTGGTCGGCCATAGCACCGCTGTCTATCGCCTGGCGGCCCGAAAATATAGGGCTGGGTTTTCTGGTTTCTACTGAGATAACCTTTTCCGTCTGGGTTTTCTACCTGCTACTTCGCTTCAGCAACGTCGTGGCCACCAGCGCCGGTTACGACATATCGGGCTTCCCATTCGATCAGGAGCAGTCTGCCGGAGCGTATCTGGCTCTGGGCATATTTCTGATCTGGGTCGCCCGGGAGGACCTGAAAAACATCGCCGCAAAAGCTTTCGCCGCCGCCAAGTCGGATCTTTCTGATGATCAGGAGCCAATGTCTTATCGGTGGGCGATTATCTGCGCAATCGGTGGCTTCGTGGCCATGCTTATCTTCGCTGAACGCGCAGGGATGCTGCTTTGGACGGCAGGCATCTACTTCGGTCTGATCCTCTTATTCGCCCTCGTGTACGCACGGGCTCGAGCCGAAGCCGGTGCTGCCATGGTATGGCTCTTCCCATTCTATCAACACAAGCGCATGATGTTGTATGTGGCCGGTTCTGCCCCATTTGCGCCGCAAGGTAGCATCGCCAATCTGACTGTGTTCTCCATGTTTATGTTCATCAGTCGCGGCTTTTACCAGTCCATGATGGCGTATCAACTCGAGGCCTCCAAGATCGCCAGCACAGTCGGCATCAACCAGAGAGCTATGGCCAAGTGGCTAATCGTAGCACTCGTGTTGGGACTTATGGGCGCGTATTACGTCCACATGAAGGCATACTACACTCATGGGGCGAACGTACTTGAGGGTGGCACCACCCAGGGCGGATATCGTACTCAGCTGGCCAAAACGGAGTATGAATCCACTGCCGGCTACCTGCGCTCTCACGTACGCCCTGACACTCAGCGGGCCACTGCTGCGGGAGTTGGTTTCGTCGTCACCATGATCTTGGTGCTGTTGCGGTCTGTTTTTCTGCGCTTTCCGCTACACCCTCTTGGCTATGCAATGGTCACCTCTTACGGATCGCCGCTATGGGGGCCTTTTTTCATCGTCTGGGTGATCAAAAGCATTGTGTTGCGTGTCGGTGGGATGCGGCTGTACAGGCAGCTAATTCCTTTGTTTATCGGCATAGTGCTGGGCCACTTCTTCACTGCGGGCATGGTGTGGGGCTGGCTCAACCTGTTTTTCGACACTCAACAAGCCTACACCGTGCACTTTGGGTAGACCTGCGGCCTGGTTTTGGCTTCTGCCTTCCTACCCACGGTGAGCATGTGTGACAGGAGATGCGCCGCTGCGCCTCAGGGACGCACATCAGCGGGGATTGGCCGATACCCAATGACGAGGTGCTTGAGACGCTGCAAAAGCCGCGCTGGCCAAAAACGGCCTGCCCATATCAGGGCCTGTTGAGATGTTTTCAACTGTCACGCGTATTATCAGTTGACGATTTTTTTCTGCGAGAGAAGGCCTGTGCACTGGCCAGGTAGAAATGTAGTCGGTACGGTGGTACGGACTAAGTTTGTAGCCGGACCGTAGCCCGGCAGATGCGTCGGGTATACCTGGTACGGGCTCCATTTTGTCTTGGTATGGGGCAGGTGTATCGGCTATAATACAAGACCAAAATCGCCAACTGCGGCGCCACAACAATTGTGGTCCGCGGGTCGTAACCACACAGCAATAGAGAGCATGATCCGTAGCCAGAGGAGAGATCCGCATGTTCGTTAGTGGGCACAAGGCTCATCGTGGCCTAAACGATCGTTATCTGTTCATCATCGCGGCTGTGGCCATCGGTAGCCTGGTCTGCTCGGTGGCGTTGGCCACCAACGATTACGACACGTTGGCCGGCAGCGTCGAGATGAACAGGGTTGTAGGCGATCTGGAAACCCTGGAAAGCTTCGGCAGCCGTGTTGCAGGCTATCCGGGCAACGAACGAGCCGCCGACATGGTGCTCGCCGAGTTCGAGCGATTGGGCTTTGAAACTCTTGTCCAGCACTACCCGGTCCCTGCACCCTATGATCCAGGCAGCTTTCTGGAGATAGATGGGCAACGGTACGAGCTATCCGCCGTGTGGCCCAACCTGGTTCGAACCTCTCAGGTTGACGCCGGTGGGCTCACCGGACCGGTAATCTATGTGGGTGATGGAAACCTCTCTGACTTCAACAACTGGGATGTTCCCGGGTCAATCGTGTTGATGGACTTCAACACACAGCAGAATTGGCTCAATGCCCCGTTGCTGGGAGCGGCGGCCGTAGTGTTCATCGAGCCGCTTGAGACCACCAGGGGCGAAGCGGAGATGAAGTTCCTGCAGGTCCCTGTGGATGTGCCCAGATTCTATGTCGGTGGTGACGATGCTGCCGACATTCTGGCCAGGATTGCCCGTGGCGATATCAGCGGCACTATCGGCTACGAAGAGCCCATGGTGTGGCGCGCCCCCATGAATCGCAACATCATCGGCATATTGCCCGGCAAGAATGCTGAGCTTGGCAAGGAAGCCATCATCCTCCAGGCCTACTACGACTCCACATCAGTAGTACCGGCACGCGCTCCCGGGGCTTCCGATGCCTGTGGCATTGTGAGCTTGCTGGAACTTGCCCGACTGTATGCGGCTTATCCCCCTGATCGGACAGTCATCTTTCTGGCTACCAGTGGCCATTTCAACGCCCTTGCCGGCGCGCGCGAGTTCGCCAGCCTATGGGGACGCGAACCGCGCAGGGAAAAAGAGCGTGATCGGCGACTTAAGGAATTGGAGCGAGAACTGGCAGAGCTAAACAAGTCGCTGACAGACACCGAGGCTCAGGTTGCAAAGGCCAACGAACGCCTCGCCACAGCTAGCGAACGGGATCTGTTGCTCAAACCCGCAATTGTTTTGGTCGGTCAGCTGGAGCTCAGTCCCGCGGTAGCGGAAGAGCGTGTGGAGCGGCTGAAGAATGACATCGCGAACAAACAAAACGATATCGCAATCTGGAACCGACTGGACCAATTTGATGAGATCCTGATGTTCATAGGATTGGATTTGAGCACCCACAACTCCACTCTTGGTGCTTTTCAGGTCGGCTGGTATTTCCAGCAGGCCCACTTGCTCAGATTCTACTCGCCTGTCGGCAGGCAGTTGGTCAAGTATGCCGAAGCGGCAGCTTCCGCACTCGGCTACGATGTCGGCACTGTGTTTGTTGATGGCATCAACCCGGTCAAGGGGCGCGAGTGGCACACGTTTTTCCCAGGCAAGATAGCTTTCGATCACGAGATGGTCATCCGTAGCGGGCGTCCGGGCTTCGTCTTCACCACTGTAAACGACGCTCGCAACCTGACTAACACTCCGCTGGATACCGTGGACAATCTGAATCTGGCCAATCTGCAGACTCAACTGCGTATGTTGGCATGTATATTTACTGACTTCGTCAACGAACCGGAGCTGAACGAGCAGGCTCTAAAGCGTGTCAAAGCACTGAAGAAGATGGACGACCTGGTTGATGTCAAGGGCAACGTCCTGGAGTTCCGCCGTCGTGAAAGCTTCGTGCCCAACACTCCCGTACCTAACGCTCTTGTGCTGGCCCAGGGCACCTCTCGGGTGATGATGGGTGTGCGCACTGAAGCCATGGCTATAGCCAACGAGACCAGCGAATTTCTGCTGCGGGGCGAGATGGCAAGCAGTACCGCCCTGCTGGAAGCTTATGGCTTCGCGCCACAAAATGGCGGGATCATCTTCGCGCCTGACCAGGGGCCCGATGGCGACGCGAAATACCCTCGCGGCGTATACGGTCGCGCCGGTCTGAAGCGTCCGGTAGTCGTATTCCCGTGCACGACAACAGATATTTTCGACCTGATTGACGAGCGATACTTCCAGACTCTGCAGAAGCTGTTCGTGTACGATGCAACCAACAACAGTACGCCGATTTCCTTCGGTTATTCTCTGCCTACTATTAGCACTGACGGTGCAGAATTCCCATCTTACGTAGAGCCGTGTGCCACTGTATATTCGTTGCCCAACATAGACCTTCAGGTCACCATGGGCATGGGTCTGCTCGGTGTGCGCATGATCCTCATCAACGCTACTGAAGGGCAACCTGAAGGAGAAGGCTTCCGAGCTGCTAACACGCCTGCCATCACATTTACGCCTCTACAGGCTGCCCGCGACATGTGGATGATTGACGAGTATCGGATGAACCGCCTGGCTGACCGCGGGATCACTAACGCGCGGCTGGATGAGCTACATCAGATGGCCAAGCAATCGTTGGATACCGCCGAAAAAGCTGTACGTGAGCGCCAGTACCATTTGGGCATGGCCGCAGCACGGCACGCCTGGGGATACGAATCCCGTGCCTATCCGGATGTGCAAAGCACCTCGCTTGACGTCGTCAAGGGCGTGCTGTTCTACCTGGCCCTGCTGTTGCCTTTCGCGTATTTCGGCGAGCGGCTACTCATAGGTTCACGTACGGTTATCGGCACCATCATCGGGACTTCAGTCGTGTTCTTCATTGTGTTCATGGCCCTCGCGATGGTGCACCCGGCGTTCAAACTAACTGCCAATCCTCCCGTAATCTTGCTGGCATTCATCATCATGGCTCTGGCGGTAGTGGTCATCGCTATCGTCACTATGAAGTTCAACGAACAGCTCAAGGCCATGAAGCAATCACGGGGCGGTGTGCACGAGGCGGACGTGGGCAGACTGTCTGCCACGACCGCAGCCTTTAACCTTGGTCTGGCGAACATGAGACGCAGAAAAGTACGTACTGCGCTAACTGCTGTGACGCTAATTCTGCTGACTTTCACGGTCATCAGCTTCACTTCGGTTGTTGCGGGATTGCGTGTCAACGAAATTCGCCTGCCATACAGTCCCACCTATCAGGGTGTAATGCTGCGCGACCGATCATGGCTGTCGTTGGAGGCCCCGACGGCTGACATCATCCGCAACGAGTTCGAGAATGAAGCGGTGGTGTCTCCGCGAGCCTGGTATACCTCCGCACAGATTGACAAGGAACTGATGATTGATGTCACCAATGCGGCGGAGACAGCCAAGACCTATACCATAAGCTGCCTGCTTGGACTGGCTCCACAGGAGCAAGAAGTGATGCCGGTTGGCGATATACTGGTGGCGGGCCGTTGGATTGACGCCACTGATAAAAATGTCTGCTTGATGCCAACCGGTGTCGCTGATGCCCTCGGTATCACGCAAGATGACCTTGGCAGCGCCGAGATCGTCATGTTCGGCAGTCGATACCGTGTGATAGGTCTGCTCAGCGAGGAGCAGATGCGCCGCGTACACGACCTTGACGGCGAACCGCTGATGCCGGTTAACTATGCGATGCTGCGCCCTGAGATCATTCAGGAGCTGCAACGCCAGGCGCAACAACGATCACAGCTTGGTGCCAGCAGTGCTGGATCGCTGTTGCAGGAATACAAGCACTTCGGCCCCGAGAAGATGATAGTTCTTCCGTACAATCGGGTGCTGGAGCTTGGCGGCACGCTGCGTTCCATTGCTGTGAAACTTGACGATGCCGAGACGGTTCTCACCAACGTCCAGGCGATGATGAAACGCTTCGCTCTGTCGCTGTACACAGGGCTTGAGGACAACACTTACCTGTTCAGCTCAGTGGGCGTCACCTCGCTCAGCGGCATGGAAAGCATCATCATCCCGATTTTGATTGCAGCTCTCATCGTGCTGAACACTATGCTGGGTGCCGTGCACGAGCGTTCACGGGAGATAGGCATCTACAGCTCCCTGGGCCTGGCTCCCAGCCACATCTCCATGCTGTTTCTTGCCGAGGCCTCTGTGTTCGCCGTTCTGGGGGCTATCATCGGTTACCTGATCGGCCAGATACTCACCCGAGTGATGATCGTAACCGGAAGCATGCATGGGCTGGAACTCAACTACTCATCACTTGCAGCAATCGCGGTCACGATCGTGTCCATGGCAGTTGTGGTGCTGTCCACTCTGTATCCGAGTAAGAGAGCATCTGAGATTGCTTCTCCGGGCATCGAACGGCGCTGGGCCCTGCCTGAACCAGAAGGGGATTTGATGGTCGCCGCGCTGCCGTTCACTGTTACCGGACGTGACGCTTATGGAGTGACAGCCTTCCTGAAGGAGTTCTTCGACGAATACGTGGGCTATGCTGGCGGTGATTTCCTGGCTGAAAACGTACGTTTGGAGCCCGAAGACCAGGAAGACGGTGGGGGCATTGCCATTCACCTGCGCATGTGGCTCGCGCCATACGACCTGGGTGTTAGCCAGGACTTCAGCCTGCATTGTGAACAGACTGAGGACAAGGATATCTACGCCATCGTACTGCGGTTGCGGCGGCTGGCGGGAGATATCAACTCCTGGAAGAAAACCAACACCCTGTTCCTTGCGCAGATTCGCAAGCAATTCTTGATTTGGCGCACGGTTCCGCAAGGTGAGAAGGTCGCGTACGCAGATCGTGCCGACAAGATTCTCTCCGGAGAATACGTGGATGCTGGTGATCTGCTATAGCAATCAACGCGTGACCATAGCAGACGCGCTCAATATCATGTGAAGAGACGAAACCACCAGTTGCCCCCGACTGGTGGTTTCGCGCTTCCGGAGGTGCGGATATGATAGGCGACTTCGGTGAGGTTGTGACTTGAAGCCCATCCCCCGATACTCCAGTAGAGACGGGAAGTCTGTTTGTGTGGGGATGAATTGTAGCACGCTGATATCGCTGCCCTAAAACTCAGCTTTCTACAGGTTGCCCAGGCCGAGATCGCGGTGACGTCCGGCCAGATCTCACCCTGTGTTCATGCAGCGCAGTGGGAGTTTCTGCACTTATGTATGCCTTGTGTATTGTGCTGTCGGGAGGTGCTATTGCGTTTGTGCGGGGATGAACTGCAACACGCTGATATCGCTGCCCTGAAACTCAGCTTTCCTACAGATTGCCCAGGCTGAAATTGTGGCGTTGTCCGGCATTCGTTTGGCCAGAGGCTAACTCGTGTTCATGCAGCATAGTGGGAGTTTCTGCACTTATGTATGCCTTGTGTCTTTGCTGTCGGGGAGGATACTATTGCGCTTGTGTGGGGATGAACTGCAACACGCTGATACCGCTGCTCTGAAACTCAATTTTCTGCAGGTTGCTCAGGCTGAGGTTACGGTGTTGGACGGCGTTTGCCTGGCCAGGTTCCAGCCTGTGTTCTCGCACTATAGCCGGAGGTTGTGCACCTACGACTTCCACCTGCACGCTGGTCTGCCAAGGCGAGCGATTGACGACAAACACGTTGGCTGCAGTCCGCGTGGTGATTGCGACGATGAGTAGATTGTCCGGCCTTTCGATGTACGCTCGATAAGATGCGCCTCGGGGAGCATAGGTGCTGACCAGCCAGGCCGCCCAGTATGCCGGTTTCGGTCTGCCCTGTTCATCCAGCAGCCCTGAAGTACGGTCTGACAGGTCACGCCACAACAGCTTGTCCACAAAACGGCTGGCAGATAGGGCAGAGGTCGCCAGGAAAAGTGCGTCAGCGGTTTCCTGGTCGGCCCGTACTGCAGTGTCGGCTGCCCACGGTTGCTCGACACCCCACTTCGTGATAAACAGTTCGCTGTTATGGATTGTACTTGCTAGATGTCGAGCGATTTGTTCATACCCCCACTCAAGAGAGCTTAGTGCGCCGGTGGTTGCGGCCGATGCCAGACGGCTGTCATCAGGCCATGTGGGGCCCGGCAGCATCAGATGGTACGAGAAAAAACTCATGCTGGCTGCACCGGCCGTCTCCTCGATCAACTCTCGGTTCACTACTGCCAAACCAGGCCCACCGATAACAGCTTTATGGTCAGCTGCCTCGATCAGACTGAAAAAGCGTTGGTAGGACATGATCAGGTCTCCGACCTGGTCGAGGTCATCTGGCGCAGGTGGGGCCACCAACTCGTAGTACGGCGCCATTTTCGCCTCGCGATTCAATTCCGCTACTTTTGTAGCAGTGAGTTGCAGTTGCTCCCATACTGCCGCACGGTCAAGGCTGGTCTTGTCCCTGTCAGGCATATCCAGACAGAGCAACGGTCTGATGCCGATACCAGTGAGCCACTTCAGGGCTTCGTTCAGGCTGAAAAGGTCGAACTGTTGCTGACTGTCATCGTAGTAGTCGGCCGTCCTCAGCCGCCCCACGCATGGTCGGAGGTCTGCCGCGTGCGTGGCCATCCGCCGCTGCTTAGTCGGGTCTGCATTTGAGGCTGCAACATCGCGGGATACTCCGAAACCCACCTGAGATAGGCACCTCCCCAACTCCTGACGCAGGTCAACCACGATGGGTTTGTGTTCATCTGCGAGCGGGAGAGGCGGTTGGTCGCTGAAAATCAGGGGGCGGGCTTCGATCCGATCTACGTAGAAGCGGGTCCGCTTCCAGGTGCCAGTTTTGACGAACTGCAGGAGATACAGATGTGGCAGTGTCTCGTCGTCGAGGGCTATGCCATCTCGGGTTTGAAAGCCAAAAAGGCGCAATGAAATGTGCTGCCAGGCGGTCGGGGATAGTTGTACCTGCTGAGTGTAGCTACGGTCCTGAAAGCCTCCTTGAGGTGTTGGTATTTTGGCTCTTAGAGTCACCGCCACAGAGGTGTCGCGCTCTGCCCCGCGGATCCACATGCTGAGCTGACCGATTTGGCTGTTGTGCCAGGTTGGGCCATCAATACTGAGGCTGACACTGGCCCAGGCGTTGCGGGCGGGTAGAAAGTCGAGCATGGCGGCCTGGGCTCCACCCCCGGGAGGTCGCATCGATGTGGGATATATCCCGCACAGTGTTGCCAGTTGCTCCTGGTTGGCCACAGTGCTGTCGTTGGTGCGCCAAGCGCCGATGCCGCTCTCAAAATCATCGAGCAGTATCGATGTGGGCTCAGCAGCGGCAGGAGCGAGTAGAAGTGCTAGTAGCAGTGTGGCCAGAAGTGCAACGACCACGGAGCGCTTGTGAGCGGACAGGGTATCAGGCCTGGCTACCCAGCAGTGGACATTTCTGTTCAACCCGATCCACCTCCCGGTCAGGAAGTCAGGGGTTGCTCCGTCGCGACTGGCGACATATCATAGCTCCCATGAGCCCCGCGCCGAAGCCGTTGTCTATGTTGACCACCGCTACACCCCCTGCACAACTGTTGAGCATGCCTAGTAGAGCTGCCAGTCCTCCGAAGCTAGCACCGTAGCCAACGCTGGTTGGCACAGCGATAACCGGGACGGCCGCCAGCCCACCTACCACACTGGGCAATGCACCCTCCATGCCCGCCGCCACCACTATGGCTCCTGCCTGGTCAAGAGCCTCTCGATAGTGCAGCAATCGGTGCAGTCCGGCGACACCCACATCGAGAATCTCTTGCACCGAGCACCCAGCTGCTCGTGCTATTAGCGTTGCCTGTCGGGCTACCGGCAGGTCAGAGGTGCCCGCCGAAAGCACCAGGAGAGGGGGGACAGACTCGTCGGGCGCCGGCAGTTGCCCCACCCAGGCCACTTGCGCATCGTGGTCGTAAGACACTTCGTCAAAACGCGCTGCCAGGGCCTCGTACACGGCCTCGTCTGCCCGTGTGGCCAGGGTTAAGGTGTCGGTCTCCAGCATACCTTCAGCTATAGCCACCACCTGCTGTGGCGTTTTGCCCTGGGCAAAGATCACCTCAGGGAATCCACGCCTGAGCGTTCTGTGATGGTCGATCTTGGCAAAGCCGATATCTTCAAAAGGTAGCTTCCGCAGATCGGTCAGCACCTGGTCAACAGTCAGGCTGCCGTCGCGCAACTCTTCCAGGAGCCTGCGAATTTGCTCTTCGTTCATCTACCACTTTGTCCCTGGGTCACATTCGTGCCCACAGCACTGATCCAGCCGCGGCTGCTACCTCAGTGAGAGGACTCTGCAGGCCGTGGCCAGTTGCTCTGTTGCCCGTCATATCACCGATTGAGTGCTTCGTATTCGGAATTGCTCACTCCGCCGGAGGTGCAGCCTGCCCGGATTGCGCACTAGCCGACTCCTCCTGGTACGGTCTGCGGAGAAGTACATATACGTGCTCATCGCCGGTCATGGAGACCGGGTCCCATCCATCCCGGACAGCAGAGTTGAGTTGGCGTGTCAGGTGCTCCACGCGGTTGGCCAGCTGATGGATAATCTGATACTCATACTTTGGCATGTTGCCCGACCTCCCTGATATAGACTGACTGCGGTGCCTGTCTCTATCCGACCACTGGGCTTCCTCTGGCGCTATCGGCCCAAAATAGCGTCCATCGACTTGCTGGTCGCTTCCAGAAGACGCCAGGGATGGTGCTTGTAGGGCGGCATCATTTCTGCTGTGACTGCTCCCTCATAACCAATCGTACTGAGTGCCAACATGACCTTTTCCCAGTCTACGTCGCCTTCAAGCAAGTCTACAAAGCCGTCTAGCGTACCGACACCGGTGCGAAAATCCTTGAAATGGACAGCACCTATGCGCTTGTTGAGGATTTTGATCCACTGTTCAGGATAACCAAATAGCAATACGTTGCCAACATCGAAATAGGCGACCACGTTCGGGTGGTCAACTTCGTCTATGAAGTGTGCGAACTCAAGAGGGCTGACGAGGAACTTGTTCCAGACGTTTTCGACGCCTATGTTCACACCGGCCTCGCTGCCGATATCGCCAAGCTTTCTGTACACGCCAAGTGCAGTTCGGTAGGCGATATCATAGTCAAGTTCAGGGCCTACCGTGCACGGGACCGTAAGAACTGTTGAGGCACCCAGGACGCGGGCACAGCGGACCTCATGTTTTACGATTTCGATCCCTTCTGTGCCTTCGATGCCACCGGGGCCGACCAGGGGATGCTGCCAGTGTAGACCGGTTGCAAATGTAGGCAGCTTTAGCCCTAACCGATCTGCCAATTGTCGGATCTGCGACAGGTCAGCGTCAGACGTAGCGGCGGTGATATCGCCTGCCGCCTCCAGAGTGAGCTCTACGGCATCAAAGCCCAGCTCGCGTGCTCTGTTGAGTACCTGTTCGACGCCGATGTCTGAAGGAAATGACCAGAAGCTGATTGACTTAATCATATGTGCGCCTCCTCTCAGCGATTCAATTCACCTTCCTACCTCCAGATTCCTGCCTCCTTTCGCAATTGCCTGTTGTTACCTGGCTGATATCGCTTGCTTACGTGGTGTTGAGTGTGGGCTATCAAGCGCCGTGACAGCATCGCCGATACAGTCACTGGAGGCGTAAAACCTCGCACCTAAGGGGGAGATTATGAGTAACTCATTGCCAGTGGAGAGTGTCGCAAAACTGGACACGTCCGACACCTCTGTACTTATCCAGCATCTTGAGCAGGCCGAAGACCTCCTGCAGATCCTGGTAACGACCGCCAACTGGGTCAATCAACCGGACATCTACGCGTGGTTGATGCTGCCGATTGTCGCATCTGACAGTGATGTCTATGTCGTCTCGCGCCATCAGTTGCCTCGGGAGAACGTTCGGGGACTAATCGAGGAGTTCTTATGGTCGATAGGCAGTACCGCTACTGCGTACGGAGCGGCGGTGCCTGCTCCCGATGTCATAGAGATCAAGCAGGCGTCGCTGTCTAGTGAGGGCACCTGGGAGCCGATGAATGAACCTCTATTTGTGGACGTGGGGGTGGCTACCAGGGGCAAATTGCACGCGGTGCTTAGGGCCTGCACTGTGCAACATGCCGGTGAGGATGTCAGCACAGCAGCTCAGCGCGTGGCCAGAGTAATCGGCCCATACGTGGACGCCTGCCTGCTGGTAGCCAGGGGTGGCGGCCAGAGGGTGTCTGCAGACGGCATGGAAGGCTTTCTGGAATACACTGCGTTCAGACATCGGCTCCAGTTAGAGGTGTCTGGGCTGCGCCGCAATCCTCGGGAGATGGGACTGTTGCGGGTGAAGCTTGTGCCGCGACAGGAAGTGACCGCCGTTGAGCAGGTCGAGCGGGCCTATCGCATGGTAAATGCACTGGTACAGAGCGCCGTGCGTGATAGCGATACAGTTGGTGAGCTGGACGAAGGCGATATAGGCGTCCTGATGCCCAACACCGGCCCTAGACGAGCTCTGGTCGCTGCAATGCGACTATCTGATGCTCTGAGTGAAAACCCGAGTGTCAGTGAGGTCCTGCGTCACTTTGTGGGGGTCAGCGGCTGGGCCATAACCGGCTCTGACGTGGAGGGGCTGCTGCTGGAGACCGAGCTGGCAGTAGCCCAGGCGCAGTGTGCCAGCACGGGTGCAGTGCAGTTGTTCACGTGAGATCGCGCCCCAAACTGGTCATGACGGGGCCGGGCGATTCTATCGCATCCGGCCCCTGTGTCTGTCACTGCAAACACTGCAAATGCCATGACTTCAGTCGTATGTCAGATGCGACTGTGGTAAATCTTGTCCACAAGCTCCATGGTTTTGACGGCATCGCGGAAGCAGGTTTCCGGCTCCTGGTTTAGCTTGATGCAGTCCACGAAGTGCCGGCTCTGGTGGAAAAAGCCGTAGAAGACCCGGTTCTCTTCGCTGCCGGCAATCTCCTGAGGAGTAAGTACCTCAGCTTTGCGCTTGTCGTCGCGGTTGATGATCACCTTATCATTGGCATCAATGAAACATGAAATGCCTGCTGCGTGCATCTCGAACGTATGCTCACGGGCACCAGCCTGCCAGTTGGCCAGCAGCACTCCCACGGCTCCGCCTTCGAATTCCACGAGTGCTGTGAAGCGGGTGTCGAATATCTGTCCTACGCTGCTGATCGATGAAGCTACCTTGGTCACATCTCCGCCCATGAAGCGCAGGGCGTCTACTGCGTGCACTGCGTCACAGCTTAGCACATCTATGGCCCCGTCGTAGTAGGGTCCAGCCGTGTGGTACTT
>JAAYSP010000022.1 GCA_012518355.1 candidate division WS1 bacterium | reverse complement strand
TGGTCTGACGAAGCCAAGAGCTGATACCTCCCGTCCGTTTTCTGCGACTGCTACACCGGATGGGCTCCAGTCGGACAAGTCAGATAGTAGTAGGCTACCTTTCCGCGCGAACAGGCGGTATACCTTCGTACATGCGGACGCGTGTAGCCTCACCCGCAGTATGCGCAGCGTATGCGTCTCTGGCGCTCTCCATACGGTCTGCAGCAAGCATGGCCGGAACCGTCGGCATACGAAAGCCAGCTCCAGCCAATCCAGTCTAGCCAAGCCTCCAGGGTCAGTCCTGTGGCGGCAGGTTCAGACGGATATGCAGATCGCGCAGGGCCTCGGGGGCAACCGTGGAGGGCGCGCCGGACATCAGGCACTGCGCCTTCTGGGTCTTCGGGAACGCGATGACCTCACGGATGTTGTCCTCACCAGCAAGCAGCATCACCAGCCGGTCGAAGCCGGGTGCGATGCCACCATGTGGAGGGGTGCCGTATTCGAAGGCCTTCAGCAGAAAGCCGAACTTCTCCTCGGCCTGCTGCGCGTCTATGCCCATGATATCGAACACCTGCTGCTGGATGTCGCGGCGGTGGATCCGGATGCTGCCAGAGCCCATCTCGACACCGTTGATGACGACATCATAGGCCAGCGCACGGACCTGTCCGGGATCAGTCTGCAGGAGCTCCCTGTCGTCAGGATGGGGCATGCAGAAGGGGTGATGCTCGGCGTCCCAGCGGCGGGCATCGGCATCCCAGGTGAACAGCGGGAAGTCAGATACCCACAGGGGAGCGAAGGTGCCCTCAGGGATGAGGTTTTCGCGGCGTGCCATCTCGCGACGCAGCCAGTCGAGGCTCTCGGCGACGATGGCCGGCTGATCCGCCACCATCAACAGCAGGTCACCGGGCTCGGCGCCGAACGCAGCCACGATGGAGGTGATTTGCTCGGCGGTGAAAAACTTGGCGATAGGTGAGTCCACGCCGTCCTCGACCACGCGCATCCATGCCAGCCCCTGAGCCTTGTGTTGCTGGGCGAACTCAGTCAGCACATCGAGCTGGGCGCGGGGATAGTCTCCACAGCCTTTTGCGCATATGCCCTTGACCTGCCCCCCCTGGGCGACAGTGCCGGAGAAGACCTTGAAGTCCACCTGTGCGGCGATCTCACTCAGGTCTATCAGCTCCATGCCGAAGCGCAGATCAGGCTTGTCGGTACCGTAGCGGGCCATAGCTTCGGCGTGGGTCATGCGCGGAAACGGCACGGGGAGCTCGTGGCCGATGGAGGCATCAAACAGGTGGACAAACAGCCGCTCGGTCAGATCGTAGATGTCCTCGCGGTCCACAAACGACAGCTCCATGTCTATCTGAGTATGCTCAGGTTGACGGTCAGCGCGCAGGTCTTCATCACGGAAGCAGCGGGCTAGCTGGAAGTAGCGCTCCACGCCAGAGACCATCAGTAGCTGCTTCATGATCTGTGGCGACTGGGGCAGTGCATAGAAGTTGCCGGGGCTGACCCGGCTGGGTACCAGATAGTCGCGGGCGCCCTCCGGAGTGGGACGGAAAAGTGACGGCGTCTCCACCTCCCAGAAGCCCTCTTCGGTCAGGAAGTTGCGCACTGCATGGGCGGCGCGATGACGTAGCTGCAGGTTGCGCTGCATCCGCTCGGTGCGCAGGTCCAGGTAGCGGTACTTCATGCGCACCATATCGTCCACCTCACCAGTGTCGGCGATGGCTATGGGCGGCGTCTGAGCCGGGTTGAGCACATCGGCCTGAGTGACGGCCACTTCGACCTCGCCGGTTGCGAGGCCGGGGTTCTCAGTGCCCTCCGGACGCTGTCGCACCTGCCCGCGGACGGCCATGACGAACTCGGCGCGTACATCATGGGCAGTCTGCCATGCTTCGTTTCCGATCTCCGGATCGAAGACGACCTGTACGAGGCCGGAGCGGTCGCGCAGGTCGAGGAAGATCAGCCCACCATGATCGCGGCGGCGGTGTACCCAGCCGTTCAGGGTGACCTCCTGCCCGATGTGCTCAGGCCGCAGTATCCCGCAGTGAGTGGTGCGCTTGAGATATGACGATTCGGTGGACATGTGTACTCCTTTTGCACTGGTTACACGCTCTTGTATATGCACCGGCGGCCTCATGCAGAAGAGCCTTCCGCCGGCTACCAGATATATATCCGGATGTCTATCACGGGTTCAGAAGCGGAGACTGCATACCGTATGCCGCACGAGTGTGCTATTGCGGCCCCTGCTGCTTCTGCTGTAGCTTCTGCTGCTCCATCTCGGCCACCAATCGCTGCTCATACTCGGCTATGGTGTCGGCAAGCCGCAGGCCGATGACGGTGAACACCAGCCACCCGGCAGCCAGAAAGATGACGAACCACTTCACGCTTCCGAGCATGAAGTATAGGAGCAGGCCCAGCACCGGTATGCCCACGGCCAGTGCTGCCTGCATCAGCAAGGAGGTCAGCACCGCCTGAGATCCGGGCCGTTGCAGCATCAGTGGCTGAACGACGAACAGAGCTATCAGTGCGATGATAGCTGCCAGGGCTGCGAAAATGTAGACCAGATACTCAGGAGCGGACGGCCTGGGTGGGCCGACATGCTCGGCTATGAGTACGATGACTCCCAGGATGACCGTCGCGATTGTGATCGCGACCAGTATCACATGCAGCCTCAGGGTGCGCAACTGGACGGCCTGCACGCAAAAGCCACATATCAGGCAGTCGCCTGCGTCGCTGAGCGTGGTCGCATTGCGGCATTTCGGGCAGTGTACCGCTCTCACAAGCACACCTCATCCTCGCCGATAGCGTATATGGTCAGTCTACCTGCTTTTCGCACTGGCCCGGAACGCCGGTCACGAACTGTAGCAGGCGATCCTGTGTGACTTCCTGCTGCTCACCTGTCTCCATATCCCTGACGGCCACTATGCCCTGCTCAAGCTCCTGGTCGCCGATGATGAGAGCCCGGGCGAAACGCTCGCCATCTGCGTGACGCAACTGAGCACGCATGGAGCGGCGTCGGTAGTCCACATCGGCGCGAACACCGTGCCCGCGCAGCATGGTCGCCAGCTTCAGCCCGGCCTCCCATGCGGCATCTCCCAGAGTGACCACCAGACAGCCGTCACGAGGCTGCTCGGTCTGGGCCACTCCCTGCTGCTCGCGCACCAGCAGCACGCGCTCGACGCCTATGCCTATGCCGACTGCGGGAGTGGAGCGCCCACCGATCTGCTTTACGAGGCCGTCATAGCGCCCTCCGCCGCCGATGGAGCTCTGAGCCCCGATGCTAGCGGCGACGAACTCGAACGCAGTGCGTGTGTAGTAGTCCAGGCCACGGACGATGTATGGGTCGAGGTCGTAGGATATGCCCAGCAGCTCCAGGTAGCGACGCACATGGCCGAAGTGGTCTTCGCACTCCTCGCACAGCAGGTCAGTCATCTTCGGCGCTTGCTCCACTACGATGCGGCACTGCGCGTTTTTGCAGTCTATCATCCGCAGCGGGTTTTCGTCATAGCGGCGGCGGCAGTCGTCACACACCTGATCAAGCTTGTCGGCCATGAAATCGCGCAGAGCCTGTACATAGCCGGGGGCGCACTGTGGGCAGCCGACTGAGTTGAGCTTGAGCACCACATCGCGCAGCCCTGCAGCCTGATATAGCTCCACCGCGGTCTGGATTATCTCGACATCCACTGCCGGGCAGTCAGAGCCGATGGCCTCGAGACCGAACTGGGTGTGCTGGCGATAGCGGCCCGCCTGTGGCCGGTCATAACGGAAGATAGGTGCCACGTAGTACAGCTTGACCAGCCGCTGCGGGTCCTGCTGTGCCAAGTGGTTCTCCAGATACGCGCGGACTGCTGGAGCAGTACCCTCGGCACGCAGAGTGAGGCTGCGCCCACCGCGATCCTCGAAGGTGTACATCTCTTTCGAGACGATGTCTGTGCCATGGCCGACTGAACGGATGAACAGGTCGGTGTCTTCGAAGATAGGAGTGCGCAGCTCACCGAAGCAGTGGCGGCGGCACAGGTCAGCGAAGACGGCTTCCATCTGCTGCCACTGTATCGCCTGCTGGGGAGTGACGTCGTTTGTGCCAGGGGGTCTGCGGTACTTCACGGTGGTTCCTCACTGGATGATGCCGAGCGAACCGGCTGCATGGCCGGGCTCTGCAGAGTGTGTTGCTGTCAGATACGGATATGAAAGCGGCGGCTGCGGAAGGTGAACCCGGTGCGCCTACTCGTCGGCTTCCGGCATCAGTTGCCCGGCAGCAGCCGTGGTCATGAGCTGGATGTAGTACGGATGGCGTGACAGGACGAAAAGCTGAAACGCGCCGCCAAGAGATAGCAGTAGCAGGGCGTAGTACAGCCCCAGACCGGCGATGGCTGCTGCCACTGCGCTGAGCGCAATCGCGATGCCTGCTGCCGCCAACGCATATGTAGAGCCGATGACGGTCCTGTTCACTATGGATGCATACTCCGATATGGTGTCGGTTTTCACCCTGCGCCCATCACGCTGCGCCAGGGTAGCCAGATGATGTGCCAGCCGCTGGGAGTTGGTCCAGTGCCCATCTACGGTGAAGGCCACCAGAAACAGCATCGCAGCGATGGCGAAGATGGCCTGGAAGTTGACCTCCAACTGCCGCGTATCCATGCTGAAGTCTGCTGCATGTACGCTGTCGGCGCCGACCGTCAGCGCGAGGCAGATCACCAGCGGCAGTAGCCCCCAGGTTAGCCAGGTGCGGCGCAGATGTCGGCGAGTGACGCGCAATCCGATCTCGTTTTTTTCCGTGAGTCTCATGAATGGATAGTATCCAGGCACAACCAAATGGCCGCCCGATTGGCGGATACCAAAGTATAGCAACTGGGCGGCAGGCAAGTCAATCTGAGTGGTCAGGGCGCCCGCGATGCTCTGCTGACAGGCTCATGGCGCTAGTACATGTCACATATGTGTCATACATGTGTGTAGACGATTGCGGATGGCCGTGCTCTGTGGCCGATCAGCTCGAGTGATGCGGTCACCATGCGCGTATCCGGTCCCAGGCAGTGATGCCTTGGTGCTCACGTGAGGGCATCCGCCGTCTCGAATTCAGACTCGGGCTGGAAGCCCGAGCTACGCAGGGATGTCGGATTCGGGTCGGCAATCCGAGCTATGCGAGAGGTGGCGGCCTCGGGTCGGAAGCCCGGGCTAAGCGGCGGTGTCGGACTGAGGCTGGATAGCTCAGGCCGTGTGACAGATGAGCAGAGACCGCGCTCTGCCAGTATGCACCCCTGTCTGCAGCCGCTACGCTTGCAGGCAGCTGACAGCCGCATACCGGTCACTGTGCCAGTGCGTACTGTGGCGACTACGCATCCGTGCAGCGAAGCAGTCCAGCAGCCCGAATTGCAGATGCTGGCCAGTCTCTACTGTGCAGTCTCTGTTATGTAGGCGCTACTGGTCAGTCTCTACTGGTAGCCACGAAGCTGCTGGTCCACTCCGGACGGGAGGGCGCTCTGTTGTCGCGTAGAAGCTGCTTCCAGGCTTCATCGGTCAGCCGGTCGCTGGCCGGATGCTTGAACTCGTAGTACGAGAGCACCGGCCCGGCGCCCAGTACGATGTTGCCTGCAGGCAGCCTGTAGGCCACTACCATCAGATTCAGGTAGCCCGTGGCCTCTTCCAGCACCTGGCCGGAGTTGCCATCGGTGTGCACGTCGGCGACGATGGTGGTCTCAAGCCCCTCTTGCTCCACGCCGGCCACCACATACTCCAGCCGCTGGCCGAAATCCTCGATGAACTTGTAGTCATCCTCTGTGAGCGCTTCGTTTGCCAGTTGCTTTTGCGACATGTCCAGCAGCCGCTGCAGAATTTCGGCGAGGCTGTCGAGGCGCTGAGCTGCGTTTTCGTCGAGCGCCTCCAGCGACGCTAGCCCCTCTCTGGTCATGCGCGTGAGGCTCAGCAGCCGCGCGTACAGCTCAGGCACCGGCTCGACGTAGCCGACTACCGGCTCCCGAGGCAGCGGCATGGCCGTCGTACGTACCGTGTGGCTCTGCTTGGCGTACAGGATGGTGTCATGCCGTAGCTGCGCCCATGAAGCCAGAGCGCCGTGCAGACTCTTGTCCTGCCATGCCGGGGTGGTCATGAAGGTCGGCCAGCCCTCGCCGGAGATGGGCTCGATCAGCGCTTTCAGGCTATGCAGCCATGCCCAGTAGAGGTTCTTGTGCCACGCTGAGGGGGGCATCTGAGCGAACTCGGCGCGCAACTGTGTGATGGCCTCATCATAGCCCCGGTACGCGGTATCTCCGGCCTCTTCCAGCAGCTTTGCCGCGCGGTCGGAGCCCATCGCGCTCAGCACATCGAGGCCGCGCGGGAAGCCACGAACAGGCCCACCGGCGCTCTGCACGAGAGTGAACGGCTGGCCGCTGCCGGTGTAGTTGCCGACGGTGGGCACCACCAGCTTGCCCATCATGTACGAGTCGGGGATGAAGCGCTGGCCCATGAAGCGTAGTCCGGAGGTCAGGCCCAGCACCTCGGCCAACTGCTGGGGCGTGAACGGTGGGGCTATCTCGATCTGTCCGGTGCCGCCATAAATGCGTGGTGCGCCGAAGGCAGCCAGTTGCTCTCGTAGCTTTTGCAGGGTGCCCTCTTCGGTCAGCACCTGCCATCTGAGACTGGTGCCTACGACTTCCCGCAGCGCCTGAGAGTACTGGCTTGGTGTCAGATCATCGGCTATGCCTACGTAGAAGGCGGTCACCTCATAGATGCGCTGCCATATCTGTCGTGCGCGGACAAGCTGACGGGCCTGCGTGGTGTCGGCGGTCTCAGCAGACAGCGCACCGGCGATCAGTGCAGCCTGCAGGCTCTGCATGTCGGCTGTCTTCTGATCCACCAGTGCAGCAGGATTCATGTCAGTGCCCACCAGCAGCATCCCTATGCGGCCATACCACATCATGGCCTTGAAGTAGCGCTGCAGATTTTCGCTGCGGGTGTAGTGGCCGCGGGGTATGTACTGAGAGTAGTCCTCCTCGTACACGAACAGCGGACTGCCTTGAGCGCCGCCATGGGCCTCGATGAGCACCAGCTCGGCATCCACCTGTTCGCGCACCTGCCGCGGCACCTGAGCTTCGGGTTCCAGCAGCTTGCGGGCCACGGTGAAGTATGCCCAGTTGCGCCGCGCCGCCTCGTGCAGGTCTCCGGCCAGAGTGTCATACTGATCCTGCGCGGCGTCCTGCATCAGGCCGGTGAGCTCTACCAGCTCGGCGTAGAACTGCTTTTCCTCGATCTCCTTCAGCGTGTTGCCGAACTGTATGTGGTACAGATGCAGCAGTGAATCGCTGGTGATGAACACCGGCACTTCCATGCTTTTCACTGTCTCGTAAGCGTCGGATACCTCCGATCGAGTCCAGCCCGGTAGCACGGCGAAGCCCTGGCGCTCCAGCAGCGGAAGCGCTGCCTCCAGGTCCACCTTCTGCGAAAAATCGGCGTAGTTGGTCGCCTGTGCCGCCTGTAGGGGCAGGTCATAGGAGGGTACACGTGGGGACACCGTGATCTCTACCGGCTGATACAGCTTCGTGAAGGCGTTTTCGGTCAGCTCCTCGGATGCCGCCATATCTACTCTGTCTCCCAGAGCTATGGGATTCTTGTCCCTGCTGTCGCCGCCCTGGCAGCCGCCGAAACCGAGAAGTCCTGCTGCCGCCAGCGCTATCATAGGAAGCCATGCTACAGTCCACTTGTTCATCGCTTATCCCCACCATGCCTGTCATGTCATCCGTGTTTGTAACTGCAAGTTAGACGCCACTGCTACCTGTCGGGTTCGTCACCATCGTCTCAAGATTGCCAGTGTAAGTATAGCATGAGAGAGCGATATACTGCTACATGCTGCTACTGGACACCTGCTCATCAGTGCTGACTGTATTTCTGCCGGGATAGATAGAGATGGGATGGATTGATACGGCATGGATGTATTGCTATCGTACGTGTAGAGAGCATCACCGCTGTTGACAGGTGTGCTGGTACCGAGTTGACTGTAATCGGCACTTGCCAAATGCCACAGGGTAGGGGACAATCTGAGCAGAGGTGGTTATGTTGACACAGCTAGGATTTCGCGAGCATGAGTTTCCGCAGTATCCGCCGGGTACCATGCTGCCCGGGCTGGACATAGAGGTGCGCAACCCGGACATGCCACGGGGCCGGATGCGCTTCGCTCTGTTCGATTTCGATGGCACGATCTCGCTGGTACGGGCCGGATGGCAGGATGTCATGATCCCGATGCTGGTCGAGAAGCTGATGCAGTTGCAGACCGGTGAGAGTGAGCAAGAGCTGTACAGTCTGGTCGAAGATTTCGTGGTCACTCTCACAGGCAAGCAGACCATCTACCAGATGATCCAGCTGGCCGAGGAGATACGCAAGCGTGGCGGCACTCCCCTGGATCCGCTGCAGTACAAGCATGAGTACCTCGACCTCTTGTGGGAGCGGATCGAAAGCCGAGTGCAGTCCCTGCGCGAAGGCACGTGCGACCCGGAGCAGATGCGCGTACCCGGCTCACTGGAGCTGCTGGAGGAGCTGCATGAGCGCGGCGTCACGCTGTATCTGGCTTCAGGAACCGACATCGAGTTCGTCCGCTCTGAGGCGGAGCTGGTACAGGTGGCGCATTTTTTCGAGCCACACATATACGGGGCGCTGGACCGCCATCAGGATTTCTCCAAGCAGATGGTCATCGAGCGCATCATCGCCGAAAACGACCTGCACGGGCCAGAGCTTTGCGCCTTCGGTGACGGATATGTGGAGATACTGAACGTCAAACAGGCGGGCGGGATCGCAGTCGGGGCGGCTACCGATGAGTATACCCGCTGTGGCATAAATCACTGGAAGCGCAACCGTCTGGTGCAGGCCGGAGCCGACGTAATCGTGGCAGATTTCCGCCAGTGGCAGCCTCTGGTGGCATATCTGATGGCTGATGAAGACTGCTGAAAGCCGGATACATGGGGCAAACGGAGGTGTGCGTACATGCCGTTTCCTGAGTTTGACCGCAGCAAGCTGAAGCTACTGCCGCTTTGTGAGCGCACCCATGACATGGACATCACTGAGGTGATGCACCTGCTCGACCCGCCGGAACCGGTGGATGATCCGCACCTCGATACGCTGGCTGAGCGCATCGTCGCGGCCCGGCGGGATGGTGGGCAGTTCATCTGGATGATGGGCGCCCATGTCATCAAGCGCGGCCTGTCACGCTTCGTGGTGGACCTGATCCGCTGTGGGCTCATCACCCATGTAGGCATGAACGGTGCCTGCCCAATCCACGACTACGAGATGTCGCTGGTGGGAGCGACAACTGAAAGCGTGGCCCGCTACATACAGGAGGGCCAGTTCGGCCTGTGGGAGGAGACCGGCAACCTGAACGAAGCGGCAAAGGAAGCCTGTCGCGATGGCATCGGCCTTGGGGAGGCTGTCGGGCGGATGATTGTGTACCAGCAGTGCCCCTTCATCGAGCAGAGTATCCTGGCCGCCGCCTATGACATGCAGATCCCCGCGACCGTCCATGTGGGCATCGGCTATGACATCATCCACGAGCACCCCAACTGCGACGGAGCCGCTCTGGGCGAGGCCTCGTACCGCGATTTCCTCATCTTCGCCCACAGCGTCTCACAACTGGAGGGTGGCGTCTTTTGCAACTTCGGCAGCGCGGTGATGGGGCCGGAGGTATACCTGAAGGCGCTGGCGATGGCCCGCAACGTCGCACATCAGGAGGGCCGACAGATCCGCGATTTCACCAGCGCCAACTTCGACCTGCTCCAGATAGGTGACGCCCACACAGAGCCGGGCAAGCATGACCCTGCGTACTACTACCGCCCGCTCAAGACGATACTGGTGCGCACGGTAGCTGATGGGGGCGAGAGCTTCTACTTCCGGCTCGATCATGGCGTCTCTATCCCGAACCTCTACCGGCGTCTGATGGAGCGGTGGTGCACATGACGACACAGCGATTCGCGGAGCTGCTCGATCGCTTTCGTGGCGTCTCTGTGGCGGTTGTGGGCGACTACTTCGTGGACAGGTATCTGGTGATCGACCCTGCCCTGAGCGTTCCGTCAGTGGAAACGGGTCTGGATGCGTATCAGATTGTCGCCCGTCGCATGAGCCCGGGTGCAGCGGGTACAGTCGTAGGCAACCTGCACGCTCTTGGCGTGGGCGCCATCGAGGCCGCAGGCGTGACTGGAGCCGACGGGGGCGAGAGCTTCTACTTCCGGCTCGATCATGGCGTCTCTATCCCGAACCTCT
>JAAYSP010000210.1 GCA_012518355.1 candidate division WS1 bacterium | reverse complement strand
ATCTATCGGAAACTGCTCCTGTGGAGCGGTGGCGTCAGTCAAGATTGCCTTAGGTTCCTCTCTTACAAGTGCTCTCAATCCAGAAGACGAGACACGAAAAAGCTCACAAAAGCATCGGAGTCCACAGCAGTGCACACGGTCATCGGCGTGCCCTCATCGGATCGCCGAGTGCTGCCGTCGTCATCTACAGTGACCGTCATGGTTTCAGTCTGACAAAAGTGATCAGACACTGCCATACCCACCGCCAGAGGATCGTGCAGCGTAGGCGTGGTAGCGGGCCAGTGCTCATACAGCTCCGCCAAAGCACGCGGCAGTGGCCTGTCTGCATCTGCCAGCAGCCGGCGGTTCGGTTCGGAAAGCTGCACGGATCTGGTCACATCTAGCGATACGAGTGTCAGTCCTGTGGCGGCCGAAAACAGCTTCTGCGTGGCTACTACATCAGACTTAGCGTTGTATTCCGGGTACCGTTCGGGCGTCGCGCCATCTGGCAGACCCAGGCAGCCTCCCATCACGATTACGCGCTTCACCTGGTCCATCAGCGAGGGCTCGAGATCCAGAGCATCGGCGAGGTTGGTGTATGGCCCCACACAGATAAGCGTGATCTCTCCCGACTGACTGGTGATAGTCTCAACTAGAAACTCTGCGGCAGGCTGCTGTATCGTCGCCAGGTCGACAAAGCCATCTGCCCACGGCGCCTGGTTTACGTCCACTGCTCCAGCACGCTCAGAACCCACCGCTACCGGCACCTGACCACGATCGGCCAGATGCAGCAGCTTCAGGGCAATCTGTGACCGCCTCCGAGTCGGGCCATGCCCCACCGTGATGCCGATGAGATCAAGCTCAGGGCACTGCAGCAGAAGCGCCAGCGCATAGGCGTCATCTATGTCAGTGCCGATATCAGTGTCGAAAATCACAGGTATAGCCACTTTCAGCGCCTCACTATCCAGAAATCAGAGTGCTATCGTGAACGTACTGTTCTCTATCGCAGCATCTGTCACCTGCCAGAGACATGATTTCGCCCCCATGGAGATAGTGTACATGGCATATCGCCCACGTAGAGTGCCCTTATGACCGGTCTTAGAGGTGCGCATGTGCTCAGGCTCAAACCGCAACAGCGCCCACCGATTTTCGGCTTCTCTCTGCGTTGAGACATAGAGCTGACGCCAGCATACGGGGCATACGGGGCATACGGGGTGTACGGGGTGTACGGGGTGTACGGGGTGTACGGGTGTACGGGTGTACGAGATGGCCAAGATGTACGAGGTGGCCAGGATGTACGAGGTGGCCAGGATGTGCGAGGTGGCCAGGATGTACGAGGTGGGCGGGGGATGCCTAGTAGGAGGAAGCGAGGAAAGGCAGGAAGATGGGGCGATGTTTCATGTCCTGCTGATCAAAAGCACCTCGCGTCAACTGCCCTCATGTATACAGCTGCACAGCAACGCGACTTCCTCAGTAGCCGAGGGCCAGGGCAGCCAGACCAACCACCAACCCCACGACGAAGTTGACGACTTTCACGTAGATAGAGTCTCGCAGCGATGCAGACAGCAGTGGAATCAAGCCATGGCCGTCCTGCACTACGCTGATGGTCAGCAGCACTGACAGCGGTATCTGGCCTTTGGCATACAGCAAGACAAACGCCAGGTGTGCGCCGCTCTCGGGCAGTATGCCTATGGCTGCAGCTATCAGCACAAGAGCAACCGGCCCCACCGGTAGCTGCTCAACCTGCAGATATGGCTGGAGCAACTCTACGGCGGCAAGAGCACCCAGTAGCCACAGAAACAGGCTCGGCAGATGCCCTCGGATGATGTGATGGTAGACATGCTCGCGGATGAAGTGCATCGGCGATCCTGCCGGTGCATGTAAGTCTTCATCATGCACCTCGGGGCGGCACTCCTGACACAGTGGTATGTTGTACTTACGCACAATCGCTTCGGCTGCAAGCCCGGCCAGCACTCCTATCACACCACACAGCCCCAGGATCAACGGCGCAGTCTGCGGTGCCTCAGCAAGCAGCACAAACGCGCCATCGCCAGCAGTGGCGATCGTGGCTGCCGTCAGCGCTCCGAACCCCACCAGACCGCGCATGTACAGGCTGACGACCAAAAAGGTGCCCGCACAACCGGGGATCGCGCCCAACCCCGCAGCTACCAGGCACTGTAACCAGATTGGCCCGGTCAGACCACGGCGCATCTGTCGGTGGAAGCGCAACTGGATATACTCGATGACCACCATCATCACGAATACTATGGCGGTTATCTTGAGCGTCATGGTCAGGATCTTGACCACAGTCTCCATCACTGGCGCACCGCCTAGACTCCGATTACCGACTCAGCCATCACATACCACGGCCCCGACTTGTCGAGCATAGCATCATGCGCCTGCGGGGTGAACGGTAGCAGCATACTGACCTCACCAATCGCCTTCTCCAGACCAACTGCCTCGCACAGGCCGGCTATCTGGTCAGTCTCGTCCAGCAGACAGACCAGATTTTCCTGCGCCGCCTCGGCCAGTAGAGCACTCAGGGCTTCCTGACCGTCACAGGCATCAACCAGCCAGGCGAAATCCGACATCGCTGTCACCGCCACGGTATCCGAATCCAGGAGCAGCCGCACAGTGCCCAGGCTGCATGTCGCAACCAGTCGGTCCCCGGCCTCCGCCACCAGAAGCTGTAGTGGCATCTCGGCGGGCCGGTTCACCTTGTGCCAGTCCCACAGCTCTCCGCGCAGCGGTGCATAGCCCTCATAGTCCGCGTAAAAGCTATCCAGCATCCGGATGATGGCATCATGGTCGTCTGTCCTCGCCAGTCGCACAGCCAGACTTCCCCGCTTAGCCGGCCGTTTGCCCTCGAAAAGTACGCACTGGGCACGCGTCTGGTAGTCCATTCGGTTATAGAAGTGGTATGCGAGGCCCTCCGGGTTTGTGTACAGCAGCGCGGCGTCGGCTCCGGCGGCCTGCATCCGCTCATGCGCCATCTCCATGAGCTTTCGCGCCAGGCCCTGCCTGCGATGCGCCGGATCGGTCCCCACCGAGTCGACGATGCCGCAGCTCAGAAGTCTGCCGCCGACCTGCACCGGCTGGACAGTCACCAGCACCATAGACACCAGTTGCTCCCCGGCCAACGCACCGACACATAGCTGTGAACTGCTGCCCGGCCGCTGCAGATACCACCGGGTGAACTCATCGCCCATCAGTAGAGCGCCCTCGTATTCTGCGAACGCAGCAGTGTTCAGTCGGGTCACCTGAGAGACCAAATCTGGCACCTCAGAGAAGTCCATAAGAGAGTACTCGGACATGACGGTAGCTCCTGGCGGCGGGATGGATGTGCGGAGGATTTCGCCGGATGGAGGCGAAATCCTTTTCCGATGCATGACCCCACTGCCTGGAAGACGGAGGCTGCCCCACATGGAACTGCGTGAACTCAGAGCGGAAGAGATCGAAGAGGTGGTCTCTCACTTGGATCTTGTGTTTGACGATGCACCCAGGGAGATGTTCGAGGCCGCGTACATGCGTGACAGTGCGTTCGATCCCTCCCAGGTGCAGGTCGTGATCGAGGACGGCAAAATCGTCGCTTCGGTACTCTGCAGCCCCCGTCATATCCGCATCGGAGGCACACGGGTGCTGATGGGTGCGATCGGTGGAGTGTCCACTCATCCCGACTACCAGAGACGCGGCTTTAGCAGTGCCCTGCTACGGGCCCAGATCGCTCGGATGGAGGAGCACGGTTACCATATGAGCATGCTGTTCACTGGCCTGACACGCTTCTATCAGCGTCTCGGCTGGGAGCCGTTCCCAGCCCATTCGCGTAGTACAGTTTCTCTGCCCAGCCAACTCCCGGAGAGCAGGCCATCCGCCTACCATGTGCGGCCCTGGGTGGAGAAGGCCGATATGCCCGGGATGATGGCCTGCTATGATGACTACAACGCCACGCGAACGCTGACGGAGGTGCGCAGCCCACAGTACTGGCGGGACAGGCAAGCGGGGCGCCAGCGCTGGTCGCCATCCCTGGTCGCCGAACGCGACGGCCAAATCTGCGCCTATCTGTCCGGATCATCCAGACGTGTCCATGAGGCGGGCTGCAGACACGGGCACCTGACTGCCTTCGTCCCCCTCGCTGAAGCTATGCTCAGGGAGGCCATCGAAGCCGCGCATGAAACCATCTCATGCGCACTTCCGCTCTCACACCCTGTACTGGAGCACATCCGCAACTGCGGGCCATCCTACGCCACACACACTATGACCGAAGCCATGATGCTACGCGTCATCAGCCTGCAAGCGCTACTGCAGCAGCTATCACCCGAGCTTAGCCGGCGGCTGGAGCAGGCCTACTTCGCACCTGGCCGGCCTCTGGCGATTACGCTCAGCCAGATGGGCCAGAGTGCCACAGTTCACGCACACAATCGGCAGGTAAGTGTGTCCGATCAGCCCGGAGATGTCGAGTTGCCCCTGACCGGGCGGCAGCTTTTCCTGTTGCTTTGTGGCGCAGCGACCATAGACCAGCTCGCAGAGGTCCTGCAAGTGAGCGGCGTCAGTCTCCCCGAGCCGCACTTGAGACTGCTGCGTGTGCTATTCCCGCCACAGGAGCCGTTCTACTGGAGCGCTGACCGGTTCTGAGACAGGCTGTTGTCGCTTGCAAGCCTCATAGCGCAGTGAGTCTGCTCCATGAGTGCGGTCAGACGTGCTTCAATTGCAGCCAGGCGCTCCAGCACCGCTTTCTCTTCGTCACGGCGATCGGCCACGACGAAATGCACAGATATAGAGGCCGTTACGATCCCGAAAACAGCGATGCCGAAGACCTGGAAAACCGCAGCGATTATGCGACCTGCCGGTGAGACAGGCACTACATCTCCGTAGCCTACCGTCGTCATAGTGACCAGCGCCCACCAGAGACCGTCAGGGTAGCTATCAAATCCAGTGCCAGCACCGGCTTCAAGCAGCAGCATCAGATAGCTGCCACCCAGCATCAGGACAGCCACGGCCAGCAGCACAAAACCGAGGCCTCTGCGTTTGCCCACCCGATACATGTCCTGCCACTGGCGCCACATGACCGACAGGCCCATGAGTGCGCGAGCCGCTCGCATCGCCCGGAACAAACGTAGCACACGCAGCGCTCGAAACACGCGCAGCGCCGGCAACACCACCATCAGCAGGTCGGGCACATGCGTGCGGATGAAATGCCATCGGTCAGTTGCCAACCCAACACGAGCAGTAGGATATACTCTACGGCAAACGCTACCCATACGCTCACACTCACAAGCTGTACTATATGTGCATGGATAGGCGTTAGTGTGCAGACCTGCTCAGCCACCAGTGCACCGAGAAACACGACGGCCAGCACCATCATCGGCCACTCGAGAAAGCGTTCGACACGCAGATAGCCATCGTTCTGGGCACCTGCTCCATCGTGTGCCTTCATCGGGATACCCTCCTCTGGTGTGTGTCTGACCGCAATCCGCCGCAGCTTACCCCAGCCCTCCGCCGCCGCTTCTAATTCCTCGCTCCCGGGCTATACGCTCCTGATAGCCGCTGTTGAGGTATGCTGCCAACGGGTCGGGCGCCAGCCCCAACTCTTCACGTACCGCAACCAGAAGCGGCTCCACATCAGTCTGATAGGCATCGGTGAGCACCTGCCCTACGGCGATGATATCAGCCTCCGCCTGCGCCTGAGCCAGCGCCTGCCTATCCACCAGAAGCGCCCTGGCATACGTGCGCTGGATATGCAGGCAGCTCTGGATCATGCCCGGTATTTTCGGCTCCACGTTCAGGCTCTGGTCAATCATATACGCGATCGGCGCCGGATCAGGACGCAACTCAGCAGCCACGAGCTGGTCGAAGATGAGGAAGTCCTGGTACGGATTGACTGATCCGATCATCAGATCGTCGTCGGCATAGCGGGCGTTGTTGAAGTGAAACCCACCCAGCATCCGCTCATCGAGCAGCACCGCCACCAGGTGCTCTATGTTGGTACCATGCAGGTGATGGCCCAGATCCACCAGTACCTTTGCACGCTCTCCACAGCTTTTGGCAAACAGGTACGCCATGCCCCAGTCGGCTATGTCAGTGTGGTAAAACGCGGGCTCAAACGGCTTGTACTCGATGAGCATCTGCATCGACTCTGGCATGGCCGCGTACACGGTCTGCAGGCTCTCTGTGACCCGTCTGCGCCGCTGCAGGATGTCATCCTGACCGGGGTAGTTGGTGCCATCGGTAAACCACAGGCTGAGGTTGGCCGAGCCAGCCTGTCTGCCGATCTCGATCGACTCGAGCATATGGTCCACTGCTCTCTGGCGAATGCGTGGATCCGGGTTGGCGATCGTCCCCATCATCCCCTCTTCGTCGGAGAAGCAGGTCGGGTTGATGGCCCCGATACGCACCCCGAGGCTCTCGGCCAGTTGGCAGATCGCAGGGTCGAAGCCATCAGGGAAGTCCCATTTGACATGCACCGCCACGCCGGGGGCGATGCCGGTATACTTGTGCACCTGCGCGGCGTCTGCCAGCTTTTCTTCAGCCGTCACCGCCGCACCGGCCTGGGGATATCTGCCGAAGCGAGTGCCCGCGTCTGAGTATCCCCACGAGGGCGTCTCGATCTCCTGTGCCTTCAGGCGCGCCTTGATCTGCTCTACATCGAGGCCTTTTTCCATCAGTCTATCAGCTAAAAGACGATACTCGGCCGCAAAATCACGCATACTCCATCGCCTCCGTTTATCATGAGTGGATTTAGGTCCGCGCTCTACATCCCCATGCTTCGACTACATACGCCGGGTATCCTCCGCCAGCAGTGCCATAACTGCTATCCATGTCGCTTCCATGCACGCTCTCACATCATCCGGTTTGCGTTCTGGCCACTATATGCTGACAGTGCATAGCGTCGGCAGGATTTCTGACTCGTAGCGCGAAAAGAGTGGTGTACGTATGACAGACAGTCCGCTGGGGAAGGCCATGACCAGATACGATTTCGACGACATCTGTCCGCACTGCGGCTGCCCTCTGCCGCTCAGTAAGCGGCCGGATATCTGCCCTGAGTGTGGCTACGACTTCCTGACTGACACCGCGCCGATGCCCAGGACATATCTGACTGTTTTCGGCTACGGCGTGTGCGGACTGATCGCGGGCATCTTCGCGGGGGCGGCCTGGGCGCTGACCTTGCCTGCACCGTGGCAGCAGCCGATGATGGTACTTCTGCCGCTGGGATTGGGCCTCATAGGCGCACTGGTCGCCGGACAGACAGGAAAGCATCTGGACCCCGCGTTCCATCACAGCTACGAGCTGTGGCTGCTTTCGGCAGACGCCGGGGCTCTGGCAGCTACGCTGGCGGCACTTGTCGGCACCACCGGCGGCATCCCTCTCGGGGTCGGCATAGTGGTTGCGTTCATATCCCGACGTGTGCTCACTCGCCTGTCACAGTTGGATCGGCTGAGACAAGACCACCGTTTACTGCATGACCGGGACTAACGGCTGCTGCAGACCGTGAGAAGAGTATCGCCGGATTTCGCCATCGGCGTCAGAGCCGACCCATAGCCCGCCAGAGAAGAGCAATCCGCACTCAACTCTTATTCATCGGTTGTACCGTAGCCGTAGCTCGCATCAGTCCTCGCACTACCTCGATCCGACTCAGTGTCACGTTGTTGAGCTCAAGAGCATCGTTTATCACACCAGTTAGCGTGTCAGCGACACCGCCATGCAGTGATGTGGGCAGGGGCAGCCAGCCGGCCGAAACGCGTGTCACCCGAAGCGCCATCAGCAGCAAGTCCGGTCCACAGCCCGCCAGAGAAGAGCAATCCGCACTCAACTCTTATCCATCGGTTGTACCGTGGCCGTAGCCCGCACCAGTCCTCGCACTACCTCGATCCGACTCAGTGTCACGTTGTTGAGCTCAAGAGCACTGTTTATCACACCGGTTAGCGTGTCGGCGACACCGCCATGCAGTGATGTGGGCAGAGGCAGCCAGCCGGCCGAAACGCGTGTCACCCGAAGCGCCAGTCGTCCATCCTGTATATGCGGGGCCAGTCGAACACTCATCCGACTGGGCATCACCAGCAGTCTTTTGCGTGCGCTGACCTCCACAAAGCCGGAGCCAAACGCGACGCGCGGTGCCGCAAGCCCCGCAGGCATGTCGAATTCGTCGGGATGGTCGGTCAGGTACCGATTCACGTTCGCCTCGCTGATTTCGATCACCAGCTTCGGTCGCATGGCCCAAAACATGCGCATCTGGGCTTCATATTGTTCCGCATTGATCGCGGGCCGACTATGCGATTCCGCCTGTGCCAATCCCGTCTGCGCCCTACCAGGGGTTGCACCCAGTACTGCGGCCAGCAACGCACACACAGAAAGCACACCCAGACGCGTGGCTGTGATAACGTTTCTCCCGCATCTCATATCCATCCTGGCAATCGACTCCTATATCGTGGTCATAATCGGTTCAGATCGTCGGTGTTGCCACCGTATCAACTGCCTCATGGCGGACTATCGATGTCAGCTTCTCTGCGTGACGCACCCATGACCGGCCTTCTGCATCCTGCTCTCCATGGCAGGCTATCCATAGCGGGTGACTCTTGACCGGCTACTCGCGGCAGGATATCCGTAACAGGTGACCCATATCCGACTGTCCGTGGCAGGATACCCACGTAATCGTAGGGTTCGGCATAGCATCAGCCAAACCCTTGTCAGGCCAATGCCGACCAGTAGCTCTTCCGTGTCGACTCGTGATCTTATAAGCCTACCGAAGAAGGATTTATTCCAGCTCCGGCGAATTTGAGTTATACTGATAGTTGCTCACACGAACAGTACATGGCCGCTGTGACTTGCGTTCCGCCCCGCAGCGGCTATAATGATACATGCAGCACCCACATGACATCGTCTCACAGTCAGGAGATCGCACATGAACATCCAGCAGGAAGTGCTCAGCAAGGCCATGCGCGCCAAATGCGCTGCAGCCAAGCTTCGCACCGCCTCCAACGACCTACGAAATCGCGCCCTGGCGGCAATGGTCAGTGCCATACGCTCATCAGTAGCCACCATCCAGGATGCCAACTCACAGGACATGCGCGCCGGTGAGCAGGCCGGGCTGTCTGCCGCCATGCTCGATCGACTGCTTCTAACCGAAGAGCGCATCGAGGACATGGCAGTCGGCCTGGAACAAGTGGCCGAATTCGATGATCCGCTGGGCATGATACTGCAAGAAACAGTCCGCCCCAACGGACTGAAGCTGCAGAAAATCACCGTCCCGCTGGGCGTCATCGGTATCGTGTACGAGTCTCGGCCCAACGTGACCGTAGATGCCGCCGGACTGTGTCTGAAGGCGGGCAACGCCGTGCTGTTGCGCGGGGGCAAAGAGGCTATCAACTCGAACATCGCACTGGCGCGACTCTTATCCGAAGCCTGCGATCAAGTCGGATTGCCCGGCTCGTGTGTGGAGATCATCGAGTCTACAGACCGCGAAGGCGTTCAGCAAATGATACGCCTCGACCAATACGTAGACCTCATCGTGCCTCGAGGCGGCCATGGCCTGGTGCGCACAGTAACCGAAAACGCGTCTGTGCCGGTGCTCAAGCACGATCGCGGACTGTGCAACATATATGTGGACGCCACCTGCAATCTGCCCGGCACCGTGGCATGCATCAACAACGCCAAGGTCCAGCGCCCTGGAGTATGCAACGCTGTGGAAAACCTGTGGGTGCACAGAGACAACACAGAGGCGCTACAGGCCATCATAGCCGACTTGCAGGCATCTGGCGTTGAGGTGCGAGGGACCGAAGCAGTGCGCGGACTATGCGAAAACGTGCTGCCCGCTACCGAAGAAGACTTCGATACCGAGTATCTGGACTTGATTATCAGCGCAGACGTGGTAGACTCTCTGGAGGCGGCGATCGCTTCGGTGCAGAAGTTCACCTCCGGCCATACGGAGGCCATCTTCACCGACGATCCGAAAAACGCCGGCCGCTTCATCTCTGAGATCGACTCGGCCTGCATATACCATAACGCGTCCACCCGCTTCACCGATGGCGGACAGTTCGGCATGGGAGCGGAAATCGGAATCTCGACCAACCGCCTGCATGCCCGTGGCCCGGTGGGCCTAAACGAACTGACCACCTACAAGTGGGTCGGCAGCGCAGACTACCTGCCCCGCGCATAGTCGCACATAATAGGATAGTGTCCAGGCCGACCCGGTGATCTGTCCGAGGCGCCCGGCACTGCATGTAGTGTATTGTCATGAGTAAAAGTGCGCTCACTTGTGTCTGCGTGTCGCAGTGCTCTAAAATAGTGCTGTCACCGATATCGTCAAGTACCGATAGAATTGGCTAACGGACCTATATCCCAGCGTGAACAGTTGAGCGGCTGCCGCCGAATCGTCATAAAAGTCGGCACGCGGCTCATAACTGATGGTGCTACCGGGTTGAATACAGGCTTCCTCGACAGCCTGGCCCGGCAGATGAGCCAGCTGCGCGAGCAGAATCACGAGTTCATCATCGTGACCTCGGGCTCGATTTTCCTCGGCCGCAGGATCCTGGCGTTGGACCGTCACGAAGATACTCTTCCCCTGCGGCAGGCAGCAGCAGCAACCGGACAGCCCGCACTGATGCGCCACTGGTCAGAGGCTCTCCGGCATCGTGGCCTGATCTGCGCACAGATACTGCTGACCCAGGACGACGTGTCCGACCGGCGGCGCTACCTGAACGTACGCAACACCATCGAAGCACTGCTCCGGCGTAGAGTGATACCCATCATCAACGAAAACGACAGTGTATCCACCGAGGGTATCACTTTCGATGAAAACGACAAGCTAGCAGCGCTGGTCGCTTCGACCATACAGGCGGATCTGGCCATCTACCTTTCAGATCAGCAAGGCTTGTTCACCGCCAACCCACTGGTGGACCCTGACGCAAAGCTGGTCAGCCAGGTCAGGCCTGAGGAAGACTACAGTGCATGTGCCGAGGGCGCTGGTGGACCGGAATCCAAGGGCGGCATGAGCGCCAAACTGGTGGCGGCTACGACGTTGGCCGACTGTGGCATCCCCGTAGTCATGGCGCACGGTCGTACTGAGCATGTGGTCACCCGCCTGATAGCCGGCGAGAATCTCGGCACCTTTTTCGTGCCCCGCCCCCCCCTGCAGGCTCGCAAGCTGTGGATCGCCACTGCCGCGACACCTGTGGGGCATCTGGTTGTGGATGACGGTGCCCGAAGAGCCCTACTTCGGCCCGATGGCGCCAGCCTGCTTCCGATAGGCATCACCGAGATCCGTGGACGATTTCTGGCAGGTGACCTGGTGCGGATCCTGGGACCCGAGGGCACTGAAGTCGCTCGCGGTCTCTCGAACTACGCCAGTGACGAAGTAGAACGTATACGAGGTGCACACACCAGCCAGATCGCCGATCTGCTCGGCCATGTCGCACATCACGAAGTGGTGCATAGGGACAACATGGTATTGGCAGAACAGCTCAACGGCCGGTGATGCTGCTAAGCGCGGGGAAGAGCGGCAATACAGGATACACGCAGGACAAAGTTACCTGCAACCATCAGTCTATGAATCCTCGATCAGATTCATAGCTTGTCCGGCCTTCGCCGCAGCATGCTCCAGAGTGTCCGCCTCGGCGATAATCCTCACGATCGGCTCGGTGTTACTTGGCCGCACATGCAGCCACGAACCGTCTGGCCACAGCACCTTCACGCCCTCAGTCAGATCCAGTTGCTCGTCAGCGTAGGCTTCTCGTACAGTCAGCAGGGCAGGCTGGACTTTCGCTGAAGGCAGCTCTAACTTGTTTTTATAGATACACGATGGCGGAAAATCACATACCCAGTCACTCACTGTACCGCCACGGCGCGCCAGGCCGGACAGGATCAGTGCCATGGCAGCCAAGCTGTCGCGGCAATACTGCATCTGAGCCCAGATGACCCCACCGTTGCCTTCGCCGCCCAGATCAGCCCCCAGAGCCTGCATCTCGACCACTACGTTGATCTCGCCCACCTTCGTACGCACCACTGACTTACCATACTTGCGCCCTACATGGTCCAGCAGGCGCGAGCTGGATAGGTTGGTCACCAGAGGGCCCGCAGAGCGATCGGCCATAGCATCGCATGCCAGTGCCAGTGTGAACTCTTCACCGATGGCATACCCCTTTTCGGAAACTATAGCCAGACGATCGGCGTCGGCATCCTGGGCAAATCCGATATCTGCACCGTGTTCTATCACCGCTTGCTCGAGTTGCCCCAGGTTCTCTGGCACCGGCTCTGGCGGATGCGGAAATACTCCGTCAGGAGTGTCGTTTATCGTCACTGTCTCGCAGCCCAACCGCTCCAGCAGCGATCGTGAGATGACTGCCCCAGCTCCGTTCACACAGTCCACCACTACCTTCAACCTCGCCTCGCGGATGACCTGGACATCTGCCTTCTCCAGGAGCACTTGCAGGTGCCGCTCCACGGCCTGCTCATCGCTGCGTACCGTACCGATCTGATCGCTGCCCACCAGTGCAAAATTGCCCTGGTAGTATACGCTGAGGAGCTCCTCAGCCTGATATGGGTAGAGGATTACTCCATCGCCGCGGATGAACTTCAGCGCGTTCCACTGTTGGGGATTGTGGCTGGCAGTGATGGCCACACCGCCTGCCGCATCGCTATCTCTGGTCGCCATCTGGATTGTCGGCACCGGTGCTATACCCACGTCAGTGATATCGCATCCGGTCGCCAGTAGCCCGCCTATCAGGGCCTTGAGCACCATCTCTCCGGACGGGCGGGTATCGCGGCCGATGACTATCGGGCCACCCTTCACATATGTCCCGAAGGCCTGGGCAAAGCCTATCAAAAGCTCTGGTGTCAGCGAGTCTCCGACCACTCCGCGCACACCCGATATGCCTGTCTTCAACGTTCGCAGTGCCGACAATCTACTCAACACCTCGACGGTTCTGAGTTGTCCGATGTTTCATACTGTGTCTCATACTGTGTACTGCCACATCTACTGCCACATCTCGCCTGTTGCTCCTAATCCAGCTCACACCTACATCCGTCGCCTGATCTCGCTCACATAGAAGCGCACCAGATCCTCGGCCGTCTCCCGACGCCGAGCTTCGGCGATGACGCGGATAATCGGCTCGGTCATGGACACTCGGATGTGGACCCAGCGATCTCCGGTGCCGTACTTGATGCCGTCCTGCAGGTCTTCATACTCGGTGCCACTGGGGCGCCCCTGGCGCCGGAGCGACTCGAGCACGCTGAAGGCCCGTTCGGTTGGGCACTTCACCACTTCTTTGACCATGTGATACACAGGCACAGCAGCCACCAGTTGGGCGAGCGTCTTCTCACCGCGCGCCATGGATTCGAGAAGATGCCCCATGCACGCCAGCGAATCCTGAGCGTAGTTGATGCGTGGGAACACCACGCCTCCACTGCCTTCACCTGCGACCGCTGCAGCATGATTTGCCGCCGCCTCGGCTATGTGCGCCTGGCCGATGGGGGTGCGGATCACTTCCCGGCCATGCCTGCGCGCGATGTCGCCTACCGCCTGAGTGGTGGACAGGTTCGTGATTACTGGCCCTGCATCCCCACGGCTCAGGATCATGTCGGTAGCCAAACAGATCGTCATCTCTTCACCAGGCGCCTCACCGTCATGGCACACCAGCCCCAGCCTGTCGCCATCAGCATCGAAGGCAAAACCGACGTCGGCACCGGCAGCTCGAACCAGTGCCCGCAACTGACTGAGGTTGGCCCGACTTGGCTCAGGTGGATGAGGAAACGGAAGCTCCACCTCGGTGTTCATCGCCATGGTTTCGAGCCCCAGCATCTCCAGCAGACGCGGAGCATACGCTGAGCAGGCTCCGTTGGCGCAGTCCACAGCAACTCGCAGGCCGCTTCTGGATATGGCTTCCACGTCAAGCTGCTCCGTTATGGCATCCAGGTGGCGCAACCCCGCTTCGGTGTCACGCTCAAGTGGTCGTAAGCCGTTCCACTGGGCCTTCAGAAACTCACCCTGATGGTATATGTCCAGCAATTCAGCCGCCTGCGCAGGGTTCAGGAACATACCGTCGGCGCGCACTGACTTGAGCGCGTTCCAGCTAGCTATGTTATGTCCGGCAGTGATAGCCAGACCTCCGGCAGCATCCGAGTGCTTCACCGCAAGCTGCAGGGCAGCAGTGGTGCATATGCCCAGATCTACCACCTGGCAGCCTGCCGCGATAAGTCCAGTGGCCGCACAGTTCAGTACCATCTCGCCCGAGCGGCGGGTATCACGACTGACAAATACTTTTCCGCCCTCCAGCCATGTGGCCAGAGCATGGCTGTAGCGGACTATCAAGCCCGGCGTCAGGGTCTCGCCTACTATGCCTCGGACACCGCCGATTGTGATGCGCAGTGAACTCATGACTGCAGGGTGCGGGCCGGACTTCACCGCCCCCGGGCACTTCCTTCCTCGTGATTTGCGACTACGGAACTATGCTGCCTGGGCTGCCTGTCCACTACTCCACGGTGGAGTTCACACCATCGCTGACGCTGATGATGTAGGGCTGCCCACCGGCGGCCTGTATCGCTTCTGCAACCTGCTGCTGCTTGCCAGGTGCGTAGGCAAACATGCAGCCACCACCACCCGATCCGTTCAGCTTGCCGCCCAGTGCCCCTGCCTCCATCGCCGCATCTATCAGCTCATCCAGTTTCGGGTGCGAGACGCCGATACCGTCTCGCAACTGTACCTGGTGCTCATGCAGCATACGGCCCAGCTCCGCCTGATCGAACTGCTCCTGCGACAACAGCCCTCTGGCGCTCTGGCAGAGGTCACGGTTGACGAAGTTGCTGCGCACCCTCCGCGCAATCTGCGAGTCCATGTCGGCCAAATGCGGCTCGACCTGCTCGAACGGTGTCGTGCGCAAGTCGAAATCGCGGATCTGCTCGGCCAGTATCTCAAGCCCCGCTCGAGTAGCACTGCGCGACTCGGCTATGATCTGATTGTTGTTCTTGCGCACTCCCGTATTGCCCAGCACCAGCCCCTCTAGCTTTCCGGGCAGGCGCTGGACCGAGATGGGCTCGCGACAATCTATGTAGATCAGCCCGCCGAGCGCGGACGCATAGTGGTCCATCATGCCGCCCGGCGCGTTGAATTCCGGCACTTCTGCCTCATACGCCAGATGCGCCACCCGCTCCGGATCGCGCACCGGCCCACCGTTACTACTTGACAGTAAGAATTGTACCCAGGCCACCACCAGCGCCGATGAGCTGGAGGTGCCTGCGTTTATCGGTATGTTGCCGGTGATGGTACAGTCATATCCGTGGGGGATGTCTACACCTGAACGTCTCACTACGTTGGTAGCTGCGCGCAGAAAATCCAGGTCGAAACGATATGGGATCTGTTTGTCTACCGGAAATTCGTCGCTCTGGTCGATGTCGGGCATACTGATGACCATCCGATTGTCCGAGCGAGGTGTTCCCTTCACCGTCATGAACAGGTCTATCGGAGCCGCGATCACCGCCAGCTCCAGGAAATCCTGATGCTCACCGAAAAGGCATATCCGCCCCGGAGCACGAGCCGTAATTTTTGAAGCCAAGAGTCCACCTCCGTTAGCTGCTACTACTTGGCTGCTACTACCTGGCAGCACAGTGCTTCAGACGCCGCTATATACTATCAGTCTATTCTCGCTGCATCTTACTGTCAACCTGCATCGATCCCAGCACATCATATCTGGCGTCAGAGCTGTCAAGTGCCGTCGGAAAGTGGTATAATGGTATGCTCAAACACCACATATGGGGCAGGAAAATGGCCGAGGATAAGATAAGAATCTACGGTGCGCGGGAGCACAACCTCCAGGATATCAACCTGGAGCTGCCTCGCAACCGGTTAGTAGTGTTTTGCGGTGTCAGCGGCTCAGGCAAGTCTTCACTGGCCTTCGACACAATCTATGCCGAGGGGCGGCGGCGCTATGTGGAGTCGCTGTCTACCCATGCCCGCCACCTGCTGGGCGATCTGGACCGGCCTGCAGTAGACCATCTTGACGGCCTGTCACCTGCAATCGCCATAGATCAGAGCTCTGTGGCGGCAAATCCGCGCTCAACTGTCGGCACAGTCACAGATGTCTACGACTTCCTGCGAGTACTTTTCGCACGAGTAGGAGAGCCGCACTGTCCCGAGTGCGGACGTCCCATACATGCGTCTACGGTGCAAAACATAGTAGACCGGGTCATGGCACTGCCTGAAGGCAGTCGCCTGCTGGTGCTGGCCCCGGTCCAGCCTGAGCCGGATGATGACTGGTATGGAGTGCTCCGCGAAGCACGACGGAGCGGTTTTGCGCGCATCCGCCTGGATGGCAGCGTGCGCTCGCTGGATGAGCGCATAAGCATGGACCCGCCACCCGGTTCGGCCGAAATCGTGGTGGATAGAGTCGTGCTCAAACCTGAGGATCGCTCGCGTCTGGCAGACTCCATCGAGACTGCTCTCGAACACGGCAAAGAGACCGTCATCATCGCCGAGATGGACGGCCCTGACTATGCCTTCAGCACCCGCTACGCCTGTGCCGAGTGTGATGTCAGTGTACGGCCACTGACTCCTCAGATGTTTTCCTTCAACAACCCGCAGGGTATGTGCCCCACCTGCGAGGGTTTGGGCATGGTCAAGCAGATAGAGCCGTCGCGACTGATAGCCGACCCGCAAAAGTCCATACGCCAGGGTGCGCTGAGACTGTACGGCCACAGTGGCGGACGCAGCGCTCACTTGCTTGAAGGCCTCGCACAGCACTATGGCTTTGACCTCGATACACCCTGGAAAAAGCTACCCGAAGACGCACGTGAGGTCATCCTGTACGGCTCGGGAGAAGAGGAAATCAAGTTCACTTATGAGGGGCGCGATGGACGCATCTTCGACTACTCGCAACCCTTCGAAGGCCTCGTGAACATCAGCCGCAGGAGGCTGGAGGAGGCGGGCAACGGCCTGGCAGGCAGCCGCTACCGTAGCCTGCTTGCTGAGATGCTCTGCCCTGACTGCGGTGGCGCGCGCCTGTCGAAGGCCGCTCTGGCTGTCACCGTGGCCGACCATAGCATCGCTCAGATAAGTGCCATGACTATCTCCGAGGCCGAGCAGTTCTTCTCCACCCTGTCGCTGCAGGGCTCGCGTAGTATCATCGCCGCCGAACTGCTGCACCAAGTCCGCGCCCGGCTGCAATTCATGCTCAAAGTCGGAGTAGGATACCTGACTCTGGATCGTCCGGCGCCCACCCTGTCCCGTGGGGAGGGGCAACGGATCCGTCTGGCGACACAGATCGGCTCCGGTCTGGCTGGCGTCATGTACATACTCGACGAACCGAGCACAGGGCTGCACCAGCGAGATCACCAGAGCCTGCTGGAGACGATACTCGACCTCCGCGATCTGGGCAACACGGTCATCGTGGTCGAACACGATCCGGATACCATGCGCACAGCCGACTGGCTGGTCGAGTTTGGTCCCGGAGCAGGCGCAAGCGGTGGGCGAGTGATCTATGCCGGAGACCTGCAGGGCATGCTGGATGATCCGCGTTCGATTACCGGCCCCTACCTGTCAGGCCGACGCCACGTGGCCGCACCCGGCCCCAACCGCAAGCCGGATGACCGTCATCTACGCATCTACGGTGCTACAGAGCACAACCTCAAAAACGTGACCGTGGATATCCCTCTGGGCATGATGGTATGCGTCACCGGTGTGTCCGGATCAGGCAAAAGCAGTCTGGTCCATGACGTGCTGTACCGCGCCCTGCGGCGCAAGCTGCACAACTCTGCCGACGTCCCCGGCAAGCATCAGGCCATCGAGGGCACACAGCACCTGGACAAGGTCATAAACATAGACCAGAGCGCCATAGGTCGCACCCCGCGCTCCAACCCGGCCACCTACGCAGGCCTCTTCGGCCCCATACGTGAGTTGTTCGCCCAGACGCCTGAGGCACGGATGCGCGGCTATGACCAATCACGCTTCAGCTTCAACGTCCGGGGCGGCCGCTGCGAGGCCTGCGAGGGCAAGGGCACCCGCCAGGTCGAGATGGATTTTCTGCCCGACGTCCATGTCACCTGTGACGAATGCAAGGGCAGCCGCTATAACCGCGAGACTCTGCAGGTGCGCTACAAGGGCAAAAGCATCGCCGAGGTACTGCAGCTAACCGTGGACGAAGCCCTGCTGCTGTTCGAAAACGTACCGAAAATCCGCCGCATACTGCAGACACTATGCGATGTGGGCCTCGAGTACCTGCAACTGGGGCAACCTGCCACTACACTCTCTGCCGGGGAGGCCCAGCGGATCAAGCTGGCCCGCGAACTGTCGCGCCCCGACTCAGGGGCAACGCTGTATATACTCGACGAACCGACTACCGGCCTGCACTTCGCCGATATAGAGAAGCTGTTACGCATCATCAATCGGTTGGTAGACCAAGGAAATAGCGCCCTGGTAATCGAACATAACCTGGATGTCATCCGTGCGTCCGACTACATCATAGACCTGGGGCCCGAGGGTGGCGATGAGGGCGGCAGGCTCATCGTCGCAGGCACACCGCCACAGATCGCTGCCTGCCCACAATCCTACACCGGGCAGTTCCTGTCCCAGGCCATGACACTTGCCTGAAATGCTCCACTGGCTGTGAGCATACGCGGCCATCACAGTATATAGCAGAGCCATACCTATGAGATGCACTGTACTGATCCCTAGCTATCGGCGTCCAGAAGCGTTGCTGCAGTGCCTGAAGGCAGTACTGACAGGCAAACGCATCCCCGATCAGGTCGTAGTGGTACTGCGTGACACCGATGAGGAGAGTCACCGACTGCTGGAGCGCTGGCTTCACACGGCGACACACGGTCATCTGGTGCAGGTGGTGGATGTACATACACGGGGGCAAATCGCCGCGATGAACCGTGGTCTCGAAGCGGTGGATCATGAAATAGTGGTGTTCACCGACGATGACGCGGTGCCGCGTGGCAACTGGCTCGAGCGCCTGATGTCACACTATGCCGACCCGCAAGTGGGGGGCGTCGGAGGGCGCGATGTCGTCCATCACGGTGATCAGACATGCGACATGAGCGCAACACGGGTGGGCGAGGTCACCTGGTATGGCAAAATCGTAGGCAATCACCACTGTCAGGTGGACGGGCCACCACGAGATGTGGCGCATCTCAAGGGTGTGAACATGTCGTTCCGGCGTGAACTGCTGCGCCCCTTCGATCCGCAAATCTGGGGGCCGCACTTCAACGACACCGACCAATCGCTAGGCGTACACAGCGCTGGCTTCCGGCTTATCTATGATCCTCGCGCCATCGTAGACCACTACCCGCAGAGCCGACCCGATAGTGTGGCTGGGCGCGATCTGGCCGACCCTCGCCAGGCGTTTCTCGACGCGCATGACCACTGCCATCTGCTGATGAAGTACCGCCCCGGCTGGCATATGATGCTCTGGCTGCCGTACCTGACGCTGATCGGCAGCAGAAACTGCCCCGGTTTCCTGTTGTTTCTGGCTCAGCTTCTGACCCGCAACCCGGGGGCTTCAGCCCGATTTGCCGCCGTGCTGTCCGGGACACGCGCGCGACTGCAAAACCAGCCTCGACCCGATACGATATGAAGATAGCTATCGTCATAGAGAAAGCCGACATGCGCGGCGGACAGAACCGTGTCATCGCCGAGCTGTCACGACGTCTGGCTGTTCGCCACGATGTGCATCTCTTCTGTTTCGAGGCTGCCGACCTCGCTCCAGAGGTCACCGTTCACCTGTTGCCCTGCCCTCTGCGCCACCGGCCCATCATGCAGGAGATATGTATCCCACTGGCCTCACGGCTGGCAGTCAAGCCTGAGCAGTTCGATGTCATACTGGCGCAGGGTGGCAACTGCCCGGTCGCCAACTCCACTCTCGTGCATATATCGCAGGTGGAACTGGCACAGGTCAAGCGCCAGGCTTTCGCCCAGCAGCCTGACATGCCTGCATGGGAGCGCACCATCCGCAACCGATGGCAGCAGACGGCACTACGAAACGAAATCCGGGTAGTGCGCAAGTGTCGTGGGGCAGTCATGGCCGTCTCCGAACAGCTCCGGCGCACCCTCATCTCCGACTACGGGCTCGCCGAAGATGAGGTATCCGCCACCCCAAACGGAGTAGATCATGACCGCTTCAACCTGCAGGTGCGAGAGCGATACCGACACAGGCTTCGCACCGAGCTGGGTCTGGATGATAAGAGCTTTGTCGTGCTGTTCATGGGCGCCAGGTGGCTGGAAAAGGGGCTGGACCGGCTGTTGTCAGGTGTGGCAATGCTGCCTGATCGGGATGTGCATGTCCTGGTGGTCGGAGACGGTGACCCCACATCTGTAGCGCACCTGATACCCGAGCACATGACCGACCACGTACACTTCACCGGCCTGCAGCCCCCGGAGCCATACTTCGCCGCCGCCGACTGTTTTGTGTTCCCCACTCGGTGCGAGGGCTTCGGGCTGGTGATGGCTGAGGCCGCTGCGTGTGGCTTGCCCCTGATCGTGACACCCGCGGGAGTGGGCGCCGAACTGGTCGAACCTGGCGTCAGTGGCTATCTGCTGCCACAAGCCACTGACGACGCACAGGAGCGGCTCATCGCCAAGCAAATCGCCGCTCACCTGGCCTCACTTTGCGGTAACCGGGATGCAGCGCGACAGATGGGCCTGGCCGCCCGTGAGAAGTCACTGCGTTTCACGTGGGATCGTCAGGCTGAGCTGGTCGAACAGGTGCTGACAGCCCGTTTCGCTCGCTGAGCGATGGCTTCATACACGGAGCTACAGATATAGATGGAGAGACAAGTGTCCGGGGACGGTCAGGAATTGCCGCCGGTGTCAGTTGCACTACAGGTATAGCTCTCTTGTGTAGAGACACGGGGCCGGCGCATACCAAGTGCCCCCGCAAGCGCTGGCGAGAACAGCAGCAGCACGTATCCGCCCAGTCCCAATGCGAGAGCCCAGTGCTCCGCCACACGTATAACCACCAGGTGCCACCAGTAGTCCAGCCCGCGTCCGGCCATCATCCACTGGCTTCTGTCCGGGTGAAGCTGCAGGTGCAAACGCGATGCCTCCAATCGCACATCCGGTTGGGCAACAGCACACTCGATCGCCTTGTGGATTGCCTGCCGCGCATCTTCGCTGTGCCCCTCATGGTCGAGCACCTGAGCTAACACGAACCATGCCTCTGCGTTGCGAGAGTCCTTTTCGCGCGCACGACTGGCAAAATCGCGCGCCTGCTCAAATCGCTCCTCAGCCAGAAAAAGCGCGGCGAGTGCGGTTAGTAGTTCCGAAGACGCATCGCGGAGCCCCAGCAGCATCAGCTCTCGCCGTGCCTGCGCGGTCATGCCGCTCGCATGGCGCACTCGCCACATCAAGGCCGCTGCACCGACGTCGGAGGGATCCGCACGATGCGCTTCTTCCGCGAAGTGTACGGCGGCATCGGGCCGCCTGGCCGCCAGCAGGATCCGCGCCACCGTCATCCGCACACGCACCACTTCTCGACGCGCCAGACTCTCTCCAGCCTGGTCACCTATGGCCAGGTAGTGGCGCAACTCATCCCGGTGCGAAGTAGCGGCCATCGAATAGCAGGCTGCCCCCAGTCCCAAGAGGCGCCAGGACAGCGCCGCCTCCCCCAGCGACTCGCAGAAGACTGCCTGTCGCCAGTTGGCCACATATCCCAGCCACAGCAGCCATCCCGCCGTTAGCAGTAGTGCAAACAGTGCTGCATAGCGTAGTCTGACCATATAATCGGGCTCAGGCCAGCCGCCCCGCGCGGGCAGCCGAGATGTAGTTTGTGCACCACTCGTCACATCCGGCCAGTGCTTCTGCAGTGCAGATGGTGGCCATCATCTCGGCATCAAGCGGATCCATGATGGCCGAATCGAGCCCCGCGGCTATAGCCTGGGCCATGAAGATCCGGTTCAGCAGCCTGCGCTGTGGCAAACCGAACGATATGTTGCTCAGCCCACAGGTAAGATGCACGGCAGGCCACTGGTCCCGGATAGCCCGCACCGCGCCCAGGAAGCTGCATCCTGCCTTCGAGTCAGTACCTAGAGGCGTCACCAGCGGGTCTATGAAGATCCGTTCTGCGGGGACGCCGGCCTCCGTCAGAACGCCTATCAGAGATGCTGAGGCATCGACACGGTCTTCGGCAGAAGAGGGCATGCCCTGATCTGACAGTGCCAGAGCTATCACATTTGCTCCACTCTCAACCACGAAGTCGAGCAGTGCATCGAGTTTTTCCTGTTCGGCGGTGATAGAGTTGATCATGGGCACCGCATCGGTCTGGTATACCTCGAACGCCGCGTGCAAAGCGGCCGGGTTTGGGCTGTCGAAACTGATGGGCAGATCGGTGACTGCCTGCACCGTCTCCACCAGCCACTGCATGTCGCTAATCTCGGCGTCACCAACCGTCCCGGGATTGCAGTCTATGAAGTCTGCGCCCGCTTCAGCCTGCTGAGCCGCCAGGTTGGAGATGTATCGCTCATCACGATCAGCGACTGCCTGTCCCACACGTTTGCGAGTACCGTTTATCAGCTCTCCGATGATGATCATGTCTGCTCCGTTTCTGCCCCATGCCAGCGGCACTCGGCTGCCTCCACCAGCTTGTGGACTGTCTCGTTCAGCCACCCACTGCCACCCTGCTGCAGGCCAACTGCGGCGATGTGCCCGCTGATCTGCCGGATTTCGGTGGGCCGACTTGCCTCCAGGTCCTGCAGCATACTGCAGCGGTTCTCCGCAGTGCGACAGGCTACCTCCTCGACCGCAGCCACCATGTCCCCATCCAGGCGCACCCCGGCTCTCGAAGCTACATCCACTGCCTCTTCCACCAGTCCGCGTAGCAGCAGTCGCAGTGCCGGCACTTCCAGCAGCACTCCGTTTCGCACTCCGGCCAGTGCACCAAGCGGATTTATGCCCGCGTTCACGGTTGCCTTATGCCATAGCAGGCTCTGCAGGTCATCACTAGTCTGCGCAGGCAGGCCGGCATCGCTGAAGAGTGCACAGATTGCATCGGCCACAGGTAGCACCACCTCACTGCCGCCTATCCGCATGTCGCCGATCGCTGCCACGAACACCTCACCATCGCCAGGCCGATACGCTCCCGAGGAAGTGGTGCCGCCCAGTACACGGTCTGACCCGGCAAATTCCACCAGCAGTTCATAGTTTCCCAGGCCGTTTTGCAGTGTGAGCAACACTGTGTCCGGCCTGAAAGCGTCGCGAGCATGTGCCAGTGCAGCCGATGTGCTGTGAGCCTTCACCAGAAACACTACGAGATCCGGCGATGCAGCGTCTGATGCATCGGAGACCACCGGGATACTCACCCGAAAGTCACCTGCCGCGCCCCTGACACGGATGCCGACCCGTGACAGGGCCGCTGCCCGCTCCGGCCTATGATCCAGAAGCGTCACGTGCCGGCCTGCCCTGGCCAGCAGAGCGGCATGCATCAGCCCCATAGAGCCGGGGCCTACTATCAGGATTTCCGGGTCAGCCGGAAGCTGCATACGCATTTCATCCGCTGGCACTGGAGCTCTGCACCGACCATGCGCGGGCGATGGCACCGGTCCCCATCACATAGGTCCTGTTGAGATACGAAGTGCATAGCGTCGGCCCGACAGGGCCTCACTCTCGCCGCTGCTGGTCCCAGCGCATCAGTTCCGAGACCTGCCCCAGCGTCATGCCCTTCTCAGCTATCTCAGCCTTCTCGCGCGCCTCACGCTCAACCACATCGAGAGCTCGGTTGGCAATCTCCACCGCGCGTTCAGCCGGTACTACTACCACGCCATCATCATCGGCAATCACCCAGTCGCCGGTGCGGATGTCAGTCTCGCCGATATGCAGGGGCACATCGATCATGCCCACACCGCGCGGGTCACCGGCCGCCGGGCACTGAACAGTGGAGAAGCACGGGAAACCCAGCTCAGCGATTTCCGCGTTGTCACGCGATCCACCGTGGATCACGATTCCGGCCAAACCCTTGGTGATACAGCTTCTGGACGCCTCCTCACCCCACACTGCCGGCCCCACACCACCGGCATCTACCACCAGCACCGAACCGGGCTCAGCCTCATCTATGGCAGCTACCGGCTTGTGCCAGTCGCCCGGGTAGCTCCACACTGTCAGCGCAGGACCGACACACTTGAGGCCGGGCCTTATCGGCATCGGGCCCGGCACCCAGCCCTTGCGGTGCATGGCGTCGGAGATGTTGGCCGCACTCACCTGCATGAAGGCCTCTCGCAGCTCCTCGGCCCCATAGCGTTTGTATCGGTCGGTAGCTACCGCTTCACCGGAAGCCATCGCCTGCAAGATATCTGCGGCAGCCTGGCGAGCATCGGGTGCCTTGATGATGGCACCACCGACTATCACGATGCTCGCGCCATTCTGCACGGCCAATGCGGCGCTCTCAGAGTGGATGCCACCCGCTACAGCTACCGGGATAGACACCACCTGCGCCACCTCTCGGAGTGCCTGTAGCGGATCGCCGCCCTCCATCTGGACGTCTATGGGGCAGTGCACTCCCACCGCTGCCGCGCCCATCTGCTCGGCCTCCCGGGCACGACGCACTGGATCGGCGACCTCGATGAGATCTACCATGATAGTAGCATCATAGCTGCGCCCCGCTTCGATGCATTCGCGGATGGTAGCGTCGGACGCCGCGCCGAGCACCGCCACCACGTCGGCTCCGGACTTGGCAGCCATCTCGACCTCTGCACGGCCCGCGTCCATGATTTTCATGTCGGCGACTATGGTAGCCTCGGGGAACTGGCGTCTTAGTTGACGCACACAGTCCAGGCCCTCGCTTTTGATGAGTGGAGTACCGGCCTCGAGCCGACGCACTCCGGCCTCCCAGGCCTCCTGTGCTGCCCGGAGGGCCTGAGATAGGTTGGCAAAATCCAGCGCCAGTTGCAGTTGCGCTTGTGTAGACATCACTGTACCTCCTGCTGCAGACAGCTCTGCGAACGGACTATCACTTGACGATGTATCAGAGTCTACCCAGTCACCTCTCTCACACCCTGCCTTCGCAGTAGTGGCGAGGGCTCGCGGTGTCGCGGCGACGTTTTAGTCTTGCCTGGGATTTCCTGTTATGACGCCCTTCTGACGCGCTTGTTCGTAGTGGGGCTTCTGCGCACTGCTACAGTTGGGCCAAAACGGTGCCGGATTTGGATCGTCGCCGGATGTGCAGGTATCCGCCACCGACTCGATGCGGTCATAGACCAACTGATACAGCTCACCTGCTGGGAGCGTGGCTCCCGGTACTAACCCCAGTCGTCTCAGTATGCCTAGATCTCGGAGCTGGTTTTCAATCTGGAACGAATAGCAGATGTTTTGAGCAGGGTCGTACACCGCACAGTTGTCGCACACCATGCAGCAGCCCTCGGTTATAGTCACGGGAATATCGGGCTCCTGCTCCATGCGGTATCGCAGCTCCACCAGCATATCTGCCACAATCGGCTCTTCGTAGTGGTGGGCGCACAAGATGCACATCAGATGCTGGGCACGGATATACAGATGATCAACCTCTGCGATGCTGCGTGCTGCCTCTGCCTTCACTCGATCCATCTCGCTGCGGCTTCGCGCTCGCATCATACCCCACTCACGTGTACTCTTTTCCGGTTGGTCAGGATCCGGGGCCTCAGGCTCCTCGCCCGCCGCGATTTTCTCGTAGAAGCCCGCCTGTGCATGGGGGCAAGAAGGCCATTTATCTGACGGTGGGTCAGCCTCCCCGCAGATATCGGCCACAGTCGGCACCCGATTGAAAAGCATCCGATAGACCCACATGGCCGGAATTACCGCCTCCTGAGCGATATGTAGACGGCGGCATACCTCTAGGTCACGACGGCGGGCCACATGGTCTGCGAAACGCTGCTCGAAACGGTCCGGCAGTGGCGCGGCTCCGCGCTGCTCAAACACATCACGGTAGTGTGGGTGAGTGACCTCCAGGTCCGGCACAATCCGAAGCGGCATGTACGGATTCTCCCACACCCTGTCCAGAAGCTCCTGCAGCGCCTGCTTGCCGCACGGCGGGGTCTCACAGCCACCGCGTACACACACAGCGCACAGCAGATGGTGAGGGCGCACCAAGAGTGGCTCAGGTTGGGTAGATTGCAGGTCGAACTCCCGCCCCCAATCGCAACCTGACTGCGAGTTGTCGCGTCTCTTCTCGTCCATGATGCATCTCCTCCTGCTGTTGAGTTGGCCATCCCAAGATATTGCAGTCAGAGCCGTGTATTCGTGCCTTGCCGAAGGCTTGAATGCCGAGCGAGTTAGGCATACACTCTCATCGCGAGTCTGGTCTATCGGGCTGCCCTCACATCAGGCCAGTGCGCACTCGCGGATTACGGTAGCCGCGTGTTTGCTCCAGCCCAGTGGCATCAAGTGGATGCCCTGGCAGTTGTCTCTGATGCCCCTGATAAGTTCACAGGTGATCTCGATGGAGGTCTGTACCTTGTCTTGAGCCTCCTTCATACGGGCAATCATCTCTGCCGGAACGCTGACGCCGGCGACGAACTTGTTCATATAGTTGGCCATGCCCGCAGATTTGAGCATCACGATACCGGCCAGCACCGGCACTCCAAGGTCACCGGCCTGGCGCATGAAGTTGGCGAAAAGCTCCGTGTCGTATACGGCTTGTGTCTGGACAAACTGAGCACCGGCACGGATTTTCTTATGCAGCTTCATGATCTGTGGCTCCAGCGGCTCAGCTCCTGGATTGACCACACAGCCCAGGCAAAACTGCGGCGGCTCACCATCTAGTTCGTTTCCGGCCATGTCATGGCCCTCCATCAAGCCTCTGGCCACGGCTAGCAGCTGCACAGAGTCCAGATCGAACACCGGCTTGGCCTGCGGATGATCGCCCATCGTGGTATAGTCTCCGGTCAGACACAGTACATCGGTGATGCCCATCGCCGCTGCCGACAGCAGCTCACTCTGCAGAGATAGGCGGTTGCGGTCCCGACAAACCATCTGCATGATCGGATGGATACCAGCCTGCTGCAGCTTGATGCAACCGACAAGTGAGGATGCACGCATGACCGAAGACTGGATGTCGGTCACGTTGGTGCCATCTACCAGAGCATGGCAGGCCTGTGCGTCTTCGACCATGCCTTCCAGGTGGATGCCCTTCGGAGGGCCAACCTCACTTGTGACGAGGAACTTCCCTGAGTTTATAGCTTGCTGCAGTGACATAGCATTCGCTCCTCTTGCTCAGTCAGCATGAACTGCCCCAGCACGGGTGCATGAGCCAGGCTGGCCAGAATCACAAAGCGTGTCCGAAGCTGAGCTTCAGGCGCTCAGTCTGGCTTGAAGGGCAGCGGCGGCAACCGTGTTTTTCATCAGCATCGCTGCGGTCACACAGCCTACGCCACCAGGCACCGGTGTGAGGATCCCCGCCACGTCAACCACCGCCGGATCCACATCGCCGACCACTCTGGACTTGCCATCTTCGCTCTTCACACGGTTGATGCCTACATCTACAACCAGTGCACCGGGCTTGATCCAGTCGGCTTTTACCAGCCCGGGGACACCTGCTGCTGAGATGACTATGTCGGCGGTGCGGCAGTGTGCGGCAGTATCGCGGGTCTCGATGTGGCAGACTGTCACAGTGGCCAGAGACTCCATCAGCAACAGAGCAGTAGGCTTGCCTACTATCTCGGAGTGGCCGACTATCACCACCTCTGCGCCTTTCAGCTCCACTCCGGCCTCTTCGATCACAGCCACCGCTGCCTGTGCTGTACACGGGGCAAGCGTTCGATCAGCCCGGACCACACACCCCAGGTTAGCCGGATGCACACCGTCTACGTCCTTTTCGGGCGCGATAGCGGCCTGCAGTAGCCGAGCGTTGAGATGTTTGGGCACCGGCACCAGCAGGATTATGCCGGTAACTGCCGCATCGGCGTTCAGCTCCGAGAGCATTTCGAGCAGCTCAGCTTGTGCGATGTCGTCGGGCAGCTCTCTGAGCTGGTAGCCGATGCCTAATTCTTCGCAGTCCTTCTGCTGACTCTTGGCGTAAAATTTCGAGCCCGGATTGTCGCCAACCAGTATTGCCGTCAGCCGCGGAGGGCGGATAGCGGCGAGTTCGCTGATCTGTGCTTTCAGTTGAGTCTTGATACGCTCGGCAATCGGTGGTCCTTCCAGAATTCGTGCGGCCAACACGGACCTCCCCTGTGCGTTACTTGCAGATTTGCTTTACAGTCGCTTCCCAAAGCTGTTGTGTGACATCCTCGGCAGCCTGTAGCTTAGCCGCCATCTCTGAGCGAACTTGCGCGGCAAACTGTCGATCAGTGAGAACAGCGAGATTTATCTCGACGTTGAGCCATGCACAATGGGCACCGGCCAGAGCCAGTTTGGCCGCCACGCCCACGTCGCTGAGCAGATTTGGGTTGCCCTTCTCCAGCAGTACCGGCAACTGCTCCAGCGTCTCGCAGCAACGTAAGACGATCTGACCTGGCACCTCTGCCGCAGCCCTGCAGGCATCCTGTATGGCCCCGGAGCGCTGCATTTTCTGCTCCTCGGTATCCTTCGGCAGCCTGTAAGCGGCGCGCACCCGCGGATATACCTGCGCATCAGAGTCGGTAAGTGCCAGCAGAGCGGCCCTCAGTTCAGTCAGGCGCTCCAGAGCAGCGCGCACTTCCTGCTCGCCATCAGCGTACTGTTGCCTGCCTACCGTAAAATTGGCCACCATCTCGCCGAGAGCCGCACCCAGTGCACCAGCCAGTCCCGCGGCACTGCCCCCACCGGGTGCCGGTTTGCCTGATGCCAGTTCAGCCGCGTAGTCGGCCACGGATACTCGCGTCAGCATCCTGCCTCTCCTGGGGCTATCGCGATATCTGCTTGAGAATTATAATCGATTCTAATCGAGGTAATCGAAGTTGGCAATCATAAGCGCCACGGTGCAGTCGCACAGATTGTATGCGGCATGAGCCATCCCACGCGGGATGACGATACTGTCGTAGGAGCACAGCTCCAGGTCATAGCCGCCGGCATCATCGGTGTATCGCACGACTGGCCCCTGCACATCGCCCAGAGCCACCGGAGTGACCACCTCCAGCTTGTCGCCATGCGCGCCAAGAGGTAGCTGTCCTCCAGGTGCCAGGCTACTATTGTTCACCGCAACATCACGGAATTTCAGCTCGCCTCCCGCCAGCGCTGATAGTTGTCCGGCATCGAAAAGGAGCTCTCCATCGCCCTTCCTGATTACTGTCGGTCTGTCCATGCTTGCCTCCGTATCTACGTTTCCAGATCACTTCGAGTTCTGTGTATCTCTATCTCGGTATGGTCGATCAAACCGCCCAACGGCACACTCTGTTTGCGGGCCCTGACAGTCACAGCATCCACCACAAAGCGAGATAGTACCGCTTGAGCGACATCATGGACGAGCGCTTCGAGTAGCTTGTAGTTGCAGCCAGCCTCGACTTGCCGCACCAGTTCGTACACTGCTTTGTAGTCCACCGTGTCATGTAGGCTGTCACTGCGACCAGCAGCCCGCAAATCGCAGTACAGCTCTACATCAAGAGAGAAACGTCCGCCCAATTCGCGTTCGGAATCGTCCACTCCGTGATGGCCGTAAAACGACATGTTGGTCATGCGGATCACGTCACGGCTCATGTCCCGCCCCCGAAGCTGCAACGGGCTTTTCGCCCGCGCAGCAGGTGATGATACGCTCTTCAGTCACTATTATAGGAACTGGCAGATCATGCGTATCGGTGGGAACCACAGGCACTATCTGCAGCTCAAACGCAACGGCCACCAGCGGCACAGACGGCTTCTGCGCACCCAACTGCGCCAGCAGCCAGTCGTAGTAGCCACCTCCATAGCCGAGCCGCCCACCGCGAGCATCAAACGCCACCCCCGGCAAGAGCACGAAGTCAAGCTCCGATGACGCCACCTCTACGCAGTGCTCGCGCGGCTCCATGATACCCCATACACCAGGCTGCAGGTCTACTTCGCTATCGTCCACCCGGCGCAATCGCAGGCACCGGGGCGAGTTGCTAACCGCAGGCAGCACCACACGCTTGCCAACCTGCAACGCGGCGCGGATCAGCGGCCATGTGTCCACTTCACTGCCGAACGAAGCGAACAGCAAAGGCACTTGTGCGCTGTGAAACTCGGGCAGCGCCATCACCCGATCGGCAATCCGACGGCTCTTCCGAGCTCTCTCGGCATCACTGAGAGCATCACGGCAGGCCAACACATGTGCGCGCATGCTGGATTTGCTCTCAGCGATCATGGCGGCTACTCCTGCGCCTGCCAACCATACACCACTGCGTCACTCATCCGCGCGACCTGCACCATCTGCTCCACATCATGCACCCTGATCATCGCCGCACCGTTAGCTATTGCGATTGCGCACATCGCCGCAGTACCCCACAGGCGCTGCTGCGGATCAGGCTGGTTGAGCACAGTACCGATAGTAGACTTGCGCGAGGGGCCGACAAGCACCGGGCGGCCAAGCTCTGTCAGTTCACGCAGGCGGCGGATAAGCTCCAGGTTGTGCTCCACAGTCTTGCCAAATCCCAGCCCCGGATCTGCCATGATCTGGGACTCAGCCACCCCGCCATCCACAACTGCTGCGATCCGCTGCTGCAGGAAATCACGGACATCGCAGACGACATCGCGATAGCAGGGCTGCTGCTGCATCGTACGCGGCTCACCCTGCATGTGCATGAGACAGACGCCCACACCAGTGTCGGCGGCCACCTGTATCATGCCATCGCGCCGGAGTGCGTAAATGTCGTTGATGAAGCAGGCACCCGCCTCCACCGCCGCAAGTGCAACCCGAGGACGTGAGGTGTCTATCGAGACAGGGACATCAAACTCGGAGGCCATGGCTCTGATGGGAGCGATCGTGCGACGCAACTCTTCCTCCGCCGACACCTCTTCACTTCCCGGTCGCGTGGACTGCCCGCCTATGTCGAGCATATCCGCACCAGCCTGGACAAATGCACGTGCCTTCGCCATCACCACTGACACGTCGGCTTCCACCCCATCACCCGAAAACGAATCCGGTGTGGTGTTGATGATCCCCATCACGAACGTTCGTCCAGCGAACTCCAGGCGATGTTCCCCACAGATGATGGGAGCGGCAGATTTGGCATAGCCAGACATAGGACGGCCCCGCAAAAGCGTGGTCACGATAACTCTGGATGGACCCTGTGGCATCGGTACACCGCGAAAGGTTCTCCAGCGAAGACCGGCTTTCCTCCTCCAGCGTCATCGTATGTCACATAGGCCATGCTCGGAGAACTGCTGGATGGCCAGGCAGCTTCGTGAAGGCGTCGGGAGAATCGGGGCCCATGCTTTATCCAGCCCACTACCTGGCGCAGGAATCCGCAGTTGACCGTCTCTTCCATGCCAGCGTGAATTGACCGTGGCGCAACAGATGGCTATGATTCTAGCATGAACAGATTGCGGCTAACAGTCTCCATATCCGGCATCCTCTTATGCTTCGCGGCTGGACAGATGGCCACCGCCGACAGTACGGTGCGCGAGTGGGTGGTCGAGGATGAGAGGCTTCTGGTAGGAGTGCGTGATGTCGCACAGTGGCTGGGGATGCAGGTGGCCTGGTCGAGACCGACAAGGTCGGTAGCGTTGAGCGATGCTCGCAGGCGGGTGGTGTTACAGGTGGATCTGCCGAGGGCGTGGGTGAACGGAATTGAGCGGCCTCTGGATGTCCCGCCACGGCTCATCGAAGGGCGCGTCTATGTACCTCTGCGTTTTCTGGTCGAGGCTCTGGGGGCTGAAGTGGAGTATCACAAAAGCTATCTCGAGCTCAGGGGCACCGATGGGAGGACACGCAAGGTCAACCTGCGCTAGACAGCTATGTCGAGCACGAGAACAGCCTCTATATGCACAGCGCGCAGATGATGCCCACGACAGTACGTCACAGCCTGCCCGAAGATGCTGGTGACGATAGCTCCACTGCAGGTGTGGTAGTGACAGCAGATAGAGGGGCCTTCGGCAGATGGTCCATCTCTCTGGTTTCGCTGCCAGTATCTTGCCGGCCTGAAGTTGCCTGCCTCTGCGAGAACCTCTCGAGCATCTCTTCGGTCGATACTGTTCTCGCCGGGTCTTCACTGTCTGCCAGTATGATAGTCCCACTACCTGAGGTGACCACAAGGGCTGGGGCCCATGCATCTTCGCGCGGCTTTGAGCTGTTGAAGTAGTATACAGCTGCCAGTGTAGCGATGATGCCGGCAGTTATCACAGCACACACAGCCAGAAAATGCGGGGACCCAATCAGCCGCTTGCGCACACAAGCCTGTTGCGCCGGCAGTCGCTGGTGTGCCTCACTCTTGATCTGAGCAGCCAGATACCGGGGGGGTCTGGGGACTGGTGCTGGTGAAGGAGAAGGAATAGATGCGGCGGACCGATGCCTCTCAGAGCTGTGCACGAGTCTGCGGCACTTGACGCACTGTTCGCAGTGGCGTTCAACGGCTAACAGGTCGGCAAGCGATAGGTCTTCCAACCGCCCGTGCCAGCACCATCGCTGAACCTGCTCACAGGTCAGCAACTCCTCCTCCAGTTTTACTGGGCTTCCCATGGTGCCTACTTTGCCCCCGGCACTGCCATGCAGGCCCTCATCTTCACCGAAAAAGCCTCGCGAGCACGCGACAGGCGCGATTTGACCGTGCCCACGCGACAGCCGATGACCGCCGCAGCCTCTTCGTATTCCATCCCCTCGAGGTCAACTAGCACGAGCACTTGCTGATGCTTGGGCACCAACTGGCGGATCACCGCATGAACCAGCCTGTGCGTTTCGGCCCTCTCGACAAGTCGCTCTGGGGCGGTAGAGCTGTCAGGAATTGCCAGGTACACTGCGTCTCCATCAGGATGTATGGGCGCGTCAAGTGAGAGCCCTTCAAACCTCTGTCTGCGCTTCATTTGGCGCAACTGGTTGATGCTGAGGTTCATAGCGATGCGATACAGCCAGGTCCGCAGTGATGCTTCGCTTTGTGGCTCGAATTTATGCAGCCGCCCCATGGCGCGTAGGAAGACCTCCTGCGTCAAATCCTCCGCATCGGTTGGGCCACACACCCGATAAATCAGAGCGTAGATGCGCGCGTGGTATCGGTCCACGATCGCGGCAAACGCCTTCTCCACACCCTCCTGGGCGTTTCGTACCAGATCGGTATCGGTTACATGCTCCAGCTCGTAACCGCGTCCGCATGCTGCCACGGTCTCGTTCAGCCGGCCTTGCCACTGTGCATACCGTTCCTGAGCCATGACGCTCCTCATCCTGGTGGCATCGGCAACTCAGCAGATACTCGCTCATCGCAACAGTACAATTGTGCTCTACATCACATGGCGACTCCTGTCAACGCCCCTATCAACTCCTACAAATCTTCTGCGCAATCCAGGAACTCGTGCAGCAATATATCTCTATACAGTTCGCCGGCGATAAGATACTGACCTGTAATCGTGGGATGGACACCGTCAGTCTCACTGATGTGTGTGCTCAGGCAGACCAGATCCTCGTAGTCATAGCATTCCCCGACGAACTGCTTTTCAATCGCCACCTCGATGCAGCGGGTGTAGATGTCACATAGCACTGCCCCGGTCTCTCTCGCTACCTGGCGCACCACCTCGGCATAGGCACTAACCGCTCCGTTGCATCCTCCGTACGAGTCGTATAGGCTGGTACCCCACGATCCGTGAAGTCGGTTGATAACCGGATTGGGCGTCATCAGTATCACTTGCGCATCCAGGCCCCGGCAGCGGTCGTAAATCTCCTGCAGGTTCTGCGCAAACTGATCGGGTTCGATAAGTTTGGCCGGTTCAGGTCGCAAATCGTTCAGGCCAAACTCTACCGTGACCAGAGACGGCTTGTGCATGGCTACTGCCGCATCAAAACGGGCCAGCCCTTCGGCGCTGTTTTCGCCTGCAACTCCGGAGTTGACCACACTCACTGCTGTATCAAACCGCTGGAGATAGTGGTTCAGACGGCGCTCCAGCACCACCGGGAAGCAGTCTTGAACCGGAACGTACGGTGCCCCCTGGGTGACCGAGTCTCCGAAACAAACTATCACTTGTGACTTCACAGCCATCACACCTTCTCTTCTCACACTCAGACAAACGGACTAGCCGTCCCACCTGTCACCGATTCTCACCCCGGACAGCGCCTTGCGCCAGTCTGTCTCATGGTGGCGGCGAACCGCGCAGGGCGACCACGGCATCATCCACGGTGTCATAGTACTTGACCATCCGGTCCACTCCAAGCTGCACTAGAGTAGCAGCCACCGGTTCAGACGCGGCCGCGAATGCCATGTTGCCCCCGTAGGCGCGCAACATGATCACCGCCCACATGAACTCGGCCAGCACGTGAAACTCAATCGCGCCAAGTCCGGACAGGTCCACGACCAGATACCTGCTATCGGTATCAATCAGACGCTCCAGGACGCCCTGCAGGCGATGCAGGCCGCGCTCGGGGTCTACCTTGTCACCGACTACAGTCAGGATCGTCACGTCCGAAGCTTGCGGAGCCACCCTCAGAACTGTCTCCATGCAATCACCCACCTGCCAGTATATGTGCATCATGTGTCTCAGCCCACTTGATGAGCTCTTCAGCTACCGTCCCCGGTACCGGCACACTGCCGATTTTCACGGGGATGGGCCCCTCCGGACCATGGCTGTCACTGCCTCCGGTCACCAGCAGCCCATGGCGGGCAGCCATCTCGAGATACCGCTTTGTCTCTCCAGCCGTATGGTTGGTGTGATAGGCTTCCAGACCGTCTATGCCCATGGCGAGGACACGGTTCACTATCGCCTGATCCCGACATAACCCGGGGTGTGCCAGTATCGCAGCGCCCCCAGCCTGTCGCACCAAATCGATCGCCTCAGTTGGCGTAAGCTTGTACCGCGGAACATATGCCGGGCGGCCACGCCGTAGATACAGTCGAAATGCCTCGCTCTGGCTGCCGACCATGCCACACTCGACCAGCGCCCTGGCCACATGCGGACGGCCTACACTGCCACCCCCCGACAGTCGCTGCACCTGCTCGTACTGTATGGGGGCCCCCAGCTCTCTGAGAAGTCTCACCATCTCCTGCGCCCGATGCTCACGGCTTTCACGCACACGAGACAGCATCTGCAGCAGAGTGCTGTTGGTGCAGTCCATCATGTAGCCGAGGATATGTACCTCAGTGTCATTCAGTTCCGTGCTGATTTCCACCGCAGGTAGCACCAGTAGACGCCCTTCGGCAGCCTCCTGAGCCGCCGCAGTAGCAGCCACATGGTCATGATCAGCGATGGCTATCGTCTCGAGACCCAGCCTTAGCGCCTCCGCCACGATTTGCTCAGGCGTCAACGTGCCATCGGACACGGTGGAGTGTATGTGAAGATCTACTGACATGCTATCTCTCCAGTCCATGCATCTTCCCCAATCGGAGTGGGATTTCCTCCCATGCCAGCATCTTCTGAGTGGATCCGCCCTATCTCCCAGTCTACCCGCACCATCCGCACCATCTACGCCAGCTACGTCATCTGTACCATCTGTGCCCAGCTCCGCGCCAGCGCAACCGCACCCGCCTTGTCCAGAGGTGAGTTATCACTGCCACAACTGCTCGACTGGACACACGCAGGGCAACCGATTTCGCATGGGCAGCCAGCTATGGTCTCGGCTGCCGCTGTCAGAAGCTCACCGAGACGCATGTACACAGTCCGTGTGATGCCGACACCGCCGGGGTAAGCGTCATAGATGAACACGGTGGGAGCTCCAGTATCCGGATGTGCCATCTCCGAAGCGCCTCCTGCGTCTCGCGGGTCACACATGGCAAACAGAGGCAGCAGCCCGATCAGGATGTGTTCTAGTGCATGCAGACTGCCCAACAGATCATGTCCTCCGTCTGCGCATACTCGCATCGCCTCCAAGCTGCTCAGCCACAGCCCATATGTATCGAATTCGCGGGTGGGCAGGGCAAGCTCTTCAACGCCCAACTCTCGATGGTCTCTGGTGCGGATCTTGCGATAACCGATAACTCGTGTGCTGATATCCACAGGTCCGTAGCGGACAGTCAGGTCGCCAGCCTGGAACTGCTCCGTGGTTTCTCTGACGTGTACCTGTGAGACACTCATCGGCACAGTGTAGTAGTCCACCTCCGCAGCCACAACATCGGCTCGCCGTTGCTCCAGATCCAGCTGCTCCACCCGATATGTCTCGCCCCCATGCAGGTATACCGCCCCCGGATACACAGTCCGAAACGCAGCGTCAGCATCCACCGTGCCCAGTAGCGTATCCTGCGTCAGATCCACGATATCATAGTGCTTCCCTGCCACTGAGCGAATGCTGATCTGCCCCGCCGGATAGATGTCCGGCTGAGTCCAGTACCACATCCCCTGGCGCAGGCTCAGGAAGCCCTCCTCGGCGAGTATTTCGAGCAGCTCACCGGTAGCCGGCCCGAATAGGCCGCTGTCGGCCTGAGCAATCGGCAACTCATAGGCCGCGCACAGCAGGTGAGCGCCGAGTATGAATTCGTTGCGCGGGTCCAGCGCCGCCTGCTCTGCATCGGCCTGTAGCAGGAACTGTGGGTGCTGCATCAGATACTGGTGCAACCCGCCGCTTAGCCCGATTAGGATGGCCAGCGCGGTCTGCCCCTCACGTCCGGCCCGCCCCATCTGCTGGCGAAAGCCTGCGATACTGCCCGGATAGCCCACCATGATCACCGCATCCAGGCCGCCTATGTCCACCCCCAGCTCCAGTGCAGTGGTGGAGGTGACCGCCAGCAGATCGCCGTCGAACAGCCTACGCTCGATGGCACGTCGCTGCTCGGGCAGATAGCCCGCCCGGTAGGCCATCACTTTATCTTCGAGGCCTCTATCTGCCAGGAGGTTGCGGGCATGACGCAAGATCAGCTCAGCAGTGTTGCGCGACAGCGTGAATGCTATGCTACGCACTCCTCGCATGGCCAGCTGGGACAGCAGCTGCGCCGCATCTACATTTGCGCTGGCGCGCTGCCCGGTCGCCTCGTCCAGCAGCGGAGGGTTCCACCAGCCCAGCAGCCGCTCACCGGAAGGCGAACCGTCCTCATCCACCAGATGGAACTCCAGGCCAGTCAACTCACCGGCCAGCCGCAACGGGCTGCCTACGGTTGCCGAACAGCAGATGAAGCGTGGGTCCGCTCCATAGTGTGCGGCGATTCGTCGCAGCCTCCGGATGACGTTTGCTGTATGCGAACCGAACACGCCCCGGTAGGTGTGCATCTCGTCTATGACCACATACTCGAGGCTGCGGAAAAACTCGGCCCAGGTATGGTGATACGGCAGTATCCCCACATGCAGCATGTCTGGATTGGTCAGCACCACCTGTGCCTGCTTTTTCACCTGCCGACGGACCGATTGGGGAGTGTCACCGTCATAGGTGGCAGCAGTAAAGCTGCGTCCAGCGCCGAAATCAGACAGCTTGCGCAACTGATCCTGAGCCAGCGCTTTCGTGGGGTAGATCAGCAGCGCCCGACTGGACGCTCGACGCGCAAGCGCCTGTACGATGGGGATCAGATAGCATAGCGTCTTGCCACTTGCGGTGCCAGTGACTACGGCAACGTTGCACCCGCGTAGCACCGCATCTATCGCCTCCGCCTGATGGCTGTAGAGCCTATCTATGCCCTGCGCCTGCAACAGAGACTTCACAGATGGCTCTAGCTCGACGGTAAGCTCTCCGTATCGGGCAGAGCGTCCCGGTATGCGCTCGGTATGCAGCAACCGCTCCCGATAGCCGCACTCAGTGATGATTTCTCTCAGCGCTTCCTCAGGGTTCATGGCTGCTCGCCACCTGTCTCACCGGCGTCATCCTGGGGCTCAACTGGAAGCATACCACCGGTCTCAGCATACAGCCGCTCCAGCCGGACATGCTCGGCTTCGAGGTCGGGATGCTGATCTGTCTCAGCTTCAGTGCGGGCCGCCTGCAGTGCAGCCGGGGACTGCAGCGGAGATGCCATGACCGAGACTTCAGATCGTCTGCGTTTGCTCCGTGCCCGCTCCACCATCTCCACCAATCCGAGACTGAGAAAATACAGCACCATCATCGGTCCTGCCAGCAGCATCATGTTGAACGGATCCGGGGTAGGTGTGACTATGGCAGCTATCAGCATGATGATCACGATAGCCCAACGCCATGTGGCCCATAGCCGCGCGCTCGAAACCAGTTCCAGATGCGCCAGGAACCACAGCACCAGCGGCGTCTGGAAGGCCAGGCCGAACATCAGTAGGAGACGCATGAAAAAGCGCAGATATGAGCTGAGGATGAACTGCGCCTCGACTCCCAACTCTACGTTGAACCTGATGAGGAAGCCGAACGCCGCCGGGGTGACTATATAGCAGAAGCTGACTCCACTCGCAAACAGAAGCACCGATACCGGCAGCACGATGTACACATAGCGGCGCTCCCGGGCACTGAGCGCATGGCGGACAAAGCGCCATAGCTCCCACACGATGAAGCCGAACATCAGCACAGTGCCGCCCAGCAGCGCGATCTGCATCATCAACAGGATGCCACCGGCCGGCTCGAAAATGTGGAAGCTGAAGTCCTCCAGGCCGCCGCGCCGCGCCCCCTCAATCGCCGGATACTCCAGCCACGACATGAGCTGACTGCGCACTGACCAGGCGATCGCGGTACCCACCGCCAGCCACACGAGAATCCGGATGACTGCAGTGCGCAGCTCCTCGATATGCCCGATTAGGTCAAGCTCTTTCGGATCCATCGGCCTCTTCCGCCCGATGCACGAATCCTCCCCGACGTCTTGCTCCCACTCAAGCTCCGACCGAGCCGTCTCTGGAGGCGCGCATCACTGGCAACCGGCACACATCAGCCCTAGCGTGCCTCCGTGACCGGGTCGAAGTAGTGGACCTGCGACATGCCCCACCATACCTGCAGAGGCTGACCCTCCTGTGCCGGGGTGACGCCACTGACACCGGCCACAAGCCTCGCCCCTCCAGCGATAGTACAGCGTGTGATCCCCCACCGGCGCTATAGCTTGCACTGTGGCGGAAACGGTGGGGACCTCCTCAACTGCCAGGTACTCCAGCTCAACATCAGCTCAGTGCCGCCGGCCAGACGACTGCGACTGCGGCAACCAGCACACATCAGCCCAGACGCGCTTCGGTGACCGGGTCGAAGTAGTGGACCTGCGACATGTCCCACCATACCTGCAGAGGCTGACCCTCCTGTGCCTGGGTGGAGCCACTGACACTGGCCACAAGCCGCTGCTCTCCCAGCGATAGATACAGCACAGTGTGGTCACCCATCGGCTCGATGACTTGTACTATGGTAGAGACGGCTGCACTTCTACAGGCCGGAGCCTCCGTGTCACTGATATCAGAGGGCCTGATGCCCATCGTCACCGTGCGGGCCACATATGTCTCCAGCAGCGCGTGGTCTTCGCTGTCTGCCAGGACACGAAATCCGCTGCCGATCAGCCACAGACCGCTGGCATCTCGCTCTACCGTCGCCTCCATGAAGTTCATCGGAGGGCTGCCGATGAAGCCCGCCACGAAACGGTTCACCGGCGCATCATACACCACTTGTGGGCTATCGCACTGCTGTATCAGGCCGTCCTTCATCACGGCAATGCGATCGCCCATCGTCATGGCTTCGACCTGGTCGTGAGTGACATACACGGTGGTGATGCCGAGACGTCGGTGCAGGCGAATTAGTTCGGCCCGCGTCTGCAGGCGCAGGCCCGCATCCAGGTTCGACAGCGGCTCATCCATCAGGAAGCACGACGGTTCGCGCACTACAGCCCGCCCAACAGCTACTCTCTGCCGCTGACCTCCCGACAGTGCAGCAGGCCGCCTGTCCAGTAGCTCCTGCAGGCCCAGCATAGTGGCCGCTTCATGTACACGACGAGTGATCTCCGTTCGGGGCACGCCCCGTAAGCGCAGTCCGAACGCCATGTTATCGTAGACGCTCATGTGCGGATACAGTGCGTAGCTCTGGAACACCATGGCGATATCGCGATCCTTCGGTGACAAGCCGTCAACTTGCCTGTCGCCAATCCAGACTTGCCCTGCACTGGCCTGGTCCAGCCCGGCGATAATCCGCAGACAGGTGCTCTTGCCACAGCCCGATGGGCCCACCAAGACGAGGAACTCGCGATCTGCTATCTCCAGATTGACGCGGTCCAGAGCCACGACACTGTCATAGTGTTTGCTGAGATTGACCAGCTTCACAGATGCCATAGCTACTGATACGCTCCGCGTTATCGGGGATATCGCATGTCACAGTGGAGTAGGAGTGCGGCACTTCACGGCATGGGGCTTCAAATGCGCAACATCGAGTGAGTCATAGGGATCGGCAGACGTGCTTTCAGCCCGCGATGTCACAGTTTTGTTGTAGCCCGAGCAAGCCCCTCGGCTGTGCTGCCGAACGCTTGTATCATGGCCCGGTCGCTGGCTACTGTCCCATGAACAGCGGATCGCCTATACCTCCGCCTATCTGATCCCACGGCACACTCTTAGCGTGACCGTCCATGAAAGCCATCGTCACCGTTCCGCTATGCCACGGGAAATCGCGATACTCCTTGCGCATCTCAATCAGCGGCAGATGACCCGTACGGCCGCTGTGCGACTGTGGGCAGCTGCGTGCTGCGGACCATGGATTGTCGCTCAGGAGCATCGTATTTGCCGGGCGCGCGACCTGCTCAAGCACGCACAATCGGTTGGGAAAGCAGTCCTCGCAGATGGTAGCATAGCTGATGGGCCCATCTTCCCCGGTGGGGAAAAGCGCCGCCAGATCAGTGCCATCGGCATCGGTCTGGACGCCCGAGGGGCATACATACACCTGGATGTTGGTCACATACGGGAACCATTTCCAGTACCACCAGCCGCTGTGAGTCCCCGGCACTGATGCCTGCTCGCCAATGCTCAACGCACCATCGAAATCCGAGGCGTACATCGCTGCAGCGGTGCTCAACTGCTTGATGTTGCTTGTGCAGCTTGCGAGTCGTGCCCGCTCTCGTGTACTGGCAAATACCGGAAACAAGATAGCTGCCAGTATGGCGATGATGGCGATCACCACCAGCAGTTCCACTAGCGTAAAACCGTCGCACCGTCTCGGCATCTGAGTGGCCTCCCTGTGGTTAGCAGTAGTCACAGACCCTCTGGTGCACGATATTCACAGGCCTCAAGAGTACGCAACCCTATGGGCCGATCGATTTCGCCAACTTTTCAGACAGACACAGGCACGCCAGCGACTGCCCCAGTCTTCCCAGTCTTCCCAGTCTTCCCAGTCTTCCCAGTCTTCCCAGTCTTCCCAGTCTTCCCAGT